>NZ_CP102931.1:0-367500 GCF_024734665.1 Variovorax paradoxus
CCGATGAACTCCCGAGAATTTTCAATCGGACTGACACGCGGCACTGCCACGATGAACGGGTTGACTGCCTTTGATGTTCTTCGTTGTTCTTGGAGTGGAAGATGGCCGCACGTTCAGCCCCTTGTCGCGCAGGTCGCCCCTCCGTTTTGCAACGCGGCTTCACCCTCATCGAACTGATGGTGGTGCTCGTCATCATCGGCGTGCTCGCCGCGCTCATCGTGCCCAGCCTGATGGACCGGCCCGATCAGGCGCGCGCCACGGCGGCCCGGCAGGACGTGGCCGCGATCATGCAGGCGCTGAAGCTCTACCGCCTCGACAACGGCGCCTATCCGAGCTCGACCCAGGGCCTGCGGGCGCTGGTGGAAAAACCCGCTACCGGCAAGGTGCCGGCCAACTGGCGCACTTACCTGGAGCGCCTGCCGGCCGATCCGTGGGGCAACCCCTACCAGTACCTGAATCCGGGCACCAATGGCGAGATCGACGTGTTCTCCCTGGGCGCCGATGGCGAGCCCGGCGGAGAGAAAGCCAACGCCGACATAGGCTCTTGGTAGCGCCGGTGGCTGCCGTGGGCGGATCGGTGCGAATCAGGACAGGCCGTGCGCCGATGGCGCACCAGCACGGCATGGCGGTGGTCAGCGCGCTGTTGATCGTCGCCGTGATCGCGGTGCTGGCCGCAAGCCTGCTGGGCAGGCAGTCGGCCTTCATTCGCACCACGCAGGGCGACCAGCTCCGCGTGCAGGCGCGCTGGCTCCTGCGCGGGGAAATTGGCGAAGCGCAGCGCGTGCTGCGCGCCGATGCCCTGCGGGAGCCGACCACGCGGCTCGATGGCTTGTGGACGCGGCCGTTCTCGCGGCCGGCCGCGGGCCAGGTGGCCGGCGATGGCGGCCTGCTGGTCAGCGAAATCGCCGACGAGCAGGGCAAGTTCAACCTGCGCAACCTGGTGGACAACGCGGGCATCGACCCCGTGGAGGCGGAGGTGTTCACCCGGCTCTGCGCGCTGGTGGGCATGCCCCCGCCGCAGGCCCAGGCCGTCATGCGCCGCGTCATCCTCAGCCTCGGCGATGCGCAGCAGCTGGCTTCAGGCGTCGTGCCCGACGAGGTCCGCGAGCAGTCCGCGCAGCTGGCCACCAGCCTGGGCCTGCCGCCGGAACTGCCGCGCACCGCGCAGGCGCCGCGGCTGCGCGCGCTGGAAGATCTGCTCGCCGTGCCCGGCGTGGATGCGGCCCTGCTCGCCAGGCTGGCGCCCTTCGTGACCGTGCTGCCCGAGCGGACGTGGATCAACGCGAACACAGCGCGCGCGGAACTGGTGGCCGCGGGCGTGCCCGGGCTTTCGCTCGACCGCGCGCGGGCCTTGCTGGTCGCGCGAGACAAGGGCCAGTGGTTCATCAACAACGGCGACTTCGTCAACCGCGTGCAACTGCCCGGGCTCGATGCAGTCGACGTGCGCATGGGCGTGGTCAGCAACTGGTTTCGTGTTGCCAGCGTGCTGGGCACCGGGCGCACGCAGTTCGTGCAGGTGGCCCTGCTGCATGACGACAAGGCCTCCCTGCCGCGCGTGATGTGGATGCGGGAGGGCGTATGAAGGTCGATCTGCTGCGCCTGCAGTTGCCGCCCTGGCCGGGCGATGGGGCTTCGCACGTCGAGGTGCGCTGCGGCTGGCGCGCACCCGACGGAAAGTGGCACGACGGCGGCACGCGCGCGCTGGATGCCGTGGCCCGCGAGTTCCAGCCGAAACGGCTGGAAGCCTGCCTGCATCCCGGCGACGTGCCGATGGCCAGCTTTGCCTTGCCGCCGCTGTCGGGCCGGCGCCTGCGCGCGGCCGTGCTCGGCGCCATCGAGCCCTGCGCCCTGCAGCCACTGGACACGCTGGTGACGGGCTTCGGCCCGCGCGCGCCCGATGGCAGCGTGCCCGCGGCATGGATCGGCCAGCCTGCGATGCACGGTTGGCTGGACCTGTTGCGCCGGCATGGCCTGGCGGTGCGCGAACTGCAGCTTCCTGCTGCCTTCCTGTCGTGCCCGGCCGAAGGCTGGACGGCCTGCCGTGTCGACCGCTGGCTGGTCGTGCGCAACGGGCGCAGCCAGGGCTTCGCGCAATGGCTGCCGGAAGGCACGGACTGCGGGGCCGGTCTCGCGACGTGCGCAGGCAACGATGCGGCGCTGCCGCCCGTGCAATGGGCCGGCGATGACGATGAAGGCGACGCCTCGGCGCGCTGGTCGGGCGAGGGCTGGGGCTGGTCCTTGCAGGCGGGCGAATCGGCCGCCGGCAGTGCCGTTGTCGGCGCTGCGCTGGTACGGCCTGTCGTCGGCTGGGCAGTCATCGCCATCGCCGTGTGGCTGACGGGGCTGAACGTTTACGCAGCCCGGCTGGCGACACAGGGCCAGGCGCTGAAGCGGCAGATGGCCGCGCGGGTCAAGGCCGCCTTTCCCGACGTGCCGGTGGTCGTCAACCCCTTGCAGCAGGCGCGCCAGCAACTGGAGGCGCGCGCGGCGGGTGCACCGCAGGCCGCGGCCAGCGGCGACTACGCCGGGCTCTCGCGCGCGGCTGCAAGCTGGCTGGCGCAGGCCCCGGCCGGGCAGGTTCAGGGGCTGCGCTACACGGCGGGAGAACTGCGCATCCGCTGGCGCGACGGCGCGGCGCCGAATGCCGAGGCGTTGCTGGCGCTGCAGACGCAGGCCAAGGAGCAGGGCCTGGTCGTTGCGAGCGATGCGGGTGCGTTGCGCATGACGGCGGCGCTGGCAAGCAGCGAGCCGGCCGCACCATCGGCCCCTCGCCAGAAGGACGCGCGGTGACCCTTCTCGATCACCTGCGCCCGCTGCAGCAATCGATGCGCGAAGGCATGGCCCGGTGGCGCGCGCTGTCCGCACGCGATCGTCTGGCCGTGGGCATCGCCGCGCTCCTGGTGACGCTGGCCTTCCTGTGGCTGGTGCTGACGCGGCCGGCGCTCGATACCGTCGCCCGCTGGCAGCAGGAGCTGCCGAAGATGCGGGCCCAGTCGACCGAGCTCGACAGGCTGCTGGCAGGCGTTCCCGCCGCGCGCGGTGGCGGAGCTGGCCCGAGCGAATCGCCGCAGGCCGGACTCGACCGTGCGGGCATGCAGGGGCTCTACCGGATCCAGGTCGTGGTGGCCGATGCACCGGCGAGTGCCGGCAGCACACCGCCCGTGAAAGCATGGCGCATCGAGTTCGCGGAGCCCGCACCTGCGGACAAGGTTTTCTCGTGGTTGCTGGCGGTATCCGCCCGCAGCGACATCGAAGTGACCGGCGCTGTCCTCGATCGCGCGGACAGCGCCGCAGAAGCCGCCCCGGGCCCGCAAGGGCTGGTGCGCGGCGTGGTGGACCTGCAGTCCACCCAACTCTACAAGGATGGCCCGTGACTCGAGAGCTAAAGGGCGCAGCGATGCGCCGATGGACCGTGGCGTGCTGCATCGGGCTGTGCAGCTTCGCAGCAGGCGCTGCGCCGCCCGCGGGCCGCGCGGCGGCAACGCCGCAGGCCGCCAGCGCCGGCAAGGACGAGAAGGTGGTCCTGAACTTCGTCGATGCGGACATCACGTCCGTGGTCTCGGCCCTGGCCCGTTTCCTGGGCCGCACCTTCCTCTTCGATCCGCGCGTCAAGGGGCAGGTCACGCTCGTGTCGGAAGGCGAGGTGTCCTCGGCCACGGCCTACAACATGCTGTCGTCGGCGTTGCGCATGCGCGGCTTCGTGATCGTCGACGTGGGCGAGGTGAGCCGCGTCGTGCCCGCGGCCGACGCAAAGCTGCAAGGCGGCTCGGTCAATACGCGCAACCCCGGCGGCGGCATGGCGACGCGCACCTTCCGCCTCAACTACGAGAACGCCGAAGCGATGGTGCCGGTGCTCAAGCCGCTGATCGCGGCCGAGAACACCATCACGGCCTATCCGGCCAACAACACGCTGGTGGTGACCGATCACATCGAGAACCTCGAGCGCCTCGCCCGCATCATCGAAAGCATCGACACCCCGACCTCGCTCGACTCCGAGGTCGTCAAGCTGCGCAACGGCGTGGCCGTGGACATCGCCGCGCTCGCCACCGAACTGCTCGAAGGCAGCGGCGAGAAGGGCAAGCGCGACATCGTGGTGCTGGCCGATCCGCGCTCCAACAGCATCATCATCCGTTCGAGCAGCCCGGGGCGCACCTCGCTCGCGCGAGAGCTGATCGCCAAGCTAGAAAGCGCGCAGAGCGACCCGGGCAATCTCTACGTGGTCTACCTGCGCAATGCACAGGCGGTACGCCTGGCGGGGGTGCTGCGCGGGCTGCTGACGGGCGAATCGCCGGACGCATCGGCCACCGGCAGTGGTTCGGTGCGCGCGGCCCTGGGCGCAGGCGGCATGCTCGGTGGCGCGGGAAACGCGAACAACGGAAGCGGCGGCACGGCGAACAGCACGGCCAACCGCAGCACCGGCACGGGCGGCACGACAGGCGCCACCGGCAGCGCAACTGCCACTGGTGGCCTGCGCGGTACCGGCACGACAGGCGCAGCGGGCGGCAGCAGTTCCACCGCCTTCTCGGCGGGCGGCGTCACGGTGCAGGCCGACGCCACCACCAACACGCTGATCATTGCCGCACCGGAGCCGATGTACCGCAGCCTTCGCCGCGTGATCGACATGCTCGACCAGCGGCGCGCGCAGGTGCTGGTCGAAAGCCTGATCGTCGAGGTGACCGAGCGCGACGCCTCCGAGCTGGGCATCCAGTGGATGGCGGGCGGCAGCAACGGGCGGGTGCAGGCCGGCACCAACTTCGGTTCGGCCGTGCTCAATGCGAACGCACAGAACACCATCGACGCGATGCCCCGGGGCCTGAACATCGGCTTCGTCGACGGCACCGTCAAGCTGCCGGGCGTGGGCGAAGTGCTCAACCTCAAGATGCTCGCGCGCGCGTTGCAGAACAAGGACGGCGCCAACATCCTCTCCACGCCCAACATCCTGACACTGGACAACGAGCCGGCCTCCATCATCGTTGGCAAGACCGTGCCCTTCGTGAGCGGGCAGTACATCACCAACGGCAACAGCAGCACCAACCCCTTCCAGACCATCCAGCGCGAGGACATCGGCCTGAAGCTCAACATCCGCCCGCAGATTTCCGAGGGCGGCACGGTCAAGCTCGACATCTACCAGGAGGTTTCCAGCATCGACGAGCAGACCTCGGGTGCGGCCGGCATCGTTACCAACAAGCGGGCGCTCGACACCAGCATCCTGGTCGACGACGGGCAGATCATGGTGCTCGGCGGGCTGATGGAGGACAGTGTGTCCAACGGCACCGAGTCCGTGCCCGGTCTCGGCTCGCTGCCGGTGGTTGGCAACCTGTTTCGCTACGACAAGCGCCAGCGGGTCAAGACCAACCTGATGGTGTTTCTGCGGCCCTACGTAATCCGCGACGCGAACGCGAGCCGCGGCCTCACGCTCGACCGCTACAACTTCATGCGCATGCAGCAAGGGCGTGTCCGGCCCGTGGCGCACGGCCTGTTGCCCGACGTGGGCGGGCCCGCATTGCCTCCTTCGGGCATTCCCACCGTGGGCCGCGCGCCTGAGGTCGACCTGCGCCCGCAGAACTGGGACCGCACGCGCGAGCAGCCGCCGCCGCCCACCGCCTCGGCCAGCGCGGTGCGCCAGTCGCCGGCCGAGCTGGCGCCGCCGCCGCCCGTGCTGCGCTCGCAGCTGCCGGCAGGCGTGACGCTGGATTCAGACCCCGCCACGCTCTACGGCGGTGCCAACGACAAGGTCACCGTGGTGCAGATCGCCGACGTGAAGGCCGAGCAGGATGCGGTGAGCATCGTCAAGCGGGTACGCATCAGCGGCATCGGGGCCTACATCGTGGGCGGACCGGGCGGGGAGGGCAACCTGGTGCGAGCCGACATCGCACGCGATCCGCAGGCGGTGGACAACGCCATCACCGTGCTGCGCGAGCTGGGCTACCGGCCGGAGCTGGTGGGGTCGCCTTGAACGCCGTCACCACGCACGCCGCGCTGCCGCATGCCTGGGCCCGCAGCCAGCGCATCGTTGTGCAGGCCGAGAGTGGGAGTGAGGGCGGAGGCGCCGTGTGCATCGTCGTGTGCCCGCGCACGCCGGGCTGGGCCGTGGCCGAAGCCCGCCGCCTGCTGGGCGAACTGCCGCTGCAGCAGGTCGGCGAGGCCGAGATGGACGCGCTGCTGGCCAGCAGCTATGCCGACACCGGCGACGCCGCCTCGGTGGTCGGCGCGGTGGAGCAGCAGGTCGATCTCGACCGCCTGATGCAGGACATTCCCGCCATCACCGACCTGCTCGATGCGCAGGACGATGCGCCGGTCATCCGCATGATCAACGCCCTGCTCACGCAGGCCGCACGCGACGGTGCCAGCGACGTGCATCTCGAATCCTTCGAGACCCATTCGGTGGTGCGCTTTCGCGTCGACGGCACGCTGCGCGACGTGGTGGCGCCGCGCAAGGCGCTGCACGCGGCGCTGATCTCGCGCATCAAGATCATGTCGCAGCTCGACATTGCCGAAAAGCGGCTGCCGCAGGACGGGCGCATCACGCTGCGGGTGGGCGGCCGGCCGATCGACGTGCGCGTGTCCACCGTGCCCACCGCGCACGGCGAGCGCGCGGTGCTGCGCCTGCTCGAAAAAGACGCCGGGCGCCTGCAGCTCGAACGCCTGGGTATGGCGAGCGACACGCTGGCCGAGCTCACGAGGCTGGTGCGCCAGCCGCACGGCATCGTGCTGGTCACGGGCCCCACCGGCAGCGGCAAGACCACCACGCTGTATGCGGCGCTCGGCCAGCTCGACCTGAGCACGAGCAACATCCTCACGGTGGAAGATCCGGTGGAGTACGACCTGCCCGGCATCGGCCAGATCCCGGTGCACGCCAAGATCGGCATGACCTTTGGCGCGGCATTGCGCGCGGCGCTGCGGCAAGACCCGGACAACATCATGATCGGCGAGATCCGCGACCTCGAGACCGCGCAGATCGCGGTGCAGTCTTCGCTCACCGGCCATGGCGTGCTGGCCTCGCTGCACACCAACGACGCGGTCTCCGCCGTCACGCGTATGAGCGACATGGGCATCGAGCCTTTTCTGTTGTCGTCTTCGCTGCTGGGCGTGCTGGCGCAGCGGCTGGTGCGCCGCCTCTGCCCCGCGTGCAAGGTGCCGCGGCCACAGCCCGATGGCAGCGTCGTCTACGCGCCGGTGGGCTGTCCTGCCTGCGGCAACTCCGGCTTCAAGGGCCGCACCGGCATTCACGAGCTGTTCGTGGTGCACGACGACATCCGGCGCCTGATCCACGAAGGCGGCGACGAGCAGGCCATGCGTGCGGCGGCGGTGAGGCACGGCATGCGCTCCATGCGCGAGGACGGCCAGCGCTGGGTGCGCGAGGGCGTGACCACCGCCGAGGAGATCATGCGCGTGACGCGCGACGCATAGGAGGCGCGAAATGGCACGCTTCGAGTTCGAGGCCGCGAGCGGCAACGGTGACATCCAGCGCGGCACCACCGAGGGCGAATCCGCGCGCGCGGTGCGGGCGCAACTGCGCGAGCGCGGGCTCACGCCGCTCGACATCCACGAAGCAGCCGGCAGCGGCGGCGCGCTGGCCTGGCTCCAGCCCAGGCTGGGCGCGGCCGACTTGTGCTGGGCCACGCGCGAACTCGCGAGCCTGCTGGGCGCGCGGCTCACGCTGGAGGCCGCGCTGGTCGCCACCATCGAGCAGGCCGAACGCAAGCACGTGGGCGATGCGCTGAGCGCGGTGTGCGACGGCGTGCGTGCCGGCATGCGGCTGGCCGATGCGCTGGGCGAACGGCCGCGCGACTTTCCGCAGATCTACCGCGCACTGGTCAGCGCGGGCGAAGACTCGGGCGATCTCGCGCGCGTGATGGAGCGGCTGGCCGACTACCTGGAAAACCGCGACAGCCTGCGCAGCAAGGTGCTCACGGCCTTCATCTATCCAGCCATCGTCGGCTTCGTGTCGCTGTGCATCGTGGTGTTCCTGCTGGGCTATGTGGTGCCGCAGGTCATCGGCGCCTTCGCGCAGGCGCGCCAGGAACTGCCCGCGATCACGCGGGCCATGCTGGCCGCGAGTGCTTTCGTTCGTGAATGGGGCTGGCTCACTGCTGGCATGACGGCGGGTGCTTGGGCATTGGGCCGTGCCTCGCTGCGCGACGAGGCCCGGCGGCTGCGCTGGCATGGGCTGGTGTTGCGCATGCCGCTGGTGGGCCGCTATGCGCTGGGCGTGGACACCGCGCGCTTCGCGTCCACGCTGTCGATCCTGATGGATGCAGGCGTGCCCCTGCTGCGTGCGCTCGAGGCCGCGCGGCAGACGCTGGGCAACGAATGGATCAGGCGCTGCGTGCTCGAAGCCACGGGCCGCGTGAAGGAGGGCACGCCGCTCGCCGCGGCGCTGAAAGCGCAGAAGATTTTTCCGTCGAACCTCGTGCATCTGGTGGCCAGCGGCGAGAAGACGGGCGCGCTGGCGGCCATGTTCGAGCGTGCGGCGCAGAACCTCTCCCGAGATCTGGAGCGTCGCGCCATGCGGCTGACCACGATGCTCGAGCCGCTGATGATCGTCGGCATGGGAGGCGTGGTGATGGTGATCGTGCTCGCCGTGCTGATGCCGATCATGGAGATCAACCAGATGGTCCGCTGAACAAAGCTCCCGAACATCGCGCGCAAAAAGCGCGGCGTGTTCGGGAGTTTTTGTGGCCGAGTTCCCGAGCTTTTTTCCGCCTGCTGTCACTCGCGAAAAGCAAGATCAAAAGCGTCGCCACAGAGGCGGCACAGGTAGCGAAGAGGCAGGAAGGTTCGATCGACAGACCACCCTGTCTCTGGCAGCTCAATTCTTTTTTGGTCAATGCAAAGGAGTTTCCCAATGCGTGCAATGTTCAAGCCGGTCGCCATGGCGACCGTGATGGTGGCGGGTCTTCTGGCTGCTGGTGCAGCCTCAGCTCAAATCGCGGTGGGTGGTGGTGCGACCCTGCCGGAAGTGCTTTACGACCAGATCCTGCCCAGCGGCGTCGGCAACCTGAACTACAGCTACACCGGCACCGGCAGCGGCGGCGGCAAGACTGCGTTCATCAACAACAACGCCACCGCGTTCAAGAACGAATCGGTGACCGGCACGCCGGCATGGGGCGCCTCGCAGTCCGTGCACTTCGCCGGCAGCGATTCCGCCCTGTCGACGACCGAACTGGCGAACTACAACAGCGCGCACCTCTCGGCCTGGGGGCGCCTGATCCAGATCCCGTTCGCAGGCACCGCCGTGCTCGTGCCCTTCAAGCGCACCGGCGTGACCGCACTGAACCTGACGAATGCCCAGATGTGCGCCATCTACGGCAACAAGACCGGCGGCCAGACCTGGGGCCAGGTGCTCGGCACTAGCGACACCACGCCAGTCAGCGTGGCATATCGCGGCGAGAGCAGCGGTACCACGGAACTGCTGGCCCGCTACCTGGTGGCTGCCTGCAACCCGTCCGGCTCCAACTTCGCAGTGTCGAGCACCTTCACCGCGGTCGTCGCCGGTGAAGTCGGCACGATCCCGGCCAACTGGCAATCCGTCACCGGCAGCAGCGGCATGGCTGCTGCGATGGCTGTGGACGGCCGCATCGGCTACCTGAGCCCCGATTCGGTCTACAACCCGGGCGCCACCACGCTGATCTCGAAGATCAACGGCTTCCTGCCAGTCGACACCTCGATCCGCGCAGCGCTCGCCACGCAAGCCCTGCCGACCGCCGGCACGACGGCCGCCAACAACCCGCTGTCGTGGGTGCCGCCCTATGTGCTGTCGAGCACGCAGTACCCGATCTTCGGCACGACCAACCTGATCGTGAACCAGTGCTACAAGGATCCGGTGATCACGCAGCGCATCAAGGACGTCGTGACCAACCTGACCGGCACTGCATACGACGCCGCGATCACGGCTCACCAGATGGTCAATCTGCCCGCTCCGCTGCCGCTGCCGAACCCCGGTGGCAACAACTGGAAGCAGAAGATCGTCGACAGCTTCCTGACCTCGACCAGCTCGCTGGCCATCGGCAACCCCAACGTCTGCAACACCGTCGGCCGTCCGCTGACGAACTGATCGCGCGTCGGTTCGCCACTTGCGACCGGACTGCCCACCGCGGCAGCCCGGTCGCCCAGGCAGCCCCGAGGACGACGACCGCGCCCAAGCGTGGTCCGAGCCCTCGGGGCTTCTGCCTGTGCATGCGAGCCGCGATCCTGCAGTGTCAATGCCAGTTTGCAAATGTCATGGGAACGTCACTACCACTCGCTAACGTAGTCCACGGTCTGTCGGGGCGGCTTCGGTCGTCCGGCAGATGCGGCAACTCTGTGGCCTGTGCGCCTACCCGGTATGACAGCGAAATCGACATCGGTCAGTGTGCTGACACTGGCCTGGTGTCTGGCCGGATTGGCCACGTTGCCCGATCCGCGCGGCGCGCAAGCACAGCCGGCGCGTTCGGCATCCATAACAACAACAGCGACGGCGGCATCGTCCGCCGTACAGATCGAATTCGACATTGCCGCGCAGAGGCTCGGCGATGCCATCGATGTCTACAGCCGTCTCACGGGGCTCGACGTTCTGCTCGACGGCGAGCAGGCGCAGCGCCCGGCGAATGCAGTGCTCGGCACCTTCACCGCGCTGCAGGCCCTCGAGACGATGCTGGCCGGCACGGGGTTGGAGGCGCGTTATGCGACGGCATCGTCGGTGGTGATCCGGGCCGCACGTGCGTCCGGCACTGCTGCAGCAACGCCGGGGGGCGATGCGTCGGCGTACGAGGAATCGGGTTTTCAGGGAGGAGAAGTCTTGCACCAGTCCTATGCAGCCCAGGTACAGCAGGCCCTGCGCGCTTCGCTGTGCGATGCGGCCGAAACGCGCCCGGGCGGCTATCGCCTCGCGCTGCAGCTGCGACTGGACGGGCACGGCATGGCGGAGCGCTTTCGCCTGCTGAGCACGACCGGCAAGACCAGCCGCGATGCCGCGGTGCTGCGCAAAGTGCGCACGCTTTCGGTAGGCAGCCCGCCGCCGCCGTCGTTGCCGCAACCGCTCGTGATTCTGCTTCTGCCGGAGGGCCCGGACACGGAGCCGGCCTGCCCGCCGCTGGGCGCGATCGGACGTGCGCCATGAACGAAGGGCAGAGCCTCTCGGCCAGCCTTCGTGCGCGCGTGGTCGCACGCTATGCCGAGCTGCGCGGCAAGCTGGAGCGCATCGTCGGTTCGCGCGATGACGCGGCCGACGCGATGCAGGAGACCTGGCTGCGCTTGGCAACCTCCGCGGGCGAAGCGAACGCGCCGAACGCGATGAATGCGAACGTGGTGCACAACCCCGATGCCTATCTGCTGCGCATGGCCGCCAACATCGCCGTCGACCGCTACCGGCAGGACAACGCGCTGCTGGTGCGCGGCGAGATCGATGCGCTGGTGCACATCGTCGACGAGACGGCCGACCCCGAGCGCATTGCGAGCGCACGCAGCGACGTCGACGCATTGAGCCACGTGCTCGCACGCATGCCCGCGCGGCGCCGCGCCATCCTGGTGGCGGCGCGGGTGGACGGGCGGCTCAACAGCGAGATCGCGCAGCACATGGGCGTGTCGCTGAGCACCGTCGAGAAAGAGCTGCGCGCCGCGCTCGAATACTGCAAGAAGCATCTGCCGCATGTGGAGGCGGCCCAGCGTGGACACTTCAGCGGCCCGAGAAGATACTGATGAACGCCATGTCCCCTACGGAAACCGAGCTCGGCTCGCTGCAGCACCAGGCCCAGGCCTGGTGGATGCGCCTGCATTCGGGCGAAGCCACGCGCGCCGACGCCGATGCGTTCCGCCAGTGGGCAACGCGCAGTGCCGCGCACGCCCAGGCGTGGCGCGAAACCATGCGCGTGTGGTCGTCGCTCGATCCGCTGCTGGCCGAAGAGGCCGCGCGGCTGGCGCTGCCGGCGCGCAAGCCGGCGCGCCTTTTCTCATGGCAAGGCATGTCGCATGCGCTGCAATCGCCGGGGCGCCGTGCCTTCCTGGGGGGCGCGGTGGCGGCCTCGGTCACCGCGGGCGTGGTGGCGGTGTATCCGCCGCTCGGGCTGTGGCCTTCGGTGGAAGAGCTGGCCGCCGACTACCGCACGGGCACTGGCGAACAACGGCAGCTCGCGCTGGGCCGGGATGTCAACGTGCAGATGAACACGCAGACCGTCATCAACCGGGTCGGCACGGGCGGTGGCGCTGGTGCGGAGACTGTCGGCCTGGAACTGGTGGCAGGCGAGGCCGAGATCGCGCTGGACGGCTCGGCCAGCTTCTTCGTCGATGCGGGCGGTGGGCGGCTGCAGGCGCGCGTTGCGCGCATCAACGTGCGCTACACCGGACCGCAGGTGTGCGTGACCTGCCTCGAAGGCCGCGTGACGGTGTCGGTGGCCGGACAGCGCCGGATGCTCGAGCAAGGCAGCCAGCTCTTCTACGACAAGTCCGGCATGCAGGAGCCGGTAGGGGCCGACTTGGCGGGAGTGGGCGCGTGGCGCACCGGCGTGCTGTCCTTCGACCGCATGCAGCTCTCGGAGGTGATCGCCGAGATCAACCGCTATCGGCCGGGCAAGATCTTCCTGCGCAACGACGAACTGGGCCGCACGCAGGTGCGCATGCAGATCGCGCTGCGCAGCATCGACAACGCGCCGGCGATGATCCACGAACTGTATGGCGCCCGCATGCGCAGCCTGCCGGGCGGCATCGTGGTGCTGAGTTGAAGAAGCAGCGCGCGCCGGTTGCCTGCGTGCTGCGAGGCCCGAAGCTGCACCGCCTCGGCTTCAAATAATTTACGGGTTGTCGCGCGCAGGCTCGTCATGGGGTATGGAACCGACACCCCGTGACGATCGCCCCACCGCAGGACACGACGCCTGCCTCGGCGAAGCGTTCGACTGGCTCGTACGCCTGAACCGGCGCCGCGCCAGCGAGGCGGAGGCGTTCGCGTTGCAGGTCTGGTGCGGCCGCAGTGCCGTGCATGCACAGGCATGGCGCGAAGCCCTCGCGCTGTGGCGGGCCCTGTTGCCGGCCGCGTGCGCCGCGGCGCAGCGCGCGCCGCGAAGGCCACGCCGCGCAAGTGGCACGCGAACCGTTTCCCGCCGCGCCGCCGCCCCAGGGCGCGGCACTTCTTCCGACGTCTTCCCTACGCAGCATCGCCCCGGGCAATCATGGTCCTGAATCCGCACTCCCTTCGTTCGCGTTCTTCTGCTGCGGGATCGCGCCGCGCACGCCGTCGCGGCCCGGGCGGAACGCCCTCTGCGGCAATTGCCCTTTTCGCCCCCCTCGACCCTCTTGCACGCGCTGTTGCGCTGCTGCTCGCTGCCTGCAGCGTGGCGGGCGGCAACGCCTATGCGCAGCAGCGCGCCTTCAGCGCCGGCTGGATGGCCCAGAAGAACATGGCGCAGAGCGAGGCCATGGCCACCGGCCGCCTGCCCAACGGCCTGCCCGCGTCCACGCTGACCAACCCTGCTGCGCAACAGCAGCAGGCCAGCCAGCAGTTGCAACGCTCGCTGGGCAATCTCAACATCGCTGCCCAGGCCATCGCCGCCCAGCAAGCTGCCCAGGACGCGGCGCGGCGCGCCGCGCAGAGCGACCCGTCTTCGGTGCCCGACGGCCTGGCCGATGGCGGCCTGCGCGTCGACACCAACAGCCTCACCGCCGGCTGGCTCAACGCCAACGCCCCGCAGCAGTCGCAGCAGGCTGACGGGCGCACCAACGTCACCATCCAGCAGACCGGCGACCGCGCCATCCTCAACTGGGAAACCTTCAACGTCGGCAAGCGCACGACTGTCGACTTCAAGCAGCAGGCCGATTGGGCCGTGCTCAACCGCGTCAACGACCCGCAGGCGCGTCCCAGCCAGATCCAGGGCCAGATCAAGGCCGATGGCACCGTGCTCATCGCCAACCGCAACGGCATCGTGTTCTCGGGCTCGGCGCAGGTCGACACCCGCAACCTCGTGGCCGCGGCCGCGAAGATCGGCGACGACCAGTTCAAGGCCCGCGGCATCTACAGCGCCCAGGAGAACGGCGCCTACGTCCCCAGCTTCACCGATGCCGGCGGCGCGGTGAAGGTCGAGGCGGGTGCGCGCATCAACACCACCGCCCCCACCTCCGTCAAACAGGGCGGCGGCTATGCCTTGCTGCTTGGCAAGGAGGTGAACAACGCCGGCACCATCACCACCCCGCGCGGGCAGGTGCAGATGGCCGCCGGTGACTTCTTCATCGTGCGCGCCGGCCAAGGCACCGCCTCCAACCAGGCTTCCACCACGCGCGGCAACGAGGTCGCGCCCCAGTTCAACCCCGACAGCACGGCCGGCCAGGTAATCAACACTGGCGTGCTGCAGGCCCCCGAGGGCGACATCACGCTGGCGGGGCGCAAGGTGGTGCAGGACGGCGTCGCCGTCGCCACCACTACCGTGGACGCGCGCGGCACGATCCATCTGCTGAACTCGGCCGGCGACACGCGGGGCAGCGTCACCACCACCGCGCGGGCCGTGAACGCGGTGCTGATCGACGACCAGAACGGCCGTACTGCACTGAACAGCCAGCGCGATGCACTGATCGCCGAATCGGCCAGGCAGGACCTGGCCCGGCGCATTGCCGCGGCCGACGCTTTCGACAACCTCGCGCGCCTGGACGACCGGCGCGACCAGTCGCGCATCGAGATCGTCTCGGGCGGCAGCGTGCTGTTCGAGGGCGGCTCCACCACTCTGGCCACCGGCGGGCAGATCGCCGTGAGCGCGGGCGGCACCTCGGGCTCCGGCACCGGACGCAGCACCGTGGCCAATGGCGCGCGGCTGGACGTCTCCGGCGCCGTTGGCGTGCAGGTGGCCATGGCCTCCAACAACGTTCAGATCAACATCCAGGGCAACGAGCAGCGCGATGCGCCGCTGAACCGGGACACCACGATGCTGAACAACAGCAACGTGTGGATCGACCGGCGCAAGCTGCTGCGCGTGGCCGCCGGCGTGGGCGGCTACGACACCGAGCGCTGGTACACCCCGGGTGGCCTGCTGGAGGTGGGCGGCTACCTGGGCCTGCAGGGCCACACCGCCGGCGAATGGGCCGCGCAGGGTGGCAGCGTGGTGTTCTCGGGTGCGGAGCTGGTCACGCAGACGGGCTCCAACATCAACATCTCGGGCGGCACGCTGGACGTGCAGACCGGGATGATCCGCCAGAGTTGGCTCAAAGGTGCGGATGGGCGGCTGTACGAGGTGTCGAACGCGCCGGCGGACATTGTCTACACGGGGCTCTACAAGGGCTATGAAGACGCCCACAAGCGCTGGGGCGACAAGACCACCGGCTACTTCTACAACCCGCTGATCGGGCCGCAGCAGCGGATGGACAACGGCTACACCGTGGGTCGCGATGCGGGGCGACTGGTTGTGTCGACGCAGGCGGCGGTGCTGGAAGGCGACGTGACGGCCGTGGCGTACCAGGGACCGGGGCAGGCCACGAAGCGCGACGAGGGACTGGACGGCTACGCGCAGTCGCACAACGCGGCAGCGCTGGCGGGGCAACTGGTGCTGGGCAGCTATGCCACGGCATTCAACAACGACTCGAAGAACGGACCTACCGGCGTGTTCCACAACTTGGCGCCGACACTGGACCGCATCGTGTTCGGAACCGACCAGCCTGACATGAGCGCGGGCCTGGCGCCTGGCGGGCCGCTGCCGCAAGCAAGCCGCGACGCGCTGTACATCGACAGCGAACGGCTGAACGGCTGGGGTCTGGGTGCGTTGCTCGCGGCGGGTAGGGACAACGTGACGGTGGATGGCGCGCTGTCGGTCGTTCCGGGCGGCAGCATTGCGCTGCATGCGCCGCAGGTGGACGTGAACGCGAACCTCTCGGCACGCGGCGGCAGCATTGCGCTGGGCAATGTGAGGACGCAGGTCGACAGCGCCACCGGCCGCGCGCTCGAAGGCGACATGCCCGCCTTTGGCGACAAGCCGGTCAGGGTCGTCATCGCCAAGGATGCCGTGCTCGACGCGCGCGGCCTGTGGACCAATTTGCAGAGCGACCCGTCCGACATTCGCGGCCTGCCTTTTCTCGATGGCGGCCGGGTCGACATCCGCACCACCGGCGACCTGAGCTTGCAGGCGGGCACGGCGATCGATGTGTCGTCGGGCGCGGCGGTGCTGGCCAATGGCAAGACACGCGGAGGCCGTGGCGGCGATGTCACCTTGCTTGCGGACATGCAGTTCGCGGCACCGTCGACGCATGGTCTTCTCACGATCGACGGCGACATCCGCGGCTACGGGGTCAACGGCGGCGGTACGTTGCGCATCGCATCGGGCACGGCCATTGCCGTCGGCGGCCAGACACCGGGCATCGACGGCACGCTGGGCACAGGGGTATCGGCAACCACCGACCTGATCCTGCTGCAGGACTACCAGGTGCGGGCGGGAGAAGTCCTGCCGACAGACTACAGGTATGAGCGCCTGCGTGCGAACCCCGGAGAGGCCATCGGGACGATGCCGCAATTCGGCGCGGGCATCTATGCCCTGACCCTTGCCGCAGACTGGACGCCGCCCTACGCCACCGGCTCCGGGGGCTACCGCGTGAGCGGGACCTTGAATGGCGTGCCCATGTTCTTCGATGTGACCTCGCAAGGCACGCGACCCACGCTACCGGCGGGCTTCATCATCACCAGCAGCTTTGGCGCAGAGGCCTTCCCGTCGAGCTACGTGGTTCCGGCCAACGTCTTCCCGAACGGCATCATGATCCTGCCCGAAACGGTGACGGTCGCCGCAGGCAATATCGCGCCCGCCGATTTCACGCTCACGAGCGGCTCCCGCGTGGCGGCCGGCGCGGTGTTCAACCAGCCGGTGACCGTGCGGGCCGGCCTGTCTGTCGATCCCTCCCTGCTCCAGTCGGGCTTTGCCCGCTACGACATCAACGGCCGGCTGGGCGTCGTCGTGGCCGACAACGCGCACCTCGACGTGCGCATGCCGGTCTATCGCGTGGCCGATTCGGCGCGAACCTTCGCCACTGGCAGCGATCCGCGTGAGATGCTGGAGCGCTGGACCCCACCGCTGTGGGCCGAAGACCCGCGCAGTGGCGTGCTCACGCAGCGCGGCGGTGCCAGCCTGGTGCTGCAATCGACGGCGGGCTCAGGCACGGCGCTGGTTGCCGGCGGTCCGGTCGATGTGCGGTCCGGCGCGGCGATAGAGGTCGATCCTGGCCAGTCGATCACGTTGCTGGGGCGCGATGTCACGGTCGATGGCAGGCTCAGTGCGCCCTCCGGCACGATCGCGATCGACCGTCCCCGCAACGGGACCGCCGGCACGCCCGGCCTGGTGTGGATCGGTGACAGCGCGGTTCTCGACGTCGCGGCGCGCGCCGCGACCGCGCGCGACACCCTCGGCCGGCTCTACGGCCGCGTGGCCGATGGCGGAACGATCAGCATCGGTGGAACGCTGGACTGGGAGAAGACCGGCGAGGCCAGCGCGGCGGAAGCCTTCATCGTCGTGCGGCCCGGCGCGCTGCTCGATGCATCGGGCACCAGCGCGATGCTCGACGGCGGTGGCCGCGCGGCGAGCCCTATCGCGGTGAACAGCAGTGGCGGCTCGATCATTCTCAAGTCCGACCATGGCCTGTACCTGGACGGCACGCTGCGCGCGGCGTCGGGTGGCGAGGGCGCCGCGGGCGGCACGCTCGCGCTGGCACTCGAATCGGCGAGCTATCCCACGGCGACGACCAGCGGCAACTTGCTGCGTCATCGCGAACTGGTGCTTGCGCAGACGCAGGGCGAGAGCCCCATCGCGGCGGCGCAAGGCCAGTCCGATGCGAAGAAGCAATTGCTGACCGGAAGCGCGCGCATCGGCGTCGATCGCATCGAGGCCGGCGGCTTCGACAACCTCTCGATGCTGGTGCACGGCCCGCTGAGCTTCGATGGCGACGTGAGCCTGCACATGGGAGAAAGCCTGCGCCTGTACGCGGGCAGCTACGCGCACGGAGAGAACGCGGCCGCGGGGTCGACGGTATCGCTCGCGGCGCCATACGTGCGCCTCGCAGGGGTGACGCGCATCCCCTCCGGCGACGGCATGACCCTGCCCTCGGCCATCTGGGGCAAGGGGCCTTCGCAACAGTCGGCCGACGGCAGCTTCTCGGTGCAGGCCGACCTGATCGACGTGCGCGACCGGGTGGGCTTCGGTGTCAATGCGGACATCAACCTGCGCAGCAGTTCGTACACCGTGGGTCGCCGCGGCTTCGCGGACATCGACATCGCCAGCAGCGGCGACATCCGCCTGCTGTCGGGGTTGCCTTCGCGTGGCCTGTCGGGCTCGGTCACCACCGAGCTGGCAACGCCCGGCAACCTCACGCTCACGGCGGCCCAGATCTATCCGGCGACGGGCGCGAGCGCCGCGATCACGGCTGGCTATCGCCTGCCGGATCCGGTCAACAGCGTCTCGGGCTATGCACCGGGCAGCGTGCTCTCCATCCGGCGCAGCGGCAGTGGCGATGTCGCCATGCCCGACTCTGTATTCGGCACCCTCACCCTGAGCGCCGAAACCGTCGAGCAAGGCGGCATCGTGCGCGCCCCGCTGGGTCGGTTGACCCTGGGAACGGAGGGCAGCAAACCCAGCCTGAAGACGGAGCGCGTGGTCCTGCTGCCGGGCAGCATCACCTCGGTGAGCGCGGCGGGCCTGCAAATGCCCTATGGCGGCACGGTGGATGGCCTGAGCTATCTCTATGCCGGCAAGCAGGTGACGCCGGAAAGCTTCGACAGCAACCTGCACGGGATCGGGCTGTCTGCCCGCCACGTCAATGCGCAGCCGGGCGCGGTCCTCGATCTGTCCGGCGGCGGCACGCTCAGCGGCGCGGGGTTCACCGCGGGGCGCGGCGGCTCGGTGGACATCCTGTCCACGCCGCTTGCCAATGCCAACCCGGCCAACGGCTACAGCAGCGCAGGCAATGCCGTCTATGCGATCGTGCCCGGCAGCGCCGCACGCTATGCGCCGGTCGCGCCCGATTCAGGCTTCGGCGCGCCCGGCATCGGCCAGCAGGTGACGATCCCGCCCGGCGTGCCGGGCCTGCCCGCCGGCACCTACACCCTGATGCCGTCGAACTACGCGCTAATGCCCGGTGCGTTCCGGGTGGAAATCGGCGCGGCTGGCCGGCCCGGCGATGCCGGCCTGCCAGCCACCGCCGTCGGCAACGGCACCTACGTGGCGGCCGGCTACCTCGGCGTGGCCAATACCTCGATCCGGGAGGCGATGCCGAACCGCATCGTCGTCACGCCGGCCAACAAGGTGCGCACCTACGCGAGCTACAACGAGACCGACTACAACAGCTTCGTGCTGGCCGATGCGGCGCGGTACGGCTTCATGCGCGGCATGCTGACCTCGGACGCGAAGTCGCTCGACATCTTCCTGGACAAGCCGAAGAGCGACGACGCCGTGCGCACGGGGCTCACGTTCAATGGCGAGGCCCGGCTCGCGGCCGAGGCCGGTACGCAGGGCTTCGGTGGAACTGTCAGCGTGAGCAACCTCAGCGAGGTGCTGGCCGAGGGCCAGCCCGCAACCGCTGACCTGCCAGGAGCTTCCGTGCACGACGCGGAGCTGAACCGTCTCGCCGCGCCGCGGCTGATGCTGAATGGCCGCATCGTGACCACCTACGGGCAGCGCGGCCGCATCGCCGACATCCAGGGCGAAGGCGCCCTGACAGTGCGCAGCGGTGCCCGACTCTCGGCTTCCGACATCGTCCTCGTGGGCAACTCGCTCACGATCGAGGAAGGCGCATCGTTGAGCACCATCGGCCGGGGCCGTGCGAGCTTCGATTCGAGCGACGGATACCTGTTCCAGGGCAGCGGCGTGCTCGCCCTGTCCAACGGTTGGTTCAACCTGCAGCTTGCGGTGCCGAGCAACGGCGTGGCCGGCAACGGCGCCATCGACATCGGCCGGTGCGTGAGCGCGTCCTGCAGCGGCACGACCACGCTGCTGTCGGAGGGCACGATCGCCGTCGCCACCGACGGCACGCTGACGCTGGCCGACAACGTCTCGTACGGCACGCGCAATCTCGTGCTGGCGCTCGCCGCGGTCAATTTCGGCGAGGACGCGAGCATTGCCGCCGCAAGCGCCGCGGGGCACCTGCCGCGTGGCCTGGAGCTCAACCAGGCGCGGCTCGACCGGCTGCTGGCCGGCAACACCGCCACCGGCGCGCCAGCGCTGGAGACGCTCGTGCTCAACGCGCGCGATGCGGTGAACATCTTCGGCGCAGTGGACCTCGACGCCTCACGCCTCGACCGTCTCATGCTCGGCACGCCGGCGATCTATGGCTACGGGGCGGCAGGCGATGTCGCCGCGATCCGCGCCGGCGAATTCGTCTGGACCGGCACCGAGGCCGTACCCGGCGCGCCGATGGGCGACCTCCTGGGTGCCGGCACGCTCGACATTTCGGCGCGCTCCATCGTGCTGGGCCAAGGGCCGAATTCGAAGCCGGACAACGCCATTCCCGACGCACGGCTCGCGCTGGGTTTTTCGGATGTGCGGCTCAACGCCAGCGAGAAGGTCACCTCGAATGGCAAGGGCACGCTGGCCGTGTTCGAACGGCAGGGGGCCTACACCCCCGGCGAGGGCTATGCCCGCGAGGGCGGTAACCTGCACATCGGCACGCCGCTGCTCACCGGAGACGCGGCTTCCACGATGCGCATCGAGGCCGGTGGCGCCATCGACATCGCCGCCGCGTCGCAGGGCGCTGCAGCCTCCGGCGACGCGCTGGGCGCCACGCTGGAACTGAAGGGCCGGCGCATCGACGTCGACGGCAACGTGGTGCTGCCTTCGGGCCGGCTGGTGCTGTCGGCCACGGAGGACATCGTGCTGGGCGCGGCCTCGCGCATCGATCTCTCCGGCCGCAAGGTCGCGCTGTTCGACGTCGACAAGTACAGCTGGGGCGGCGACCTCGTGTTGTCGAGCGCCGCGGGCAACATCGTGCAGGCGGCGGGCGGCGTGATCGACGTCTCGGCGGTCAACGAGCGCGCCGGCACGGTGGAGGCGAGCGCGCTTGGCGCCGGCGCCGGCCGTGTCGATCTCGGCGGCGAACTGCGCGGCAGCAGCAGCGGCCGCTACGACGCCGGCGGCACGCTCGTCCCCTACGGCGCGGGCGAGCTGACCGTGCGGGCGCAGACCGTGGCCGACTTCGCGGGTCTCAACCAACGCCTCAATGCGGGCAGCGTGTTCGGCGCGCGCCGTTTCCAGATCAAGCAGGGCGACCTGACGGTGGGCGACGGCGTGAAGGCGCGCGAGGTGACGATCGTGCTCGACGGCGGCAGCCTGCGCGTGGACGGCCGGATCGACGCGAGCGGCGAGCAGGTCGGCACGATCCGGCTCGCCGCCCGGGGCGACCTGCGCGTGGACGGCACGCTGGACGCGCACGCCACGGGGCTGCGCGTGGACAGCTACGGCAAGATCATCGACAGCCCCAACCGTGCCATCGTCGATCTGACCAGCCGCGACGGCATGCTCACGCTAGGCAGCAACGCGCGCATCGACCTGCGTGCCGGCACCGACGTGCCCATGGGTAGCGGCCCCGGCCTCAACGACGGCCGCGCGCGCGGCACGCTCGACCTCAATGCCCGGCGTACCGGCGGCGGTGGCGCGGGCGGCAGCGGAACCGGCGCGAACGATGTCGCGCTCACGGTCGAGGGCCGGCCGCTCATCCAGGGTGCGAAGACCATCGCCGTCAATGCCTTCCGCAGCTACGACGACGCGCCGCTGGCCGGGCTGCCCGACGTTTCGGGCTATCAGCCGCAGCTCATCACGCAGGCCTATCTCGATGGCATCGACGTCGAAAGCGGCGCGTTCGTCGACGCGGCGCTGGCCAACACCGCACTCACTTCCCGCCTCGCGGGCCTCGATGGCTGGCGCCTGCGCCCGGGCGTCGAGATCGTGAGCAACGCCAGCATCAATCCGAACGGCACCCTCACGGTCCTGGGCGACATCGATCTCTCGGGCTACCGCTACGGCCCGGATGCCAACCGTGCCGACCCCGCGCGGCGCGGCTTCGGCGAGCCGGGCGTGCTGTCGATCCGCGCCGCTGGCGACCTGAACATCCACGGCAGCATCAACGACGGCTTCGCGCCGCCCGCGGCCACGCCCGACGACAAGGGATGGGTGCTCGCCGAGACGACCGACAGCTTCGGCAGGACCGGCCCCACGCCCTTCGGCGCCGATGTGGTCGTGCCAATCGATGGCGTGATGCTCGACACCGGCACGCGTTTCCCCGCCGGCGCGAAGCTCAACTACGCCATTCCCATCGCCGGGGCGAGGCTGCCGGCAGGCACCGTGCTGCCGGTGGATGCGGTGCTCGCGGGCGCGCTGAACCTGCCTGCGGGCACGGTGGTGGGCGCCAATGTCTACAACGCCGACGGTTCGATTGCCTACAGCGCAGGCTCCGTGCTGGCGGCGGGTGTATCGCTCCAGGCCGGCATGCGGCTCGGTGCGGGCACGACGCTGCGCGCCGAGGCGGCGGTGGGTGCGCTGACCTGGCCCAAGGGCGTGGCGCTGCCGGTCGCCATGAGCCTTGCCAATCCGCTGCAACTGGCGCGCGGGTCGTTGATCCCGTCGATGACGCTGCTCGAACTGCCGGGCGACCAGCCGATCAACCTGCGGCCCGAATCGAATGGCGTGCAGGGCCGCAACTGGGCGGTCGCGCCGATGCTCGGCGAGGGCGCCACTTCGTGGGACGTGCAGCTGGTGGCCGGGGCCGACATGGGCTCGGCCGACCGGCGCGCGGTCAATCCTTTGTCGAAGGCCGCGATCAGGCTGGCCGATTCGCATCAGCTGTCGACGTTCACCACGGGGATCGTCGGCGGAGGAGGCAAGGTCTGGGCGAAGGACAACTGGTTCGGCTACGACGAAGGCACGCCGGTCGATCCGTCGGAGCTGTTCTGGTGCGACCTCGAGCCCAGCCTGTGCAACGACAGTGGTGGCCAGCCCGGCATCACCGGCAGCAAGCCCGCTGCCTCCGCGCCCAGCGTGGTGCGCACCGGCACCGGCGACCTGGAGCTGGTGGCCGCGGGCGATATCCGCACCGACTCGCTGTTCGGCATCTACACCGCCGGCACCTCGACCGCGGTCGACGCGGCGTACAACCAGCCGCGCGCAAGGGATGCGGACGGCAGCGTGCTGGGCGCGTATTCGCCGCTGATCGACTACGGCAGCAGCCTGGCAACCTACCGCGCCTGGTACCCCGACCAGGGCGGCAACGTGCTGATTGCCGCCGGCGGCAACCTCGTCGGCGACATCGCGGGCTCGCAGGCCTCGAGCGTGCTGCCGGGAAGCTGGCTCTGGCGCCAGGGCTCGGGCACTGCGGCGATCGACACGCCGATCCCGACGTCGTGGTGGATCAACTTCGGCACCTACACGCGAGCCGCCGACGGCGGCATCGACAGCGCGCCGCCACTGGTCGGCTTCACCGGCATCGGTGCGCTCGGCGGCGGCGACATCCGGATTCGCGTGGGAGGCGATGCGGGCGCGATCGGCTTGCGCGGCAGCCAGAGTTCCGGAACGAATACCGCGCAGGATCGCAGCGAAGGCCTAGTGATCGCGGTCGGCAGCACCGGCCGCGTGGCGGCCGACGGCACGCTTGCATTGACGGGCGGCGGCGACATCGACATGCGCGTGGCCGGCGCGCTCAACCCGCAGCGCGGCCTCAGCGGCGGGCGCGAGAAGCAGGTGCTGACAGGCGCCATCGCCAATCTGCGGGGCCAGACGCAAGTCGGCGCCGCATCGATCGGCAGTCTCGGCCTGCAGTCCGACACCATCATGGCCAACGACATCGTCGATCCGCGCGGCAAGGATCCCTTCGCGGCGACCACCGCGGACGCACGCGGCGGCATCAATCTCGTGCCCGGCGACACGGCGATGTACCTCGATGCCCGCGGCGACCTGGTGCTCGGCAATGCCGCCGATCCGGGCCGTGGCGCGATCGCCAACAGCTCGGCCTACGCTGTTGGCGGTGCTTCCTACAACGGAGGTGGCAACGGATGGTTCACGCTCTGGACCGATCGCAGCGCGATCAACCTGGCGGCCGCTGGCGGCAACCTGACGCCGACTTCGTTGCGCAGCGCCCTGGACGGCCGCGTCCAGACCTCGTCGGAAGACGGGTGGATCGTCTATCCGTCGATCTTCCGTGCCGCCGCGCTGTCGGGCAGCCTCTACTATGGCTACGCAACGCTGACTTCGGCGACCCGGAACCCCGAGCTCCTGGCCGCCAGCCTCACGCTCGCGCCTTCACCGACGGGCGACCTGCAGCTGCTCGCGCGGGATTCGATCTACGCGGGGCTCTACGGGATCAGCAGGTCGGGCGCCGACGCCGCTGCCTTGCCGACGCCGTTCCGTCCTGCGTTCGTGGGGCTGCCCTACGACAGTTCGGGGATCGTGGTCACCAACGCAGCCGCGGACGGCCATGCGCTGGGATTCGGCACAGCCTTCAACCGGACGATCTTCGCCTTTGGGCCGAACACGGTGTCGTCGTCATTGGCCAATGCGGCAGGCGCGTCGCCGATCCGCTTCTATGCGGCCGAGGGCGACATCATCGGGTTGAAGACGGGCGAGACCGTCACGCTCTTCAACAGCAGCGGGACCTTGTACAACGCTGCGGCGCCGGTCCGGATCAAGGCGGGGCGCGACATCGTCAACACCGGCGATGCACCGGGCGTGAGCAACATCGGCGCCATCGAAGGCTCCTCCGTTCGCGGCAACCTGGTCGTGCACGGCAACCCCGACGACGTATCGATCGTCTCCGCCGGCCGCGACATCCTCTACGCGAACTTCGACGTCGGCGGCCCCGGCACGCTGGAGGTCACGGCCGGGCGCAACCTGCTGCAGGAAGATCGCGGCGGCATCACCTCGGCGGGCCCCGTCGTGCCGGGCGACACCCGGCCGGGCGCTTCCGTCGCGCTGATGGCGGGCGTCGGCGCTTCGGCCGCCAATGCCGGGCTGGACATGTCGGCAATCCGCGCGCGCTATCTCGATCCGTCGAGACTCGCCGATGCCGCGACGCCGCTGGCCGGCCAGCCGGGCAAGGCCGCCAAGACCTACGAAGCGGAACTCGCCGCATGGCTGAAGGCGCGCTACGGCTTTGCAGGCGGCAGCGCCGCCGAGGCCCTGGCGTACTTCGACGCGCTGGCGCCGGAGCAGCAGCGCATCTTCCTGCGCGAGGTCTACTACGCCGAGCTGCGCGAAGGCGGCCGCGAGTACAACAACCCCGCCAGCAGCCGTTCGGGTTCGTACCTGCGCGGCCGCGAAATGATCGCCACGCTGTTCCCCGACCGTGACGCGGCCGGCAAGGAGATCGCGCGCAGCGGCGACATCACCATGTTCGGCGGCTCGGGCGTGCGCACCAATTTCGGCGGCGACATCGAGATGCTGGCGCCGGGCGGCAGGATCATCGTGGGCGTGCAGGGCGCCGTGCCGCCGGCCACGTCGGGCGTCATGACGCAGGGCCAGGGCGACATCCGCCTCTTCAGCGAAGGCAGCCTGCTGCTGGGCCTGTCGCGCATCATGACGACCTTCGGCGGCGACATCTTTGCCTGGTCCGAGAAGGGCGACATCAACGCGGGGCGCGGCTCGAAGACCACGGTGCTGTTCACGCCGCCGAAGCTGGTGTACGACAACCTGGGCAACGTCGAGATTTCCCCGCAGGCGCCGAGCTCGGGCGCGGGCATTGCCACACTGGCGCCGATCCCCGAGGTGCCGCCGGGCGACGTCGACCTGATCGCGCCGCTGGGCACCATCGATGCGGGCGAGGCTGGCATCCGGGTGTCAGGCAACGTCAATGTCGCGGCACAGCAGGTGGTGAACGCGGCCAACATCCAGGTCAAGGGCGAGTCGGCCGGCCTGCCGGTGGTGGCATCGGTGAACGTGGGTGCGCTCACCAACGCCAGTGCCGCGGCCTCGCAGGCAAGCGTGGCGGCGCAGGACGCGATGCAGCGCGAGCGCGCGGCGGCGCGGCAGGCCCTGCCGTCGGTGTTCACGGTCCGGGTGCTGGGCTTCGGCAACGAGCCGGCAAGCGGCGGCAGCAACAACAGCAACAGCGATGTGCCCGACGGCAAGTCGGGCACACCGGTCAGCTACAACCCGCGCAGTGTGATCCGCGTGCTGGGTGGTGGCGGCAATCTGCCGCCGGCGGCGAGCCGGCAACTGACGGATGAGGAGCGCGCCAATCTGCAACGTTGACCTGCGCTCCGCGCCCGCGGCGGGCGCACCTGGTTTTTCTTACCTTGATTCAAGGCTCGACCATTCCCGCGGCCGGAGATCCCGGCCGGTGGACTGGGCGGGCGTTCAGCGAAGCCCATCATGACTCCAGACTCCCAGGCCATAGGCCGTGCGCCGGACCGGTTCTCCATGCTGTTCCAACCCGGCTGGCAACTGCGCGACGAATGCATTGTCATGCCGGTGCCGGAAGTGCGCGCGCCGAAGCCGGCCGAGCCCGCCGTCGACCTGCAGGCACACCTGGCGACGCACTACGCGCAGTTGCACCGGCGCCTCGAGCGGCATCTCGGATGCGCGGACTTCGCCCGCGAGTGCCTGCACGATGCCTGGCTGCGCCTGGGCGAACGGCAGCCGCAGGAAGCGCCGGCGAACCCCGACGCTTATGTCTACCGCGTGGCCTGCAATCTCGCGATGGACAGCCTGCGTTCGCTCAAGCGCTGGCCGGGATCGAACAGCGACGAGGGCGCCGATCCGGACGTCATCGCCGACCTGCAGCCCGGCCCCGAGCTGATCGCCGAGGCGCGCTCCGAGGTGGCTGCCGTGGACCGCGCCATGCAGAGCCTGCCGCGCGGCCATCGCTCGGTGCTGCTGGCGCTGCGCTGGCACGAAATGTCGCGCCAGGAAGTGGCCAGGCGCCACGGTGTTTCGGTGCGCAGGGTGGACACCACGCTCAGGCAGGCCCTTGGCGTATTGCGTTGAACTTTTGGCGGGTGCGTTGCCTGCCCCTGCGGAACCTCCGCTCGCGCAGCTGTCACGCATCCTGTTGCATAGTCATCCGGGAAGTGGAGGAAACAGACGATGAAGTGGACGACACCCATGCGGGTCACCATGCAGGAGTTGGATGCCAGGCTCTCGAAAATCGTCGAACGGGCACGCGAAGGGCCGGTGGCGGTCAACCGCTACGGCTCACCCTGGGTCTGGATCGTGAGCCACCACGCGTGGGTGCAGGCCGACAACCTGCGCGCCCTCGTGCCCGAGGGCCATCCCCTGGTGGCGCTGCATGACCTGGTGGAAGACGCGCTGCGCTACGAGCGAGCGCTGCTGGCAGACCTGGAGCTGCAGCACGGCGGCAGGATCGGCGCCTCGACATTGGTGCGCAGCCTGATCCTGCAGATCATCTATTCGCTGGAGGACGGCGAGAAGGTGCACGAGAGCCTCACCTACAACATGCTGTTCCGGTGGTTCGTGGGGTTCGAGAAGTTCGCCGACGAGCTGCCCGGCCGCGTCGAGTTCACGCGCGACCTGAACGTGGTGGGGGCCGACCCGCGCGTGGCGCGCGTGATCACGCGCTGTCTTTCGAACACCTTCCTGCCGGAATCGGGCGACGGCGACTTCAGAGTCAATCGCGGTCTGTTGCATGCGCTGTCGACCTGGGCCTGCGCCGCCTCCGTGCCGGATGCGCGGCCGCACCAGACGATGCGCTAGCCCGTTGGGGCTACTGCGCAGCAGCAGCAGCGGGCGCGACCCTGACGATGCCGGGGTTGGCGGGCCGCGCAAGCACCGGTGCGGCAATGCGCTGGGACGTGCCGGCCTTGTCGATCACCACCGCGTCGGCCTCGATCGAGGTCAGCGTGACCGACTTGCCCAGCGTCTCGCCCGACCGGTAGGGCCTGGGCGCTGCGTCGTTGACGGACAGCACTGCAACGCCATGGTCGTCCCCCCTGATCAGCCCTTTGACGACGATGTTGGCCCGCACCTCGCCGGGTCCGAACCATGCCGCCAACGCGCCAGCTGTGGGGTCGGCATCCGCAGCCTGCACAGGCGGGGCCGGTGCGGGCGCAGCAGGCTGGGGCAGAAGGCGCGCCCAGGTCGCCACACCCGCCACGACGAGCAGCAGGCCCGCGGCGTGGACGGCGTATCTGGTGGATGGTTTCACAGGCTCGGTCATCGGTATTTCCCATTCGGTTGCCGCTGCTGCGGGCGTTGGAAGCCCTGTCTATCACGCGGCCGTTGGGGTTTGATGTCAGTGGCTTCGCGCTGCCGCGCCGGGGCGGTGTTTTCATTCCGGCATCACATGCGCTGCCTAGCATTGGGCAGGGCTTTTCAATCGATCAACCAACCGGGCGCAGCAAGATGAAGGTGTGCATGTCGCCGCGAACCCGGCGCGTCGGCGAGGGCGGCTTCTCGCTGATCGAGTTGATGATCGTGATGGTCATCGTCGGCATCGCGAGCGCGGCAATCAGCTTCGCCGTCGCGCCCGACCCTGCACAGGAACTGCGCCGCGATGCCCGCGAGCTGGCGCTGCGCCTGGCGGTGGCGCAGAACGAGGTGCGCATCGACGGCCGCGTCATCGCATGGCAGGCGAACGCCGACGGCTACCAGTTCGCGCGCGGCACCTGGCAGGCCGTGCCGGGCAGCGCGATACCGGCGGTATCGACGCTGGGCACGCTCGACACCTTCGCGCGCGACGACGAACTGCGCCCACGCCAGTGGCGCGTGGGCCCGGTGGAGGTGACGCCGGCCCGGCCGATCCTGCTGACCTCCGAGCTGATCGGCGCGACCTGGCGGCTCGAACTGCGCCACGGCAGCGCCACGGTGGCTGTGTTGCGCGACGCCGCTGGCGGCTACGAGGTGAGGTAGTCCATGAACAACGCGCCGCGCGCCGCAGGCTTCACGCTGATCGAGGTGCTGATTGCGCTGGCCATCGTCAGCATCGCGCTGGCAGCGATCGCGCGGGCCTCCAGCCTGACCATCACCAACCTCGGCCTGCTGGAGCAGCAGTCGTTGGCGATGCTGTCCGCGGAAAACAGCCTGGCGGAGCTGCGCATCGGCCAGGGCCCGGCCGGGCCGGGCGTCGTGCGCAGCGCCTGCCCGCAAGGCGGCCTGCGCCTGGTCTGCCGGCTCGAGGCCGGTGCCGCCGTCGACGGGCTGCGCACTGTGACGGTGGATGTCTACCTCGCGGAAAACGGCGACCGGCGCATGGCTTCGCTGCAGACGCGCGTGCAGGAGGGCCGGTAGATGACGCGACCGCGCCGGCAGGCCGGCTTCACCCTGGTCGAGGTGATGATCGCCATCACCATCATGGCGGTGCTGAGCCTGATCGCCTGGCGCGGCCTCGACAGCGTGAGCCGGGCCAACGGTGCGCTGGAACACCGCACCGAAGACATCGCCCGGCTGCTGCGCGCGCTCGACCAGATGGACCGCGACCTTGCCCTGCGCGTTACCACCGAGTTTCCGTTGCGCGCGGGCGATGCAGCTGGGCCCGGCGGCAACGGTGCGACACGCGAGGCAGGCGGGCGACCCGTTGCGGCCGTGGCACCGCCGGCCGACCTGCTGCCGGCCTCGCTGCAGGCGCGTCGGCAGAACGGGTTGCCCTTTTTCATCGAGATCGTTCGTACAGCGCCTGCCGCACCGGGGTATTGGCAGCGGGTGCAGTGGTGGGAGCGCGGCGGTGTTCTCTATCGGGCCGCAGGGCCGGCTGCGGCGGCGTTTCCCTTGCCTGCGCCCGATACGGCGGATCGCACGGCGGTCTTGAACGACGTCACCGCCTTCGAGCTTCGGGCGTGGGAGCCGGGCGTGGGGTGGCGTCAGTTGCCTGCGATCGCACCCGCGCGCATGGGCGCGACTGGTCTGGAACTGGCGCTCGCGATTCGCACGAGCATGAGCGGCGAGGTACAGACTTTCCGCCGAGTCTTTCCGCTCGACTGAGCGCTGTGCCTCTTCTCTCTCTTCTCTACTTATTCTTCTTATTAAAGATAGTAGTAGTAGATAAGGGTAAACCCCTGCTGTGGAAACTGCGCTTTTTTCCATGGCTGACAACGACTTGCGCTGCCTGCTTCACTGTGCGCACCTCTGCTTTCGGGGCTGCCTCGAAAAAGGAACAACTCGGGAGCAGCCGGGCGGTCTGTGGACAACCGCCCCTTTGTGCCAAAACTTTCCCCAGAGTTTTCCCGAGCGTCTCCGCTCAGCGTCTGCGCGCAGTGAAGACACCGGAGCGGGTCGTCCTTCGCCTACGCAGGGTCGCCCGATGTGACGACGCGGCGGCGCTGTCGATCTTTCAACCATGGGTCTTCGCTCAGCCGCCAGAGCAATCAATGAAAGCAGAGGCAAGGCTGAACCCTGCAGACCCGGCCCGTCGCACAGACGGGCAACGAAAGGACCCCGACATGGCATACACCGAAGCAACCACAGACACCCTGAACGCAGGCCCCATCCTCGCCAACGACGAGGTCGTGGACGTGCTCAACGACCTGCTCGAAAACTCGCGTGACGGCGAATACGGCTTTCGCGCCTGCGCCGAAGAAGTGAAGGACCCCGCGGCAAAGCAGCTGTTTGCCAGCCGCGCAGAGCAATGCAGGAAGGCCGGTGCCGAACTGATCGCGCTCGTCACCACCTACAGCGGCACACCGGCCTCCGGCGGCACCACCAGCGGCGCATTGCACCGCGGCTGGGTGCACGTGAAGGGATCGCTGGGCGCTAACAGCGAGCTCTCGATCCTGGAGTCGTGTGAGCGCGGCGAAGACGCGGCGGTTGCACGCTACCGCAAGGCGATGAAGCAGAACCTGCCGGCCGACGTGCGCGGCGTGATCGCAATGCAGGCCGAAGGCGCGCAGCGCAACCACGACCAGATCCGCGACCTGCGCAATGCCGCACGTGCGCGTGAGTAACTCGCGCTGATCGGATTTGCGCCGATCGAGCGCTTCACGAAAAGGCCGGGACCTCCCGGCCTTTTTCACGCGTGCCTTCGCCCGGATAGCGCACGCATTGCAGCGCCTCGAAACCCTTCTGCGTGACCGCCAGCACCTGCACCACGCGCAGGCCCGGCATCTTCGCGATGTCCGCGGCCGAGGGCACCAGCGCGAGCACCAGTCCGGCGGCGCGAAGTTTCAGGACTTCATCGATGTCCTTGCGCGAGGACATCACCATGGGTAGCCGCGTGGCGGCAATCTGCCTGAGCATGAGCATGTCTGTGAGCATTTTTTGTCTCCTTGTTCATCGGCGACAAAGGTCGGGAGAGCGTTCGGAATAAGGCTTCCCGCCAGGCGGGAGGGATGCGAAAGATACCGGGCCGCACACGCCCTCGACGTAGGACCGCATCCCGCGACAAGGGTCGCAATGCGCTCCGGGAATTCCCGGATGCCCAGAGCACCGCCGCGATGGGATAGTTAGTTCGCCCTTCAAACTAACTAATTTCTTACACGGCTGATCCCTGCGGGGCGCACCAACATTGGAGAGACATCGATGCAACTGAAACACACCCTGGCCGCCATGGCCTTCGGTCTTACGGCCGTGGGCGCGATGGCGCAGACCGTGGTCGGCGTGAGCTGGTCGAACTTCCAGGAAGAACGCTGGAAGACCGACGAGGCTGCCATCAAGGCCCAACTGGAAAAACTCGGCGCCAAGTACATCAGTGCCGATGCGGGCGGCTCGCCCGAGAAGCAGCTCGGTGACATCGAGGGCCTGATGTCCAAGGGCGCCAAGGCGCTCATCGTGCTGGCGATGGACAAGGACGCCATCCTGCCCGCCGTCACCAAGGCCACGCGCCAGAAGGTGCCCGTGGTGGCGTACGACCGGCTGATCGAGGCGCCCGGCGTCTTCTACATCACCTTCGACAACGTCGAGGTCGGCCGAATGGAGGCACGCGAAGTCTTCAAGGTCAAGCCCAAGGGCAACTACGTGATCATCAAGGGCTCGCCGAGCGACCCGAACGCCGACTTCCTGCGTGCGGGCCAGCAGGAAGTGCTGGACGCCGCCATCAAGAAGGGCGACATCAAGATCGTCGGTGACGAATACACCGAAGGCTGGAAGCCCGAGGTCGCGCAGAAGAACATGGAGCAGATCCTCACCAAGGCCGGCAACAAGGTCGACGCGGTGGTCGCGGCCAACGACGGCACGGCCGGCGGCGCGGTGGCCGCGCTCACGGCCAAGGGCATCCGCGGCATTCCGGTGTCGGGCCAGGACGCCGACTTCGCGGCGCTCAACCGCATCGCGCTGGGCACGCAGACCGCCACCATCTGGAAGGACTCGCGCGAACTCGGCCGCGAAGCCGCCTCCGCCGCCGTGGCGCTGGCCGCTGGCAAGCCGGTCGACAAGGCCGCGCCGTGGGCCGGCGGCGCCAAGAAGATCTCGCTGTCCTCGCGCCTGCTGACGCCGGTGCCGATCACGCGCGACAACCTCGACGTGGTCGTCAAGGCCGGCTGGATCAAGAAGGACGAGCTCTGCAAGGGCGCCTCGGGTGCGAGCGCGCCCGCCGCCTGCAAGTAAGCCGTAGCAACGGACGCGCTGGTCGCGCGTCCATCCGCGCAACGCTGCCGCCTCAGGCCGGCCCACAACGGGCCCGGCCAGGGCAGGTTGCGCACCTGTAGTCCCAAGGGGGTCTGAAAAATGAGCAATCCAACACCGGGCTGGTGGCGCCGCACGGGCATCGACCTGCGGCTGATATTGATGTGCGTGCTGCTGGCTGTGATGGCCGTGGTGTTCAGCGTCATGTCGGGCGGCGTGTTTCTCTCGCCCGAAAATCTCTACAACGTCGCGCAGCAGACGGCCGTGGTCGGCATCGTGTCGACCGTGATGGTGCTGGTCATCGTGGCGCGCCACATCGACTTGTCGGTCGGCTCGGTGATGGGCTTCGTCGGCGTGCTGATCGCCTACCTGCAATACACCTCCGGCTGGTCGTGGCCCACGGCCTGCCTTGCGGGGCTCGCGGTGGCGCTGCTGGTGTCCATCTACCAGGGCTGGCTCACGGCGGTGCTCGGCGTGCCGTCGTTCGTGGTCACGCTGGGCGGCCTCATGTCGTTTCGCGGCGCAGCCTTCCTGGTGGCCGACGGCAAGACGCAGCCGGTGAACGACGAATTCTTCCAGCGCCTGGGCGGCGGCTACGACGGCGGCATCGGCGTCACTGCGAGCTGGGTGCTCGCGGCCATCGTGGCGCTGGTGCTGTTCGGGCGCATGCTGCAAAAGCGCCGCGCGCGCCAGCGCTACGACATGCCGACCGAGGCGCTGTGGCTCGACGTGCTGATCACCGCAGTGCCGGTGGCGGTGGTGATCGCCTTCGCATGGGTCATGAACAACTACCAGATCTCGTCGAAGAGCGAGCCGCAGGGCATTCCGATTCCGGTGCTGATCTGGGCCGCGGTGGCCATCGTGCTGTCGTTCATCGTGCACCGCACGCGCTTCGGGCGCTATGTGTTCGCGATGGGCGGCAACCCCGACGCGGCAGCGCTGGTGGGTATTCCGGTCAAGCGCGTCACGCTGATGCTGTTCGCGCTGCTGGCGGTGCTGGTCACCGTTGCGGCCATCGTGTCGATCGCGCGGCTCAACGCGGGCACCAACTCGCTGGGCACGGGCATGGAGCTGTACGTGATTGCGGCGGCCGTCATCGGCGGCACGGCGCTGGCGGGCGGCAGCGGCTCGATCTTCGGCTCGGTGCTGGGCGCGCTCATCATGCAGTCGCTCGACAGCGGCATGCTGCTGCTCGACGTGCCCATCGGCAAGCGCATGGTCATCATCGGGCAGGTGCTGATCGTGGCTGTGGTGTTCGACGTGCTGTATCGCCGCAAGTTTGGGGAGAACTGAAATGGCAGACATCGACACCTCCAAACCCCTGGTGGAACTGCGCGAAATCCGCAAAGCCTTCGGTGGCGTCAAGGCCGTGGATGGCGTGAGCGTCAACCTCTACCCCGGCGAAGTGGTCGCGCTGCTGGGCCACAACGGTGCCGGCAAATCCACGCTGATGAAGATGCTCGCGGGCGCCTACCCCATCGACTCGGGCGACACGCTGATCGCGGGCGAGAAGGTCAACATCCGCACGCCCGCCGAAGCACAGGGCCAGGGCATCGAGACCATCTACCAGACCCTCGCGCTGGCCGACAACCTCGACTCGGTGTCGAACCTCTTTCTCGGCCGCGAGAAGATGACCCCGTGGCGCACGCTCGACGATCACTTCATGGAAGTGCAGGCGCGCAAGGTGTTCCACCGCCTCAACAAGAACTTCACCAACATCCGCGTGCCGGTGCGCCGGCTCTCGGGCGGGCAGCGCCAGGTGGTGGCCATTTCGCGCGCGCTGTACTTCAACGCGCGCATCCTCATCATGGACGAGCCTTGCGCGGCGCTCGGCCCTGAAGAAACCGCAATGGTCGGCGGCCTCGTGAAGCAGCTCAAGGCCGATGGCGTGGGCATCTTCCTCATCACGCACGACATGCCCGACGTGTTCTCGCTGAGCGACCGGCTCGCGGTGATGAAGAACGGCAAGCTTGTCGGCACCTACCGCACCGCCGACGTGACCGAAGACGAAGTGCTCGGGATGATCATTGCCGGCAAGCGGCCCGAGGGCAAGGAGCAGGCCCATCACGCCGACACCGCCGCGCTCGCCTGATGCTGTTGTGAAGACCATCGGCGACCAGCAACTGCTCAAGCGCATGAACCGCAGCGTGCTGCTGCGGCTGCTGCGCGCGCAGCCCGGCCTCTCTCGTGCGCGGCTGGCCAGCGAGAGCGGCCTCACCAAGTCGACCGTGAGCCTGCTGGTGCGCGAGCTGATCGACGAAGGCTGGCTCAGCGAGGCCGGCGCCACAGTGGCCGACGGGCTCGGTCGGCCTTCGACGCCGCTGCAGATCAACGTGGGCGTGCGCGCGCTGATGGGCGTGGAGATTGCGGTGGAGACGGTGCGCCTCGTGTGCGTTTCGCTGCAGGGCGAGGTACTGCACTCGAACACACACGCGCTCACCGATGGCTCGCCGGCCGGCGTGTGCGCGCAGGTCGCGCGCATGGCGGCCGCTGCGAATGCGCAGCTGGAGCAACTGGGCCTGCGCCTGTCGAGCATCGGTGTGTGCGTGCCCGGCGCGGTGGACGACTGCACCGGCGTGGTCCGCTTCGCGCCCAACCTCGGCTGGCGCAACGTGAGCCTGCTGCCCGCGCTCGAAAAAGCCTTTGCCGCCGTCGGCCTGCCCGGCGTGACCGTGCAGCTGCAGAACGACGCCGATGCCGCTGCGCTTGGCGAATACGAGTTCGCGGCGGGCGAGGGCGAAGACCCGCTGATTTTTGTCAACTGTGACGTCGGCGTGGGTGCCGGCGTGGTGCTGAACGACCGGCTCTTCACCGGTGCGCAGGGCATGGCCGGAGAGATCGGCCACACGATTCTCGAACTCGACGGGCCCTTGTGCTCATGCGGCCGACGCGGCTGCGCCGAAGCCTTCTTCGGCTCACGCGTGCTGGAGCGCAAGGGGGTCGATCTGCCGCGCGCCGCTGCCTTCTTCGGCGTGCTGCTGCAGAACCTGTGGGTCACGTTCAACCCTCGCGCGATCGTGCTCGGCGGCAAGGCGTGTGCCGAGCATCGGGGCTTTGCGCAGGCGGCGTTCGAAAGCATGAAGCGCCACGCCGACGATGCCGGCATGCCCGCGCCCGACCTGCGCACCGCGCGCTACGGCGCGCTGGCGCCTGCGGTGGGCGCAGCTGCATTGGCGCTGCACGAATACCTGCGGCCGCTGCAGCCCGATGCGAAGGCACGTCGCGCGCGTGCGCTGGCTCGCGCTGCGGCCTGATCAGTCCGCGGCGTCTTCTTTCCAGCCGCGCAGCCGGCGATAGAGCGTGCCGCGCGACACGCGCAACTGCCGCGCCGCCTGAGACATATTGCCGCCGTGCGCCACTAGCGTTTCTTCGATCAGCTTGCGGCTGTGCTCGCGCAGCGTTGTCTCGGCGTGGGGCTCGGGCTCGCAGGCTTCGGCAGCAGGCATCTGCGCATCCTGTTCGATGGCCAGCGGCGCTGTTTCGCCCGGCGTCGCCACCGCATGCCGGAAGTCCACGCCATCCGCGCCCTTCAGCCGCGCCTGCACCCACACGCCCAGCCCGCTCGCCAGCCGCAGCGGCTGTGCCGCCTCGCGCCGCCCAAGGCGCAACAGGCTCGCAAGGTCATGCCCCAGCAGGCATTCGACATCGCGCTCGTCCGCCGCTTCGGGCAGCCGGCCCAGCAACCGCGCACCAGCGTTGTTGAGCCACGCGATCGTGCCGTCGGGCGCGATGCCGGCCAGCGCCTCGAGCGGCGTGCCCAGCAGCGTGGGGCTGGCCTGGAAGCGCAGGATCAGGTGGTCGCGCGACTGCGCCTGCAGCAGCCGGTTCTCGATGGTCGTGGCGTAGAGCGCCACCATCGATGCCGCGTCGAAGCCGAAGCGCCGTGCCTCCGCAGTGAGGTCGAGTACGCCGGCCAGTTGCCCCGTCACGTCGCGGATCGGCGCGGCCGCGCACTGCATCTGGCACAGCAGGTCGAAGTAGTGTTCCGCGCCATTGACCGTGCACGCCTGCCCGGTGCTCGCCACGATGCCCGGCGCCGTGGTGCCGACGATGCGCTCCGAAATGTTCACGCCCACGCGCGCGGTCTTGCACAGCACCGGTTGGTGCGCCATGGCGGGCTGCTGCGTGACGTGCACCAGCACGCCCTCGCTGTCGGTGAGGATCACGCGGCAGTCGGTGCCCGCGAGCGCGTGCTCCATCTGCACCAGCTCCTGCCGTGCCACCTCGAGCAGTTCGCGGTTGCGCGCGAGCGTGGCGTGCAGCCGGCTCGGCGTGACCGCATCGAAGGGCACGATGCGCTGGCGGTCGGTGTGCGTGCGGCTGCAGCGCATCCACGACTGGATCACCGCCTCGCCGACGAGGCCCGAGGGGCGCACGCCTTCCTCGAAGAACTGCTGCCGCGCGAGCGCCACGCGCTGCGCGGGCGTGCTGGCAAAGAGCTGGCGCGGCGCATCCGCCGTGCCGATTCTTCTTCCGTCGAGGGCCATGGTGTTCGCTGCCTCCCGCAAGGGACCGAGTCCGGGACCAGCGTCGAATGTGTTCCGCAATGGAACAGCACCGGACTGGGGAAATCCCGAAGATGAATGCGAAGCCCGCGCAGACCATCCTTGGGGCACAAAGGAGACCTGCGATGAAAAAAACACACTCCGGGCTGCTCGTGCTCGCCGGCGCTTTGCTGTGCCTGGGCGCAAACACGGCGGCCACGGCCCAGAACGCACAGGATCGCGCGGCAACCGCCACCAAGCGCGTGGACGGCAGCTTCATCCGCGCCAACGCGGCGCAGAAGAAAACACCCGACTGGCCCAGCGTGGGCCTCGACTATTCGGAGTCGCGCTTCAGCCAGCTCGACCAAGTGAACGCCGGCAACGTCAAGCAGCTGGGGCTGGTCTGGTCTTACAACCTCGAATCGACGCGCGGCGTGGAGGCCACGCCGCTGGTGGTGGACGGCATCATGTACGTCACCGCCTCGTGGAGCGTGGTGCACGCCATCGACACGCGCACCGGGCAGAAGCTGTGGACCTTCGATCCGCAGGTCGATAAGTCCAAAGGCTTCAAGGGCTGCTGCGACGTGGTGAACCGAGGCGTTGCGATCTACGAAGGCAAGGTCTACGTGGCGGCCTACGACGGCCGACTGATCGCGCTCGACGCAGCCACCGGCCAGAAGGTCTGGGAGAAGAACACCATCGAGGGCCAGAAGGGCAGCTACACCATCACCGGTGCGCCGCGCGTGTTCAAGGGCAAGGTCATCATCGGCAACGGCGGCGCCGAGTACGGCGTGCGCGGCTTCGTCACCGCGTATGACGCGAAGACAGGCGACCAGAAGTGGCGCTGGTTCGTGGTGCCGGGCGACCCGGGCAAGCCCTTCGAAGACGAATCGATGGCGCGCGCTGCCAAGACCTGGGACCCGAGCGGCAAGTACTGGGAAGCCGGCGGCGGCGGCACCGCATGGGACAGCTTTGCCTTCGACCCCGAACTCAACCTGATGTACGTGGGCACCGGCAACGGCTCGCCATGGGCTGCCAAGGCGCGCAGCCCCAAGGGCGGCGACAACCTCTACCTGGGCTCGGTGGTGGCGCTCAACCCCGACACCGGCAAGTACGTGTGGCACTACCAGGAGACGCCCGGCGACAACTGGGACTACACCTCCACGCAGTCGATGATCCTGGCCAACGTGAAGATCGACGGCAAGGCGCGCAAGGTGCTGCTGCACGCGCCGAAGAACGGCTTCTTCTTCGTCATCGACCGCACCAGCGGCAAGTTCATCTCGGCGAAGAACTTCGTCGAAGTGAACTGGGCCACTGGCTACGACAAGAACGGCCGCCCCATCGAGATCGCCGCAGCGCGGCAGAACGAGAAGCCCGGCGACAGCATCCCCGGCCCCTTCGGCGCGCACAACTGGCATCCGATGTCGTTCAACCCGCAGACGGGGTACGCGTACCTGCCCGCGCAGCACGTGCCGATCAACCTGATGGACGACAAGGACTGGAAGTTCGACCAGAACGCGCCCGGCCGTCCGCATGCCGCGCTGGGCTGGAACACCGGCAAGTTCGCCAACGTCGAGCCGCCCACCAGCAAGCCCTTCGGCCGCCTCGTGGCGTGGGACCCCGTCGCGCAGAAGGAAGCGTGGGGCGTCGACTACGCATCGCCATGGAACGGCGGCACCCTCACCACCGCCGGCAACCTCGTGTTCCAGGGCACGGCCGACGGCCGCCTGCTCGCCTACAACGCGAAGACCGGCGAGAAGCTGTGGGAAACGCCCACCGGCACCGGCGTGGTGGCAGCGCCCTCGACCTACATGGTGGACGGCAAGCAGTACGTGTCGGTCGCGGTGGGCTGGGGCGGCGTGTACGGCCTGGCGCAGCGCGCCACCGAGCGGCAGGGCCCGGGCACGGTCTACACCTTCGCGGTGGGCGGCACCGCCAAGATGCCCGACTTCGTTCAGTACCGCATGGACAAGCTGGTGCAGGGCGTGAAGTACGACCCCGCCAAGGTCCAGGCCGGCACCATGCTCTACGTGAGCAACTGCGTGTTCTGCCACGGCGTGCCGGGCGTGGACCGCGGCGGCAACATCCCCAACCTCGGCTACATGGACCCGGCCTACATCACGAACCTGGACAAGTTCATCCTCAAGGGCCCGGCCATGGCGCGCGGCATGCCCGACTTCACGGGCAAGCTCTCGGGGGACGACATCGAGAGCATCAAGGCCTTCATCCAGGGGACGGCGGACGCCATACGCCCGAAGTAGGGAGGGCCGCTCTCTCCTTGGCTACCGGCCGCCGTACCAGTACTGGGTGCTGGCGGCCCAGGTCGAATCCGGGTATTTCGCGTGCAGGGTCTGAAGGCCCTTGCGCGACCAGTCGCCCACCGCCTTGTCCGGGCAGGCGTAGCGCGCCATCTTCACCGCGACCGATAGCGCCTGCGGCACCAGCGGATCGGCGCGGTTGCGCTGCATCAGCGCCAGGCTTTCCTGGGTGAAGTAGATCGAGTCCTGCGGAATGGCGCGCAGCTTCGCGACCAGCGCGACCTGTTGCGCGCGCTCTTCCTGCGGCAGGAACTCGGGCATCTCGAAATCGGCAGCCGTGGCGGCCTGCGGGCCGGTGGTCATCACGCCGAGCGGGCGGCACCACTTGCTGTAGCTGCCGGTGGCCATGCTGCGGTCGTACGCCGGTTCGACTCCGGGCTTGAGCGGCGTGGGCCGGATGCCTTCGGCGCCGGGCCAGTGCGGCGGCAACAAAACCTCGGTGGTGCTTGCCATGCGCTCCAGCAGCAGGCGGCGCCAGGCTGCGGTGTCGGTGTCCGCCAGCTTCACCGAGCGGCGGATACCGGCGATCGGGTCCGGCCCCTTGGGTCCTGCAGCCGCCGGCGACGCCGAGGCGATGCGCATCTCCGCTGCGCGGCGGGCCATGGCGTAGTCCTCGGCCAGCACCGCGCGGGTCCACGCGGTTTCGAGCAGGCTGTCGCGCAGCGCGGGCGACAGGGCGGGGTCGGCGGCCAGGCGCAGCCACATCGGCAGCGGCGCGCGCGTGTTCAGGAAGCGCGTCGCGTCGTCGTCGAAGGTGCTGGCCAGCGGCACCGCATTGGGTTTGGCTTCCATCGCCTCGGGGTCGCGGCGAGCAACCACCAGGCGGATCGCCAGGCGGCGCCATTCCTCTTCCGACGAGGCCGTGGGCAGCAGCAGCGCCTTCACGAGGTTCTGGCCCGAGAGGCTGTGTGCGATCAAAGGCGAATCGGCTGCACCGGCGATCAGTTCGCGTGTCTCCTTGAAGCGGCCCTGGGCAAACAGGCGCTGGGCGCGCAGCTGGGTGGCGGCGAAGCGTGCGGGGTGGTCTTCGGGCACGGCCGCCAACGCGGCCTGCAGTTCGGCCTCGCGCTTGTCGTCGGTGGCGGTGCTCACGGGCACCAGGCTCGCCGCGGCCATCAGCCACGCGAGGTCGTGCGTGCGCTGGTAGTTGCTCCAGCTGAACTTCTCGCGCCACTTGTCCTGGGCGGTGATGCCGCTCGCCGAACCGTTGAAGCCGCGCACCGTGTTGAGCCACTGCACGAGGTCCGACTTCTGATCCGGTCCGGCGTACGAACAACCGGCCATCATGCAGTAGCGGAACTCGTGGTTCAGCAACAGCAGTCTGGCGGCGGCGACATCGGGTGCGCCCATGGTCTTCAGGTTGTCGGCCAGGCGCTGCAGGCGCGTGCCGGGCGTGAGGTAGCGGATGCGCAGTGCCTCGGCCAGCCGGTGCACCGACGGATGCAGCGCCTGCAGGCGCGGGTTCTTCAGCAGCGGCAGCGCGATGGCATCGACCGCCTTGGTGAGTTCGGCCTGCTGCTTCAGCACCTCGGGGCTTTCCTTGCCGGCGTCGTCCCGTTCCGAGAAAGACGGCTCGCCGCCCGGGTTCTGCCGCGCCAGCACGCGCAGCCGCATGTAGGCCGCGAGGTCGCGCCAGGGGCTGGCCTTGTCGGCCGCGATCTCGGTGAACGCGGTGTCGGCGCCGTCGAGATCGTCGGCGTAGAAGCGCTGCGCGGCCAACTGGTAGGCGTGGTCGGCCTGCAGCCAGGCGGGTGCGCGAGGTGGCAGCTCGGGGATGGTGCCGGGCTCCTTGTTGCAGGTGTCGAACACCGCGTCCTGTGCCTGCAGCCAATGCCGCACGTAGGGGGTGGCCGCCTTGTCGCTGGCGGCGCGTGTCATGCGTTGGGCCAGCGTCTTCGTGGCGTTGCGGAAGGCATCGCTGTAGAAGCAGTTGGGGCTCGCCTGCAGGCTGCTGGCGTTCCATTTCGGCTGCTGCTGCGATGGCGCCAGCAGGGCGGGCCTGTCGCGGGACGACTGGGGATCGAGCTTCGCATTGGCGTCGTCGCGCGCTTTTCGCCATTCGATCCAGGCATCGTCCGTTTCGGCCATGCCGTTGTCCTCTCGCGGCAGCTTCTCCAGCAGATCGGAGAAGGCCCGCACGGCGTCGGAAGAGAACGGCTGGCCATGCAGGCGCCAGTACCAGAGCACCTGGTAGGGCACGAGGTAGTCGGTGTAGTAGCCCGCGGGCCGCTCGACGAACTCGCGCACCGGCTGGTCGGGCCGGGTGGTGGCGAAGAACAGGTCCTCGGGGTCGCCGCCGCCGCTGGCATGTGCTGCAGCAGTGCCGAGCAGCGCGGCCATTGCGAGCAGCCTGGCGCCGACGCGCATCGCGTTTGCTGTTGAAAGAATCATTTGTGCGAATCCCTGTTGCCGAGTTGTTCGAAGTCTTCGTTCTTCCATGCGCCCGCGTGGAACACATAGCGCCGCTTCACGCTGCCGAGCACGGGCCATGTCTCGCCGAGCATCAGCCCCGCCGCGTCGCGGCAGGCCGGCACGGTGGCCGCGCCTGTGGCGTCGAGCCGCTGGCGGATGCGCGCGGATTCCGCCCCCATGCGGAAGTACATCGGCACGATCTCGTCGAGCAGGCCGGCAGGCAGCCACGGATCGCTCATGCACCACGAGGCGAGCGCCGTGGCCGAGAGCCGCACGCCGCCGGCGCGCACCGGCTGCAGCCGCCGCAGCAGCGCGACATACGCCTCGCGCTGGCTGCGGCGCGCCTCGAAGTCGAGCTGCACCCAGCCCGATCGGTTGCCCTGCTTCGCGGCATGCTCGATGGCGGCGGCAATGGCCTCCTGCTGCGCATCGTTGACGGGCGAGGGCGCGAGGTTGTCGAGCGAAACATGGACCACCGGCACCACGGCGGTGGCGCCCGGCGCGATGCGCAGCGGCCACTGACGCCAGCTCGTGCGGCTGCGCTCGCCGCTCAGCTGCACCGTGGCATGCAGGTAGGCCACGCCCGCGCCTTCGGGCAGCGCGGAAAAAAGCTGGGGCCGGTCCCAGACCCACAGCAGCGTCTGCGGCTGGGCCATGCCGTCATGCGCCAGCAGGGCCAGGAAGACCGGAAAGGCCGCGCTGCGAAAACGCATGGGAGAGAGCCGAAGGGGCGGGAGGGTGGAAGAAAAATCCCGGCCAGCATAACGAAAAAAGCCGCCTGGCCCGGGAGGGCGCAGGCGGCCTTGCGGCTGCTTGTGGCGGCGGTGAGTCGATCAGTCGGCGTAGACGCCGGCAGCCTTGATGATCGGACCCCACTTCGCGATTTCAGCCGAGACGAACTTCTTGTGCTCCGCCGGCTCGGTGCGCTTGTCGGTCGTGATCACAGCGCCCAGCGCTTCTTCGCGCTTGATGAAGCCCGGGTCCTTCATTGCGGCCTTGATGGCTTCGTTGAGCTTCTTCAGCACCGGCGCGGGCGTGCCCTTGGGCGCGTACATGCCGTGCCAGATCGTCACTTCGAAACCCTTCAGGCCCGACTCGTCCAGCGTCGGCAGGTCTTTCAGCGCGGGGGTGGTCAGGCGCTTGGCCGTGGTCACGGCATAGGCCTTGACCTTCTTGGCCTCGATCTGCGACGTGGTGTTGGTCGTCTGGTCGCACAGCAGGTCGATCTGGCCGCCCAGCAGGTCGGCGATGGCCGGCGCCGTGCCCTTGTACGGCACGGGCGTCATCTCGACCTTGATCGCGCTCTGGAACAGCAGGCCGCACAGGTGCGACGCAGCGCCCAGGCCGGCGTTGCCCAGGTTGATCTTGCCCTTGTTGGCCGCGATCCAGGTCGTCAGCTCCTTGTAGTTGTTGGCGGGCAGGCCGGGCTTGCCGATCAGCGTCATCGGCACTTCGTTGACCATGCCCAGGTATTCGAAGTCGGTCTCGACGTTGAAAGGCAGCTTGCGATACAGCGCCGGCATCGTCGACATGCCGATGTGGTTCAAGAGCAGCGTGTAGCCGTCGGGGTTGGCGCGCGCCACCTTGGCGGTGCCGATGGAACTGCCCGCGCCCGCGGTGTTGTCCACCACGATCGTGGTGCCGAGCGTCTTCTGCATGGCTTCCGCCAGGTCGCGCGCGACACGGTCGGTCGGGCCGCCGGCTGCGAAAGGCACCACCAGCGTAACGGTCTTGCCCGCGGGAAAGTCCTGGGCGTGGACACCGGCAGCTGCGGCGGCAATCGCCGCGAGGGCGAACAGTTTCTTCATGTCGTCTCCGGGAGGGGGTAATAAAAACGCCGCGATCTTAAAGGCTGACTGCTGCCTGACCTATAGCGAATAGCCCTTAGGTTCGCATCGTCATCCGATACCCTTGTGTCTTCTGCGCATGCCACCGCATGCGCCATGCAAAGCGAAAAAAAGCATTCCCATGACGACGACCCCTTCCCACGCGAGCGCGCAGCGCCTGCCGCGCGATCTTGCGCTCGTCACTGTGGCCATCGATGCCGCGATGGTGCTGGTCAACATGGCCATCCAGCTCTGGCCCGACTCGCCCGACGGCGAACAGCTGCGCAGCACCTACGCCCTGCCGGGCGTGTGGATACCGATGGTGTTCAGCATCGGCATGGCCTGGGTGCTGGCGGCGGCGCTGGCCTGGAGCCACGCGCGCAACGCGCTCGAAAAGCGCGGCGTTGGCAGCGTGGCGCGGCTGCCCCAACCCCGCATCCGCTACGCCGCGGTGTACATCGCGGTGCTGGTGCTCAACTTCTACGCACTGAGCCCGCTGTTCTATGAAGCGCAGCTGCTCTTCATGCCGGGTGGCCGCCTGCATGATTTTTTCGGTTCGACGTCCATGAGCGCGGCGATGGCGGTGTTCATGTTCCTGCAGTCCGTCGCGCAGTTGATCTTGCTCGTGCTCGGCGTGTGGGTCTCGGCGTGGTTCGCGTTGAGGGCGGGCAGTGCAGCGCCTTCCGATGCGCAGCAGCAGGACGACGATGAAGCCATCGGCACATCGCCACGCCGCGCCGTGGCACTGGTGGGTGCCGCGGTGTTCGCATCGCTGCAGATGTGGAGCGGCGTGGTCGTGAGCCGCTGGACATCCATTGCGCGCGGCATGGACGGCGTCGAACTGCTGATCGCCTGGATGTTGCCGCCATTGGTGGCCTTCGCCCTTGCGTTGTGGGGCGGCTGGCTGGGCGCCACTGCCGGGCCGGCACGTGTGCGGCCTTTCAGGGCTGTGGCGGCCGCGGTGCTGGCTTTCGTGCTGGTGCAGGTCAGCTGCATCGCCATCGCATTGGCCTGGGTGATGCTGGCGACGTGGTCGCACAGCTTCGACAACGCGGGCGGCCTCATCGGCTTCGCCCTGGCGCTCGTGCTGGTCTATTCAGTGCTCGTGGTGGTGTTGATGCGCGCCATCACGCGCTGGCTATATCGCCGCTACTGATTGACTACTTGTAGCTGCGCGCGTCTTCGATCACCTTGCCGTCGTTGGGCAGTTCGCCCGCGCCCACGATGACGACCTCGCCACGCAGCTTGGTCACTTCACGGATCACCGCGCTCACGCGGGCTTCGAGCCCTTCGGGCGCCGCACCGGCGCATTCGAGCTGAAGCGTCATCTTGTCGTCGCCCATCTCGCCAGACACGATGAGCCGCGCGCGCTGCACTTCGGGAAAGCGCCGCGCGATCTCGGCCACCTGCGAGGGATGTACGAACATGCCGCGCACCTTGGTGGTCTGGTCGGCGCGGCCGAGCCAGCCCTTGATGCGCTTGTTGGTGCGGCCCGTGGGGCAGGTGCCCGCGAGCACGGCCGAGAGGTCGCCGGTGCCGAAGCGCACCAGCGGGTAGTCGGGGTTGAAGGTGGTGACGACGATCTCGCCGACCTCGCCATCGGGCACCGGGTCGCCGGTGCCGGGCCGCACGATCTCGACCAGCACGCCTTCGTCGATCACCAGGCCTTCGCGCGCGCTGGTTTCATAGGCGATCAGGCCGAGGTCGGCGGTGGCATAGCACTGCGTGCCCTTCACGCCATGCGCGGCAATCCAGTCGTGCAGGCTGGGCGGAAAGGCTTCGCCGGAGACGAGCGCCTTGGTGAGCGAGGGCAGCTTCTGCCCTTTCTCCTCGGCCTTCTCCAGCAATATCTTCAGAAAGCTGGGCGTGCCCGCATAGCCTTCAGGCTTCAGGTCGACCATGGCTTCGAGTTGCTGTTCGGTCTGCCCGGTGCCGCCCGCGAACACGGTGCAGCCCATGGCGCGCGCGCCGCTTTCCATGATCGAGCCGGCGGGCGTCATGTGATAGCTGAAGCTGTTGTGAATGAGCTCGCCGCTGCGAAAGCCAGCCGCATGCAATGCACGTGCGGTGCGCCAGTAGTCGCGTGCTTCGCCCTCAGGCTCGTAGATGGTGCCGGGGCTTGCGAACACACGCGGCATGCGCGGGCCGCGCACGATCGACGCGAAGCCGCCGAAGGGGTCGTCGGCGCGGCGTGCCTTCTGCAGGTCGAGCAATTCCGATTTGCGCGTGACCGGTAGTTTCGCCAGTGCTTCGCGTGTCGTGATGTCTGCGGGCTTCACGCCATCGAGGATCTTTGCGAAGGCTGGTGCCGCCGTCTGGGCCTGTGTGATCTGCTTTGGCAGCGCGGCCAGCAGGTCGCGTTCGCGTTCGGCGGGGTCGCGGATCTCGAGCTTGTCGTAGTGGTCGGTCATGTCCGTACCCTTTGTCTTTCGGTTCAGTTCTTCACTGCGGGAGAGTTCGGGGCTCTTGTTCGGGGTGTGCGTGCGAATGACACCGGGTACTCCCCTCCGCGAATGTCCCCCGGCCTTCGGCCTCCTCCTTTATTTCGCTGCGGGGAGCACCCGATGCCACTCGCACATGAGCGCAGTCGTTGTGCCGGCCGATCAACCGCTGCGCTGGACGATCACGTCGATGGGGTGCCTTGCGCAGCGAAATAAAGGAGGAGGCCGAAGGCCGGGGGACATTCGCGGAGCAAGGTACCCCATCGGCGTGATCGCACCCCGAACGGCAACGCGGCGAAAACGTCGAAACAGTCAAGCCAGCCACCTCTTCCGACGCTTGTAGCTCTTCACATCGCGAAAGCTCTTGCGGTCCGCGCCGCCGACGCCAAGGTAGAACTCCTTCACGTCCTCGTTCTCGCGCAGACTCTTCGCCTCGCCGTCCATCACGATGCGGCCGTTCTCCAGGATGTAGCCGTAGTCGGCATAACGCAGCGCCATATTGGTGTTCTGCTCGGCCAGCAGGAAGGTCACGCGCTCCTTGGTGTTCAGGTCTTTCACGATCTCGAACACCTCCTCCACGATCTGCGGCGCCAGGCCCATCGACGGCTCGTCGAGCAGCACCATGCTCGGGTTGGCCATCAGCGCGCGGCCGATGGCGCACATCTGCTGCTCGCCGCCCGATGTGTAGGCCGCCTGCGAAGTGCGCCGCGTCTTCAGGCGCGGAAAGTACGCGTAGACCTTCTCCAGCGTCTGCTGCACCGCAGCCTTGCCATCGGTGCGCGTGTAGGCGCCGGTCATCAGGTTCTCTTCGATGGTCAGGTGCGCGAAGCAGTGGCGGCCCTCCATCACCTGGATCAGTCCGCGCTTCACCAACTCGGCCGGCGACAGCGCCTCGATGCGATCCCCGCGCAGCTCGATGGTGCCCTTGGTGACGGCGCCGCGCTCGCCCGCGAGCAGATTGCTCACCGCGCGCAGCGTGGTCGTCTTGCCCGCGCCGTTGCCGCCGAGCAGCGCCACGATGCCGCCGTCGGGCACCGTGAGCGACACGCCCTTGAGCACGAGGATCACGTGGTTGTAGATGACCTCGATGCCGTTGACATTGAGAAGGATGTTGGGTTCGCTCATGGTGTGGTCCGAAGCATTCGCAAGAACAGCGTGTGCGACGCAGTGCTGTTCTTGCGAATGGCGGCTCTCGCGAGCCGCCACGGCACGCTCAGTGCATCAGGATTGGCAGTCGGCCGCTTCGCGGCGCGTCAGCTTCTTCTCGCCCGCGTACTTGTCGGCAGCAGACTTCACCATCGGCTTGATGATCTGGTCGTCGGCCTGGTACCAGTCGGACATGTCGCCCCACTTCGCGCCGTCCCAGGTGTGCACGCGCGCCCAGGTGGAGCCCATGTGGTCCTGGCACGAGGTGCTCACCGGACGCATCACGCCGGAGAAGCCCAGTGCATCGAGCTTCTTCTGGTCGAGCGCAAGGTTCTCCATGCCCCAGCGCACCTGCTCGCCGGTCATGACCTTGCCCTTGCCGAAGCGCTCCTGCGCTCGCTTCACGGCCTCGATGGTCAGCATCTGGATGATCACGCCGCGCGTGTAGAGCACCGAGCCCACTTCGTCCTTCGGGCCCGTGCCCTGGCCCTTGTCATGCACCTGCTTCAGGATGTCTTGAATTACCTTGGGCTGCGTGCCCGAGGTGTTCAGCGCCAGCGCGTGATAGCCCTTGGCGTTGGCGCCCACGTCCTTCACGTCAGGCTCGGCACCGGCCCACCACACGCCGTACATCTTCTCGCGCGGGTAGCCCGTGGCCACGGCCTCTTTCAGCGCAGTGGAGTTCATCACGCCCCAGCCCCACAGCAGCACGAAATCAGGGCGCTGCTGGCGCACTTGCAGCCAGGCCGACTTCTGCTCCACGCCGGGTGCGGTCACCGGGATCAGCGAGAGCTCGAAGCCGTTCTGCTTGGCGCGCTCCTGCAGCAGCGGAATGGGCTCCTTGCCGAACGGCGAGTCGTGGTACACGAGGGCGATCTTCTTGCCCTTGAGCTTGTCCATGCCGCCTTCGGCCTTGCCGATGTGCTGGATCAGGATGTCGGCCGCGGTCCAGTAGGAGCCCATCAGCGGAAAGTTCCACTTGAAGACGCCGCCGTCCTGCGAGGCGGCCAGGCCGTAGCCCAGCGTGATCAGCGGGATCTTGTCGGTCGGCACCTTGTCGGTCAGCGCGAAGGTGATGCCGGTGGCCTGCGGGTCGAACAACGCAACGCCCGGGCGGCCCTTCAGGCGTTCGTAGCATTCCACGCCCTTGTCGGTGGCGTAGCCGGTCTCGCATTCTTCGTACGTGATCTTCACGCCGTTGATGCCGCCGGTCGCGTTGACCAGCTTGATGTAGTCCTGCTTGCCGTTGGCCCAGGGCGTGCCATTGGGCGCATAGGGGCCGGTGCGGTACACCAGCAGCGGGAAGAACTGCTCCTTGGCCTGCGCATTGGCGAGCGATGGCGCGAGCAGGGCGCCGAGGGTGCTGACCACCAGGGCGGCGGTCAGAGCGAGCGATTTCAGTTTCATGCCTGTCTCCTTTGTGGGCACCTCGGTGCCGGGTTTTTTACGAACGGGAACTCATCAATCAATGAGGGAAGGGCCAGAGCCGCAGCTTCTCTTTGGCCGTGGACCACAGCCGCGCAAGGCCGTGCGGCTCGACGATCAGGAAGAACACGATCAGCGCGCCGAAGATCATGGTCTCCAGGTGCGAGGCCAGCGCGGTCGAAATCGAGAAGCCCAGCCACCCCGGCAGCTGGTTCAGAAAGAGCGGCAGCAGCACGATGAAGGCTGCGCCGAAGAAGCTGCCCATGATCGAGCCGAGCCCGCCGATGATCACCATGAACAGCAGCTGGAACGAGCGGTCGATGCTGAACGCCGCCGGCTCCCACGCGCCCAGGTGCACGAAGCCCCACAGCGCGCCGGCCACGCCGACGATGAAGCTGCTCACCGCAAAGGCCGTGAGCTTGGCGTACACCGGGCGAATGCCGATCACCGCGGCGGCCACGTCCATGTCGCGCATCGCCATCCACTCGCGCCCGATGGCGCTGCGCACCAGGTTCTTTGCCAGCAGCGCGAACACCACCACGAAGAGCAGGCAGAACAGGTACTTCTGCACCGGCGACTCGATAGGCACGCCGAACACGTTGAGCCCCGCCACGCTCACCGAGCCCGACGAAGAATTGTTGGTGAACCACTGGATGCGCAGGAAAGCCCAGTCGGTGAAGAACTGCGCGGCCAGCGTGGCCACCGCAAGGTACAGCCCCTTGATGCGCAGGCTCGGAATGCCGAACAGCACGCCGATCACCGTCGCACACAGGCCGCCCAGCAGCAGCGAGGCAATCAGCGGCATGCCGTCGATGCGCACCTGGAAGTTGTAGGCCGCATACGCGCCCACCGCCATGAAGGCGCCCGTGCCCAGCGAGATCTGGCCGCAGTAGCCGACAAGGATGTTGAGACCCAGCGCAGCGAGCGAAAGAATCAGGAAGGGCGTGAGGATGGCGCGCATCCAGTAATCGGACACACCGAGCGGCACCACGACGAATGCCACGAGCAGCAGTACCAGCATCGCGATGCGGTCCTGCGCGATCGGAAAGATCTGCTGGTCGGCGCGATAGCTCGACTTGAACTGGCCGTTTTCTCTGTAGAACATTGCTCAGACCCGATCGATGATTTTTTCGCCGAACAGGCCTTGCGGGCGAACCAGCAAGAAGACCAGTGCGAGCACATAGGCAAACCAGATCTCGATGCCGCCACCGAGCATGGGGCCGAGATAGATTTCAGACAGCTTCTCGCCCACGCCGATCAGCAGGCCGCCGATGATGGCGCCCGGAATCGAAGTGAGCCCGCCGAGGATCACCACCGGCAGCGCCTTCAGCGCCACCAGCGACAGCGAGAACTGCACGCCGAGCTTCGATCCCCAGATGATCCCGGCCACCAGCGCCGAGAAGCCGGCCACCGACCACACGATCACCCAGATGCGCTTGAGCGGAATGCCGATGGACTGCGCGGCCTGGTGGTCGTCGGCCACCGCGCGCAGGGCGCGGCCCGTGGCCGTCTTCTGGAAGAAGATGGCCAGCACCACCACGAGGCCCGCTGCCACCAGCGCGGCGATCAGGTCTTCCTGGCTCAGCAGCAGGCCACCCTGGAAGGTGCCCTGGAGAACCATCAGCGGTTCCTTGGGCATGCCCACGTCGATCTTGTAGATGTCGTTGCCGAAGATCGTCTGGCCCACGCCGTCGAGAAAGTAGGCGATGCCCAGCGTGGCCATCAGCAGCGTGATGCCTTCCTGGTTCACCAGCTTGCTGAGCGCGAGCCGCTCGATCAGCCAGGCCACCACCACCATCACCGCCATCGCGGCAATGAAGGCCAGGATGTTCGCGAGGATCTGGTTCTGGAAGCCGAACCACAGCGGGAACCACTCGGAGAAGCGTGCCATGGCCAGCGCCGCGAAAAGCACCATCGCGCCCTGCGCGAAGTTGAAGACGCCCGAGGCCTTGTAGATCAGCACGAAGCCGATGGCGATCAGCGAATAGAGCATGCCGACCATGAGGCCGCCAAACAGGGTTTCGAGGAAAAAGCCCATGGCTAGTGTCTTTCTCCCTCTCCCGCTTGCGGGAGAGGGCAGGGGTGAGGGCGAGCGGCGTTCGAAAGGCCGCTGAAGGTGGTGAGGCCGCCGGCCCTCACCCCAACCCTCTCCCGCAAGCGGGAGAGGGGGCAAGACAGAGCGTGGCTGTGTGCTTGCATCTCAGTGCTCCACACCCAGATAAGCCCGGATCACGTCTTCGTTGTTCCGAACTTCATCCGGCGTGCCGTCGCCGATCTTCTTGCCGTAGTCCAGCACCACCACGCGGTCGGAGATGTCCATCACCACGCCCATGTCGTGCTCGATCAGCACGATGGTCGCGCCGAACTCGTCGTTCACGTCGAGGATGAAGCGGCTCATGTCCTGCTTCTCTTCCACGTTCATGCCGGCCATCGGTTCGTCGAGCAGCAGCACCTGCGGCTCCATCGCGAGCGCGCGGCCCAGGTCGACGCGCTTCTGCAGGCCGTAGGGCAGGCGGCCCACGGGTGTCTTGCGGTGCGCCTGGATCTCTAGGAAGTCGATGATGTGCTCGACGAATTCGCGGTGCCGAAGTTCCTCGCGTTCGGCGGGGCCCCAGCGGAAGGCTTGTGCGAGCAGGCCGCTCTTCATCTTGAGGTTGCGCCCCGTCATGATGTTGTCGAGCACGCTCATGCCCTTGAAGAGGGCGAGGTTCTGGAAGGTGCGCGCCACGCCCATCTCGGCCACCTGGCGCGAGTTCATGTGCTTGAAGGTCTGGCCGCGGAAGGTGATGGAGCCCTGCTGCGGCCAGTACACGCCGTTGATGCAGTTCAGCATCGAGCTCTTGCCGGCGCCGTTCGGTCCGATGATTGCGCGCACCTCGTGTTCGCGCACGTTGAAGCTGATGTCGGTCAGCGCCTTCACGCCGCCGAAGCTCAGGGAGATGTTCTGCACGTCGAGGATGACCTCGCCAGTCTTCCGGGTGCTCATGCCGCCGCCTTCACGATGGGAAACGTCTTCGCTTCGACGACCTTCAGCGTGGCGCTGACAACCCCCGTGCGTCCGTCCTCGAACTTGACCTGGGTCTCGATGTACTGCTCGGTCTTGCCGCCGTAGAGCGCATCGACCAGCACCGCGTATTTCTCGGCGATGAAGCCGCGGCGCACCTTGCGCGTGCGGGTCAGCTCGTCGTCGTCGGGGTCGAGCTCCTTGTGCAGCACCAGGAAGCGTGCGATCTGCGTCTCGCCCATGCCGTCTTCGCTCGCGAGGTCGGCATTCACCTTGGCGATGCACTCGGCCACCAGCGCCAGCACGTCGGGCTTGCCGGCCAGGTCGACGTAGCCGCCGTAGGCGAGGCCGCGGCGCTCGGCCCAGTTGCCGACGGCTTCGTAGTCGATGTTGATGGCCGCACACACTTCGTCTCGCGCGTTGCCGAAGCACACGGCTTCCTTGATCTGCGGGAAGAACTTGAGCTTGTTCTCGATGTAGTTGGGCGCAAAGATCGCGCCGCTCACGAGCCGGCCCACGTCCTTGGCGCGGTCGATGATGCGCAGGTGGCCTTCGCTGTCGAGCACGCCCGCATCGCCGGTGTGGAAGTAGCCGTTCGCATCAAGCACCTCGGCCGTGGCGTCGGGGCGCTTGTAGTACTCCTTGAGCACCGACACGCCGCGCACCAGCACTTCGCCGTCTTCCGCGATCTTCAGTTCGATGCCCGGCGCGGCCGTGCCCACGGTCTGCAGCTTGACCTTGCCGTCCTGCTGCAGGCACACATACGCGCAAGTCTCGGTCTGGCCGTAGAACTGCTTGAGGTTGACGCCGATGGAGCGGTAGAAGCGGAACAGGTCGGGCCCGATGGCCGCGCCGGCCGTGTAGGCCACGCGGATGCGGCTCATGCCCAGCACGTTGCGCAGCGGGCCGTAGATCAGCAGGTTGCCAAGGCCGTACATCAGGCGGTCGCCCGTGCCCACGGGCGCGCCGTTGAGGATGTCCGCGCCCACGCGCCGCGCCAGCGCCATGAACTTTGCATACAGCCAGCGCTTGGGCGCGGCCGCGTCTTCCATGCGGATCGACACGGCCGTGAGCAGCCCTTCGAAGGTGCGCGGCGGGCCGAAGTAGTAGCTCGGGCCGATCTCGCGCATGTCGTTCATCACCGTCTCGGCCGACTCGGGGCAGTTGAGCGTGAAGCCGCCCACCAGCCATTGCGCCACCGAGAACAGGTGGTCGCCCACCCACGCCATCGGCAGGTAGCTCATGATGTTGTCGCCAGGGCCGAGCTTGTCGGTCTGCACGCCGCCGCGGCCCGCCGCGATGAAGCTCGCGTGCGTCTGGCACACGCCCTTGGGGCGGCCGGTGGTGCCCGAGGTGTAGAGGATCACGCCGACATCCGTTGCCTCGCCGCTGGCCACCGCGCGGTCGTAGTAGCCGAGGTTGGCCTTGTCGAACTCGCGACCCAATGCGCGCAGCTGCTCGTAGCTCATCAGGCCCGGCTGGTCGTAGTGGCGCAGGCCCTTGGGGTCGTCGTAGATGATGTGGCGGATGCCGTGCTGCTGGTCCTTCTGGAGCTCGCGGCACTCGAGCAGCTTGTCGACCTGCTCCTGGTCTTCGACGATCACGAAGTCGATGGCCGCGTCCTGCAGCATGAAGACCATCTCGCTTGCCACCGCGTCCTGGTACAGGGGCACCGGCACGCCGCGCAGGCTTTGCGCCGCGACCACCGCCATGTACAGGTGCGGCCGGTTGGCGCCGACGATGGCCAGGTTGTCGAAGGGCTTGAAGCCCAGGCTCGCGAGACCGCAGGCCATTTCGCGCACTTCCTGCGCCACGGCGTTCCAGGTCCAGGTTTGCCAGATGCCGAGATCCTTCTCGCGCACGGCGGGCGCCTCGGGTTGGGCCTCGGCATGCGCGAGCAGCAGACGGGGGAAGGTGGGGGCGGTTGTTTGCACAGTGGGCGGATCGTAGGTCTCACTTTGACGCCCGGTTGTCGTTCCAACGACAATCCTAGGGACACTACTCCCCGGAGTTTCCCGATGCCTCACGGCAATCTCAACCACAACGTGCTCGGCGGTTCGATCAAGGACCGCGTGCGTCCCGCCAATGCCGCGGAGCTCGAAGGCATCCCCTGGCTGCCCACGCTCACGCCTGCCGAGCGCCGCCGCGCCGAGGCCGCGCTGGTTGTGGGCGAGGCCGAGCCCGGCGACCTGGTGTGCCGCGTCGGCCGCTCGCCTACCTACTGGTTCGGCGTGGTCGAGGGGCTGCTCAAGATGAGCAACGACAACGCCGATGGCGGCTCGGTCACCTACACCGGCGTGCCGCCAGGCGGCTGGTTCGGCGAAGGCACGGTGATGAAGCGCGAGCCCTACCGCTACAACATCCAGGCACTGCGGCGCAGCCTGGTGGCGGGGCTGCCTATCGAGAGCTTCCACTGGCTGCTCGACCATTCCATCGGCTTCAACCGCTTCGTGATGAACCAGCTGAATGAACGGCTGGGCCAGTTCATCGCGGCGCTGGAGATCGACCGGCTCAACAACCCCGACGCGCGCGTGGCGCGCAACCTGGTGTCGCTGTTCAACCCGGTGCTGTACCCGGGCGTGGGCGAGGTGCTGCGCATCACGCAGCAGGAGCTGGCCTACCTGGTCGGCCTCTCGCGCCAGCGCGTGAACGAGGCGCTGAACGGCCTGTCGGCACAGGGCCTGATCCGCGTGGAGTACGGTGGACTGCGCGTGCTCGACCTGCCGGGCCTGCGCGCGACCGCGATGTCGAACAGGAAGAACGCCTCGGCGGAAACGGAAAACACATGACCCTCAAAGACCAGCTCCAGGTGGTGCCCGCGAATGCGGAAGCGGCCTTCATCGCACCGCCCGAGGCGCCCAAGGCGAAGGCCGAAGACACCGGCCCAACGCTGCAGGAGGCCATCGAACGTAACGAGGCGCTGAACGAGAAGCTCGATGCGCTCAACGAAATACTGGCCAAGCCGCTCAATGAGATCCTGGCCGACCGCGAGAAGTCTGAAGAGGCCGCGCTCGCGTGGGACCGCTTCGGCGCGATGTGGATGCTTTCGCAGCGCGCCATGCGGCGCGTGGCGCTCAACCTTGCGGCGCAGCTCGGCGTGAGCGAGGAAGAAGTCGTCTCGCGTGCGATGGCCAATGCCAATGCGGTGCTCAACGGCGCAGACGAGGTCGACCTCGACGGCACCATCGCGCCTGCGCAGCTGCAACACATCGCCCGCCACCGAAACTTCCTTCGCAAACAGTTCCGTACCGGTTGAGCACCAAGGCCTCTCGATACCGCTTAACCTCCCCGCCTTCGTTCCAGAAAGAGCTTCCCTCGATGACCGCTTCCCACCTCACCCTCATTACCGGCGCCTCGCGCGGCCTGGGCCATGCCATGGCCGAACAGCTGCTGCAGGCCGGCCACACGGTGCTGGGCATCTCGCGCAAGCAAGACCCAGCGCTTGCCGAGGCAGCCAAGGCCGCCGGCGCCGAACTCGTGCAGTGGGAGCAGGACCTGTCCGACCCCGTGGCCGCATCGGCCCGCGTGTCGGCATGGCTCAAGACCATCGACGCGCAACGCTTCGACAGCGTCACGCTCATCAACAACGCCGGCACCGTCGGCAACCCCGCGCCGCTGTCGAGCGCGGTGGAGGCCGAGCTCTCGCTGGCCCTGCGCATCGGCCTCGAAGCGCCGATGCTGTTGACGGCTGCCTTCCTCGGCGCCACCCGCGAATGGCGCGGCGCACGCAAGGTGCTGAACATCTCGTCGGGCCTGGGCCGCAACGCCATGGGCAGCCAAGCGCCTTACTGCGCGGCCAAGGCCGGCATGGACCACTTCTCGCGCGCCGTGGCGCTCGAGGAAGCGAATGCAACGAACGGCGCGTGCATCGTCTCGCTCGCGCCAGGCGTGATCGACACCGACATGCAGGTGCAACTGCGTGGCGCCTCGGCCGAGAAGTTTCCGGACCGCACGCGCTTCGTGAGCATGAAGGAGGATGGCCGGCTCGACAGCCCCGCCACCGCCGCTGCCAAGGTACTCAAGTACCTGGCGCGCGAAGACTTCGGCAACAACCCCGTGGCCGACGTGCGCGACCCTGCCTGATCGAAACGAAGGACACGCACGCCATGGCCACTGCCAAGTCGATCGACACCATCGAGTACAAGCTCTTCCCGTCGCCGAGGAACGTGCACCGCATCGTCTTCGAGCACCAGGTCTTCGTGCCGTACCCGTACGCGCTGATCGTGATGGACGAGTTCTATTTCAAGGGCCGCTACAGCCTGTTCTCGGCTTGCCGACTGAGCGACGGGAAGATGGGGCAGGTGGCGACGTTCGAGGATGAGTCGGACGTCGCTATCTTCAACACCAAGTTCGTGCCGGATTAAGCGCCTGCTTTGCTGCCTTGTCCCCTCTCCCCTTGGGGAGAGGGTTAGGGTGAGGGCTGCGGCTTTCGGACATGCGCAGCCTTCGCCACCGCCGCTGACCCTCATCCCAGCCCTCTCCCCAAGGGGAGAGGGAGCGCAGCCATCGTGACTGGTGCACGCTCAAGACGCCACTACTGCATCGCGAACCTGTCGCGCTGCGCCTGCGCGCATTCGCCCATCACGTTCAATGCGCGCTCCACCGTGGGCGTGCCCATCACGAAGGGGTTCGCCGCGCCGGCCGGCTGCTGCCGCATCGCCGCCATCTTGGCCTGAGAGCTGTCGACGTTCGAGTGGTTCGACAGCATCACGTCGATGCCTTGCGCCTTGACCAGGGCATCCATGCGCCGGGTGGACGCGATGTAGTTGTCCAGCCGCGGCACGTCCTTGCCGAAGTTGAAGCCCGTGCCGCCCCAGAGCATGGCGCGGTGCTTGCGGCCGTTCTCGCTCACGTCGAACACCGGCGAGAGCGTGCCCATGGTGTGGCCCGGCGTGAGGTACAGCGTGACGGTGGTGTCGCCCAGGGTGATGCGGTCGCCGTCCTTCGCCGAGATGTCGCCCGCGCCGCGCTTGGGCGGCGCGCCCCAGACGGGCGTGGCGAACTCCAGCTTCGTCTCGGTCATCGTCCAGTCGGCGTCGCTCATCACCACGCGCGTGCGGTACTTCTGCGCGAGGTAGGGCGCGCCGCCGTAGTGGTCGCCGTGGCCGTGCGTGACGATCACGTACTTGATCTGCGCCGGGTCGAGGCCCAGCTTGCGCATGCCGCCTTCTATCAGCGCGGCGGCCTCCACCTGGTTGTTCAGCGCATCGATGAGGATGATGCCGTCGGAGGTCTTGATGGCCCAGGCGCTGACCCAGTCGGCGCCCACGAAATACAGGTTGTCGAAAGCCCTGGCGGGCGGCGGCGCCGGTTTGTTGATGAGCAGCGGGAGGCCCTTGTCGAGTTCGTCCTGCGGCGGGCGCGTGGCTGGGGCGGGCTTGCACAGCGAGAGCAGCGGGCCTAGGTCGGTGCCCGCGGCCTGCGTGGCTGCCGCGACGTGGGCAGCCACGGTTGCGTCGGAAGGCTTCTGCGCGGGCGTCTGCGCGCAGCCCTGGACGAGGGCGACAACCGCCGCCAGGGCGGCTGTCTTCAGGGGAAGCGAAGGAACCATCGGTGTCTCCATGCCGTCGTTGCGGCTTGTTCTGGAGACACCATTCTGCGGCGCGCAGGCTTATTCGATTGTCGCGCCCGAGGCTTGCACGATGCCCTTCCACTTCTCGTAGTCGGTCTTCAGCAGCGCGCCGAACTGCTCCGGCGTCATGCTCTGCGGCTCCGCGCCCTGCGCGATGATGGCTGCCTTCATTTCAGGCGTGGCCAGCAGCTTGTTGATATCGGCATTCAGCAGCGTCACCACGTCCTTGGGCGTGCCGGCCGGCACGAAGATGCCGTACCAGGTGCTCACGTCGAAGTCTTTGTAGCCGAGCTCGGCCACGGTGGGCGTGTCGGGCAGCGAGGTGCTGCGCTTGGCCGACGTGACCGCCAGCGGGCGCAGCTTGCCCGCCTTGATCTGCGCCATGGCCGAGGGCACCGACGACACCATCAGGTCGACGTTGCCCGCGAGCACGTCCATCATGGCCGCGTTGGAGCCCTTGTAGGGCACGTGGCGCATCTTGATCTTGGCGGCGCTGTTGAAGATCTCGCCGGCCAGGTGGATGGTGGTGCCGTTGCCGGGCGAGCCGTAGGTAACGGTGTCTGGCGCGGCGCGTGCGGCCTTCACCACGTCGTCGAGCGTCTTGAACTTGGAATTGGCCTGCGTGACGATCACCACCGGCGTGTAGGCCACGTGGGCCACCGCGGTGAGGTCTTTCACCGGGTTGTAGCTCAGGTTCTTGTAGAGCCAGGGCGCGACGACCATGTTGTCCTTCTGGCCCATCACGATGTCGTAGCCCGTGGGCGCGGCGCGCGCAGCCTCGGCGATGCCGATGGTGCCGCCGGCGCCCGCGCGGTTGTCGGGCACCACGGTCCAGTGGTTCACCTCGGTGAGCTTCTGGGCCACCAGGCGCGCCAGGATGTCGGTGCCGCCGCCGGGCGGGAAGGGCACGACCATGCGGATGGGCTTGGCGGGGTAGGCCGCGGTCTGTGCATGAGCGGTGGCCGTGAAGGCCAGGGGGAATGCCAGCGCGAGGGCCAGCTTGCCGAGGTGTCTGCGGATCATGGGTTGTCTCTTTGTCGGGGTCGATTCGGGGTTGCAGTCGTTGCCGTCGTCACTGCACCGGGGGTGCAGTGTGCCGGAAGCCGGGTAAGAAGGATTTCTTCATTTGCGATGGGGCTCGTATCGACTTGCGGGGTGCCATTTTCCGATGTCTTGACAGGGCCCTGTCCGACGCAAATACTGCACCGCATGGTTGAGTATTTTTGGCAAGCCCGGCATGCGTCGATGGCACGCCGGGCCTCCCCGAAGGAAACCCAGGAGACTCGCATGCTCGGAAACATCAACGCAGTGGCCAATCTCGCGGTGAAAGACCTCGCGGTGGCCCGCCGCTTCTACGAAGACACGCTGGGCCTGTCGCAGGTCGATGCGGAGGGCGACGAAGTCATCGTCTACCGCAGCGGCAGCACGCGAATCAACGTGTACCGCTCGCAGTTCGCCGGAACGAACCAGGCGACGGCTGTCACCTGGCAGGTGGGCGGAGACATCGAGCGCCTGGCCGCTGCCCTCAAGGCCAAGGGCGTGCGCTTCGAGCACTACGACATGCCCGACACGAAGCTTGTGGGCGACCTCCATGTCATGGGCGAGATGAAGGTCGCGTGGTTCAAGGACCCGGACGGGAACATCCTGAACCTGATCAACGGCTGATCGATCAGCCGAAGTTTCAGCCGAAGTTCTTCGCCGCGAAGTCCCAGTTAGCCAGCTTGGCCAGGAAGGTCTCGACGAACTTCGGGCGCAGGTTGCGGTAGTCGATGTAGTAGGCGTGTTCCCAGACGTCCACCGTCAGCAGCGCGGTGTCTGCGGTGGTCAGCGGCGTGCCGGCGGCGCCGGTGTTCACGATGTCCACGGAGCCGTCGGCCTTCTTCACCAGCCAGGTCCAGCCCGAGCCGAAGTTGCCCACGGCCGACTTCACGAAGGCTTCCTTGAAAGCGTCGTAGCTGCCCCACTTGGCATCAATGGCCTTGGCCAGCGCGCCGGTGGGAGCGCCGCCGCCCTGCGGCTTCATGCAGTTCCAGAAGAAGGTGTGGTTCCAGATTTGCGCGGCGTTGTTGTAGATGCCCCCGCTGGATTTCTTGACGATCTCTTCGAGCGTGAGCGATTCGAACTCAGTGCCCTTTTGCAGGTTGTTGAGGTTCACCACGTAGGCGTTGTGGTGCTTGCCGTAGTGGTACTCGAGGGTTTCCTGCGAGTACTCGGGTGCCAGTGCGTCGAGCGCGTATGGCAGGGGTGGGAGCTTGTGTTCCATCGTGGTTTCCTTGTGGTGGTTGTTGAAAAAACAGAGTCAGGCATTCGCCTTGGGTTCGACCCGGTAGGCGCACCGTCGCGCGCCCGCCAGCACGTGTTCGACGCGGCTGACGCTCACGTCGGGCCCCAGCACTTCGTCGAAGAGTTGCAGCTCACTGCGGCAGAAGCCCGTGCAGGCCTGTGCCGCGGTGCAGATGGGGCAGTGGTTCTCGATGAAGAGAAACCCCTTGCCCTGTTCGTCGGGCCGGAACTCGGCCATGTAGCCCTCGCGGCTGCGGATTTCCGCCAGCCGCTCCAGCCGCGCCTTGAGGCTGCGCGCGCCGCGCATGGCCTCGGTGTAGTTGGTGCGCATGGAGGCTTCGCGCGCATTGATGAGCTGGTCCATGCCCTTCTCGCCGAACACGCTGATGACGGCGCTGATCATCTGCACCGTCATCTCGGCGTGCGTGTCGGGAAAGCGCTTGTGGCCCTCGCCCGTCAGCCGCCAGATCTGCGTGGGCCGGCCACGGCCACTGGAGCGGCTCTCGGCGTCGACCAGGCCTTCGGCTTCCAGCTTGGCCATCTGCTGGCGCACCGCCTCCACCGTGACGTTCAGCACCTTGGCGATATCGGGAATGCCGAGCGCGCCGCGGGTCTTGAGCGTCGAGAGGATGCGGTCTGCCGGCTGGTGCGGCATCCAGGTGGGCTTGGCATCGGGGGCTGACATGGCGGATTCGGTCGTAGGGAGGAAACAGTGCCATTGTCAGGTGGTTGGCACTCCCTTCGCAGCGGCGGGTGCTTGCCAGCCGCCGCCCAGCGCCTTGTAGAGCGCGACGAGGCTGGTGTACGAGGCGGTTTCGGCCTCGGCCACGGCGTCTTGTGCGCGCAGCAGGGTGCGCTGTGCGTCGAGCACGCTCAGGTAGGGGGCGGCCCCTTCGCGGTAGCGCACCTCGGCCAGTTCGGCGGCGCGGCCGCTGCGGGCGGATGCATCCATCAGCCGTTGCAGGCGCAGCTGGTTCTGGCCGTAGCCGGTGAGGGCGCCTTCCACGTCCTCGATGGCGCGCAGCACGGTCTGCTCGTAGAGCGCGCGGTCGCCTTCGGCCCGAGCCTCGGCGCCGCGCACGCGGGCCTTCACCGAGCCCAGCCGCAGGGCCGGCCAGCTCACGCCCGGCGTCACGCTGAAGGCCCGGCTCGATGAACTGCCCAGGTCGGAGCCCCGTAGCGCGACAAAGCCCAGGAAGCCGCCGATGTCGAAGCGCGGATACAGCTCGGCCGTGACCGCGCCCACGTCGGCCGTGCTGGCCGCCAGGCCACGCTCGGCGCGCAGCACGTCGGGCCGGCGGCGCAGCAGGTCGGCCAGGTCGCCGATGGGCAGGCGCTTGTCGAGCACGCGCAGCTGGCGCGGCTGCAGCATCGGCTCCAGTTCGCCGGGGCGCAGGCCGGCCAGCACCGCGACGCGGTAGGCCGACTGCCGGCGCGTGGTTTCGAGCGCGGGCAGCTGGCTTTCGGTGGTCGCCAGGTTGGCCTGCGCGCTTGCCAGGTCGCCCTCGAGGCCGCGGCCGGTCTGCACCTGCGCCTCGGTCACGCGCAGGCTCTGGCGCAGGCTGTCGAGCGTGCGGCGCGTCACGGAAATGCGCTGCTCGGCGCCGCGCATCTCGTAGTAGTTGCGCGCCAGCTCGGCCACGGCAACGATGCGCACCTGCTCGAGGTCGGCCGCGCTGGCCTCGGTGCGCGCGGTCGCTGCTTCATCGAGCCGCTTCAGGCGGCCGAACAAGTCGATTTCCCACGAAGCGTCGAAGCCCGTGCGGCTGCTCTGCGACAGCGAACGTACATCGGGTTGAGTGCCGCTGTTGCCCTGCGCAATGCTGCGCGTCTTGCTCGCGCCGGCGGTCACGACCGGCAGCCGGTCGAGCTCCGCCTCGGTCTGCGTGGCGCGGGCTTCGAGCAGCCGGGCCTGCGCGATGCGGATGTCGTGGTTCTCGGCCAGTGCGCGGTCGATCAGCGCATCGAGCTGCGGATCGTCGAGCTGGTGCCACCAGTCGCGCTGCACCGCGTCGGTGGCAAACAGCGAGCGCTCGGGCACGGTGATGGCAACGGGTGCGTCGGCCGGCGCTTTGTAGTTGGGCCCAACGGCGCAGCCGGCCAGCACCAGCATGCTCAATGCGAAGGGAGCGGCGTAGGTAAAGAGTCGGTTCATGGTCATGCTCCTTCGGCCAGCGCTTCGAGTTCGGCCGCGCGCTGCGAGTGGCCCGCCGCGCGGTGGTCGCGCGCCAGCAGCGTGTACATCGTGGGCAGCACGAACAGCGTGAACAGCGTGCCCACCAGCATGCCGACCACGATCACCAGGCCGATGCTGAAGCGGCTGTTGGCGCCCGCGCCGCTGGCAAACAGCAGCGGCACCAGGCCCATCACCATCGCGGCCGTGGTCATCAGGATGGGGCGCAGCCGGATGCGCGCGGCCTCCTCGATCGACGCGCGCCGGTCGAAGCCCTTGTGCATCTGGATCTCGTTGGCGAACTCCACCATCAGGATGCCGTGCTTGCTGATGAGTCCGATGAGCGTCACCAGCCCGATCTGCGTGTAGATGTTGATGGTGCCGAAGCCCAGTGCCAGCGGCACCAGCGCGCCGCAGATCGACATCGGCACGCTGATCAGAATGATCAGCGGGTCGCGCAGGCTCTCGTATTGCGCGGCCAGCACCAGGTAGATCACCACGATGGCGAACACGAAGGCCATCACCAGTGCCGAGCCCTCCTGCGTGAACTGCCGCGCGTCCGACTGCCAGTCGTAGCTGAAGCCGGCCGGCAGTTTTTTCGCCTCTTCGCTCAGGAAGGCCACCGCGTCGCCCATGGTCACGCCCGGCATCGGAATGGCCTGGAAGGTGGACGCATTGAGCTGGTTGAACTGCGTGAGCTTGTTGGGGCCCACGCTGGTCGACAGCTGCACCAGGTTGGCCAGCGGCACGGGCTGGCCGCTCGCGCTCTTCACGAAGTAGCGCGACAGCGCCTCGGCCGTGAGCCGCTGCTCGCGTGGCGACTGCGGAATCACGTCGTAAGAGCGGCCGTCCATGCCGAAGCGGTTGACGTAGTTCTCGCCCACCAGCACCGCCAGCGTGTCGCCGATGGACTTCATCGTCACGCCCATGCTGTTGGCCTTGGCGCGGTCCACGCGGATCTCGACCGTGGGGTTGTTGAACTCCAGGTCGCTGTCGACCACGGCGAACTTGCCGCTGTCGCGCGCCGACTTCTTCAGCGCCTCCATCGCCTCGAACACGGCGCGATGGTCACCCGCGCTGCGAATGACCATCTGCACCGGCAGGCCACCGGTCGAGCCCGGCAGCGAGGGCAGCTGGAACGCGAAGACGCTGCTGCCTTCCACATCGTTCATGCGGCCCTGTGTGTCGCTCTGGATCTGGTCGGCGTTGCGCTTGCGGTCTTTCCAGTCGGACAGCTGCACGCCGCCGATGCTGTTCGAAACGCCGTCCGAGCCGTTGATGAGCCAGCGGCCGGTGTTCTCGGGCAGCGTGGCAAAGACCTCGTCCCACTTCTTGCCGAACTTCTCGACGTAGTCGATGTTGGCGTGCTGCGGCGACTTGATGGCCGTCAGCACCATGGCCTGGTCTTCGCCGGGCGCGAGCTCGCGCTGCGCCGCGTTGTAGAGGAAGGGCAGGCTCACCAGCACCAGCGCCGCGAACGCGCCGGTCACCCAGCGGTGATGCAGCGACACATCCAGCAGCCGGCCGTAGCCCGTGGCGAGCCTGTGGAAGAAGGCTTCGGCGGCGCGCGCCATGCGGCTGCCCGTGGTGTCCTGCGGCAGCAGGAATGAGCTCATCACCGGCGACAGCGTGAGCGCTATCACGCCCGACACCACCACCGCACCCGCCAGCGTGAAGGCGAACTCCTTGAAGAGCGAACCGGTGAGCCCGCCCATGAGCCCGATGGGCGCGTACACCGCGGCGAGCGTGAGCGTCATCGCGATCACCGGGCCGGCCACTTCGCGTGCGCCGATCAATGCGGCCTGCACGCGCGACTTGCCTTCTTCTATGTGGCGATGCACGTTCTCCACCACCACGATGGCGTCGTCCACCACCAGCCCGATGGCCAGCACCATCGCCAGCAGCGTCAGCAGGTTGATGCTGAAGCCGAACAGCAGCATCAGCGCGGCCGCGCCGAGCATCGACAACGGAATCGTCACCACCGGAATGAGCACCGCGCGGATCGAACCCAGGCACAGGAAGATCACGATCACCACGATGGCGATGGCTTCCAGCAGCGTGTGTCGCACCTCGTCGATGGAGGCCTCGATGAAGCGCGCCAGCTCGAAGGGCAACTGCACTTCAACGCCCGGCGGCAGGTTCTGCTTGATGCCGGGCAGCAGCTCGCGGATGCGCTTCACGATCACCAGCGGGTTGCCGTTGGGCGCGGCCTGCAGGCCGAGGTAGATGGCGGGCATGCCGTCCATCGTCGCGCTGCTGTCGGCGCTGGCCGCGCCCAGCTCCACCGTGGCCACGTCGCCCAGGCGCACGATGGCGTCGCTTCCACCGTCGGTCTGGCGCTTGATCACCATGTCGCGGAACTCGGCCACGTTCACCAGGTCGGTGTTCACGCGGATGTTCGACACCACGTACAGGCCCTTCACCTGTCCGGGCGCGGCCTGCACGTTGTTCTGGCGCAGCGCGTCGGCCAGCTCGCCGGCCGAGATGCCGCGCGCGGCCATGCGGTTGGGGTCGAGCCACACGCGCATCGCCAGCGTCTGCCCGCCCGACACCTCGACGCCGGAGACGCCGGTGATGGAGGCGAACTGCGGCTGCACCACGCGCGAGAGGTAATCGGTGAGCGCCGGCATCGGCATCGTCTTGCTGGAGAAGCCGACGTAGGCCACGGCCGTTGCCTCGCCCGACGATTTGAGGATGACCGGGTCGAAGGCCTCGGCCGGCAGCCGGTACTTCACCTGGCTGACCTGGGCCATGGCTTGCGTGAGTGCCTGGTTGGCGTCGGCATTGAGCTTCATGCGCACGCTGATCACGCTGCGGCCCAGCGTGGAAGACGACGACAGGTAGTCGACGTTCTCGATGGTCGCCACCGCCTGCGCGATGGGCTGCGTGACGAAGCCCTGCATCAGCTCCGGCGAGGCACCGGGGTACTGCGTGGTGATGGTGAGCGTAGTGCTCTCGGTCAGCGGGTATTGCCGCACCGGCAGGTCGCCCAGCGCACGCGCGCCGAGCAGCAGGATGAGCGTGCTCACCACCAGCGCCAGCACGGGGCGGCGCACGAAGAGGTCGGTGAACTTCATGACTTCGATTCCTGCGCGAGGGCCAGCGTGTCTTTCGCTGTCGGCATCACGGCGGCGCCGGTGTACAGGCGCAGCTGGCCGGAAGTGACGACCTTGTCGCCGGGCATCAGGCCTTTCTCGATGACGACCAGGCCGTCCTGCCGCTCGCCGGCCTTCACGAACACCTGCAGCGCCGTGAAGCCGTCGCCCTTTTCGGCGGGCCGCACCACGAAGACCGAGTCGCCGTGCGTGCTGTAGGTAATGGCCGTCTCGGGCACGGTGATGGCGTCGTTGCGCGCCGGCAACGCGACCTTGCCGTTGACGAACATGCCCGGCGTGAGCGCGCCGTCGGCGTTGTCGATGGTGGCCTGCAGGCGCACCGTGCGCGTGTCGCTGCCGATCTGCGGCTCGATGGTGCTGAGCCGGCCCTGGAACACGCGCCCCGGATAGGCATCGACCGAGAGCGCCACTTGCTGGTTGCGCTTGAGCACGGGCAGCGCCGTCTCGGGAAGCGTGAGGTTGGCGAACAGCGTGCGGCTGTCGGTGAGCGACACCAGCGCATCGCCGGCCCGCACGAACTGGCCGAGGTTGACGCGGCGGATGCCGAGCACGCCATCGAACGGCGCCTTGATGCGCTTCTGCTCCAGCAGCGCCTGCACGCGCCGCAGGTCGCCGCTGGCCTGGTCGAAGGCGGCCTGTGCCTGTTCGAGCTGTTCCTGCGTGGCCGCCTGCTGCGGCACCAGTCGGCGCGTGCGGTCGAGCAGCGCCTTGGCATTGGCGCGCTGGGCCGTCAGGCGCTCCAGGTCGCCCTGCTCGGGCGCGTCGTTGAGCTGTACCAGCAGTTGCCCTGCGCGCACTTCGCCGCCGGGCGTGAAGAGAATCTTCGCGACGCGGCCTTCCACTTCCGCCGGCACCTCCACCTGCCGGTTGGCCTCCAGCGTGCCGATGCCGCTGAGAAAGCGCGCCACCTCCGTCTTCTGCGCGGTGGCCACCGCCACCTTGGCCGGCGGCCTGCCGCCACCCTCCGCATGCGCCGGCGTGAGCTTCGTGACGAGCCCGTAGCCGGCTCCCCCAATTACCAATGTCGCGAGGCCGGCGCCTAGCCACGCCCTTGATTGCTTGTTCATTACGACGTCCATTATTAATCAAAGAAAGTACTTTGATTATTAAAAGATGCCGGTGGCCTGTCGATGAAGGCGTGGCAATGGCCGTCATAGGCCGGGGCTATTTGCGCAGGGCTGCTGTGCATGTCGAGTTCTCCAGGGTTACGCGGGGATTCCCGCTGACCTGAAGAAGACGTGCCATCCACCCGGGTTGTGACAACCCGCGGCTTTGCTATCTGTAATGAGCCGCCATGAAATCGATGAAGGCGCGCACCGCGGGCTGCACGTGCCGCGTGCGCGGATAGAGCGCCGCGTAAGTGCGCTGCCCGAGCGTCGCGTCAGGCAGAACGCGCACGAGGGCACCCGACTGCAGGTCGGCGCGCACCGTGTGCCAGGTCAGCGCTGCGATGCCCAGCCCGCATTTCGCGGCCGAATACAGCGCGGTGATCGTGTCGCAAGCGAAGCGCGCATCCGGCTTTAGCGTTTGCTGTTGACCATTGCGCATATGCAGGGTCCAGCGCGCGGGGCTTTCCGGCCCGTTGTGCTGCAGGCACTGGTGCTGCGACAGGTCTTCCGGTGTGCGGGGCAGGCCGTGCTCGACCAGATAGCGTGGCGCGGCGACCAGCACCATGTCGGAGACGGCCAGCGTCCGCACCATCATCGAGGCATCCTCCAGTTCGGCGCTGATACGCAACGCGACGTCGATGCCTTCGGCCACAAGCTTGGTGAAACGGTCGGTGCAAACGACTTCCAGCCGGATGCCCGCATGGCGCGCCTGGAAGGCAGGCAGCCAGTCGGGCAGCTCCAGCGTCGCGATCGAGAGCGGCATGCTCACCTTCAGCGTCCCCGAGGGCGCCTTGCCGTCCGTCGCCGCATCGGCATGGGCCGCATCCAGCCGCGAGAGGATGTCCGTGCAGGCGGCGAGGTAGCGATGCCCCGCTTCGGTCAGCGTGATGCCGCGCGTGTCGCGCCGCACCAGCTGCGCGCCGAGCGACGCCTCCAGCGCCTGCAACTGGCGCGACAGGCTGGAGTGCGTGGTGCCCAGCGACTGCGCCGCGGACGAAAGGCTCTTCGCCTGCGCGATGCGTTGAAAGGCGCGCATCGCCTTCACCTGATCCATGCGCCGCCCTCCCGCGGGTTCCTTAGATCCTTCGCATTTTCAGGCAACCGGCAATGCCAGGATCTGCGCGGTGGTCAGCACCTCGCCGAAGGTGTCTTCGATCTCAGCCAGTGCTGCGCGATGCAGACTGTCATGCGAAACGGTCTCGCCGTTCTCGCGGCGGATCGAACGGGTGGCCGTGGCATCGGACGACACCACCACGTCGAACCCCTGCACGGCGCCGTCGCGGGCAGCGCCGGCCACGCATGCGTGGGTCATGAGGCCGGTGATGACGAGCGTCTGCACGCCGGCCGCTCGCAGTCGCTGAGCGATGTCGCTGCTTGCGAAGACGCTGACGGTGGTCTTCTGCACGACGATGTCGCGCGCCCTCGGTTGCATGTCAGTGTGGAACTTCACGGTGTCGCCGCCCTGGGCGAATGTCGCGGAGCCTGCCGGTGCCACGTGCTGTATCTGGAACACGGGGAGGGCGTGCCGGTCGGCCCATGCCAGAAGGCGCTTCGTGTGCGCGACGGCATCCGATGCATCGGCAATGGGCATGCGGCCGGTGAAGTATTCGTTCTGGAAATCGATCACCAGCAGGGCGGTGGCCTTGCCATTCAACTGCTGCAGAGGTTTGGCGCCCGACATGGCGCGGAGGGTGGGTGTGGGAGCGAAGGGCGATGCCGCAGCGGCGGTGCCGACGATGCCGGCCGCGCAGGGCACGGCCAGTGCGCTCATGAGTCCGCGGCGAGAGAGTCCTGACATGGTTGCTGTTCCTGGAGATCCATCAAAAGTGATGAGGAAGTCTAGGAACGGCTATGGGCTACGCATAGGCCGGCACGGCGACAAGTGTTGTGCGGCTTGCGCACATCAAGCCGCATCCGGCATCCGGCTGATGAGCTTGTCCAGCGTGATCGGATAGTCGCGCACCCGTATGCCCGTGGCGTTGTGAATCGCGTTCGCCACCGCTGCACCCACGCCGCAGATGCCGAGCTCGCCCACGCCCTTGGCCTTCATCGGCGAAGAGATCGGGTCGGTCTCGTCCAGGAAGATCACTTCCTGGTGCGGGATGTCGGCATGCACCGGCACCTCGTAGCCGGCCAGGTCGTGATTGACGAAGAAGCCCAGGCGCTCGTCTACCGCGAGCTCTTCCATGAGCGCGGCTCCGACGCCCATGGTCATCGCGCCGATGACCTGGCTGCGTGCCGACTTGGGGTTGAGGATGCGGCCCGCGGCGCAGACGGCGAGCATGCGCCGCACCCGTATCTCGGCGGTGAATGCGTCCACGCCGACTTCCACGAAGTGCGCGCCGAAGGTGGACTGCTGGTACTGCTTGTCCAGGTTGCCGAACTCCAGCACGTCTTCCGCGACGATGCTCTCGCCGCCCGCGATACCGGCGAGGGGAACGTTCCGGCCACCGGCGCGCACCATGCCGTCCGCGAAGACGGCGCTGGCGGCATCCAGGCCCGCCCGTTGCGCGACGGCCTCCCGCAGCTTGGTGCAAGCCGCGTAGACGCCAGCCGTCGAGCAGTTGGCGCCCCATTGCCCGCCGGAGCCGGCGGACGCGGGAAAGTGCGAATCGCCGAGCCGTACGACCACGCGTTCGAGCGGCACGCCCATCATCTCGGCGGCCGTCTGCGCAATGATCGTGTAGCTGCCGGTGCCGATGTCCGTCATATCGGTCTCGACGGTCACGATGCCGCGCGCATCCAATGCCACGCGCGCGGCCGACTTCATCACCTGGTTGTTGCGGAAGGCGGCCGCCACACCCATGCCGACGAGCCATCGGCCGTCGCGCACGAGGCCGGGCCGCGCGCTGCGCTTGTTCCATCCGAAGCGCTCGGCCCCGGTGCGCAGGCACTCGATGAGGCGGCGCTGCGAGAAGGGACGGCTCGGGTTGGCCGGGTCTACCTGCGTGTCGTTGAGCACGCGAAACTCGATGGGGTCGATGCCCAACTGTTGCGAGATTTCGTCGACGGCAATTTCCAACGCCATCAGCCCCGGCGCCTCGCCCGGTGCGCGCATCGCGTTGCCTTCGGGCAGGTCGAGCAGGGCCAGCCGGGTGCCGGTGAGCCGGTGCTCGCCCGCGTAGAGCAGGCGCGTCTGCTGCACTGCGTTCTCGGGCTTGCCGTCCACCAGGTTGCCGGACCAGCTTTCGTGGCCGATGGCGGTGATCTTTCCTTGCGCGGTGGCGCCGATGCGAATGCGCTGGATCGTCGCTGGCCGGTGCGTGGTGTTGTTGGCGATGAGAGGGCGCTGCAACGCGACCTTCACCGGTCGTCGCGCAATGCGCGCGCCCAATGCCGCGAGCAGCGTGTCCGCCCGCAGGAACAGCTTGCCGCCGAAACCGCCGCCGATGTAGGGCGACATGAGGTGGACCTTGTCCTTGGGCATGTCCAGCGTCTTCGCGAGTTCGCCGGTGGTCCAGTCGATCATCTGGTTCGAGGTCCACACGGTGAGCTTGTCGCCGTCCCATGCGGCGATGGTGGCTTGCGGCTCCATCATTGCGTGCGAGTGGTCGGGCGTGGTGTAGGTCTGGTCGAGCCGCACTTCGGCCTTGGCGAATGCGCCGGCGAAGTCGCCGACGGTGTTGTCGCGGTTGATCGTCTTGCGATCCGTCGAAGCCTTCGCATCCGCGAGGCCGAAGCTGCCTTCGGCGCGTGCGTACTGCACCTGAACGAGTTGCGCTGCGGCGCGCGCCTGCTCGAAGGTCTGCGCGACGACGAGCGCAACGGCCTGGTGGTAGTGGTCGATGACGGGGCCGCCGAGCAGCCGGGCCGTGTTGAAGTTGCCCTTGCCCAGCTTGCCTGCGTTCTCATGCGTGACGATGGCGATCACGCCCGGCGCGGCCTTCGCGCGGCTCAGGTCGATCGAAATGATCCGGCCCTTGGCAATGGCCGATCCGACGATGTAGCCGTACGCCTGGTTGGGCACGACGTCATGCCGCTCGTATGCGTAGGGCGCCGTGCCCGTGGTCTTGAGCGGACCGTCGATGCGGTCCACCGGCTGGCCGACCACTTTCAGCTGGTCGATGGGGTTGGTGGTGGCGGGGGTGTCGAACTTCATCGCTCAGCTCCTGGCTTGCGTCAGTACCGCATCGAGCGTGCGCTCGACCAGCGACACCTTGAAGGCGTTCTGCGAAGTGGGTTTGGCGCCGGCAAGCAATGCCGCGGTCACGGCCCTGGCGCCGCGAGGCATCTCGGCCTCAGCCGCTTCCACGCGCCACGGCTTGTGCGCGACGCCGCCCACCGCAATGCGGGCGCTGCCGTCGCGCTGCACGATCGCGCCCACCGAAACCAGCGCGAAGGCATAGGAGGCCCGGTCGCGCACCTTCTGATAGATATGCCTGCCGCCCACCGGAGCGGGGAGCTTGACCGAGGTGATCAGCTCGCCGGGCGTCAGCGCGGTTTCGACATGCGGCGTGGCGCCGGGCAGCTTGTGGAAGTCCGCGATGGGGATGGTGCGCCGCGAGCCGTCGGCGCGGATGGTCTCCACAGTCGCATCGAGCGCGCGCATCGCGACGGCCATGTCGCTGGGATGCGTCGCGATGCATGCATCGCTCGTACCCACGATCGCATGCTGCCGGGTGTACCCGCCGATGGCCGAGCACCCGCTGCCGGGCTGGCGCTTGTCGCAGGCCTGGTTGGTGTCGTAGAAGTAAGGGCAACGCGTTCGCTGCAGCAGGTTGCCCGCGGTCGTTGCCTTGTTGCGCAGCTGGCCCGATGCGCCGGCGAGCAGGGCGCGCGCGAGCAAACCGTGGTCGCGCCGCACGCGGCTGTCGGCGGCAAGGTCGGTGTTGCGCACCAGCGCGCCGATGCGCAGGCCGCCGTCTGGCGTGCTTTCGATCTTGTCGAAGCCCAGGCCGTTGACGTCGATCAGGTGCGCGGGCGTTTCTATCTCCAGCTTCATCAGGTCGAGCAGATTGGTGCCGCCCGCGATGAAGCGTGCACCCGGCACCCTTGCCGCCTTCATGACGGCCTCCGTCGGCGAAGACACGCGCTCGTAGGTGAAAGACTTCATGCCGTTCTCCCCGCGGCCACTTCGGTGATCGCATCGACGATGTTGCTGTAGGCCCCGCATCGACAGATGTTGCCGCTCATGCGTTCGCGCAGTTCCACCACCGTGACCTGGGGCCTGGCCGTCAGGTCGGCGCTCACGTGGCTGGGGATACCTTCACGAATCTCGTTCAGTACGGAGACGGCGGAGCAGATCTGCCCCGGCGTGCAGTAGCCGCACTGGTAGCCGTCGTGCTTCACGAAGGCGGCCTGCATCGGATGCAGCGAGCCCGGCTTGCCAAGGCCTTCGATGGTGGTGACCTTGGCGCCTTCGTGCATTACCGCCAGAGTCAGGCACGAGTTGATGCGGCGGCCGTCCACCATCACGGTGCAGGCGCCGCATTGGCCGTGGTCGCAACCCTTCTTGGTGCCGGTCAGATGCAGGTGCTCGCGCAACGCATCGAGCAGGGTGGTGCGGTTGTCCAGCGTGAGGACGTGCGTCCTGCCATTCACTTCAATGGTCGTCTTCGACAGGCCGGAGAGCTTTGGCGCGGGTGTCGTCGCCGCGTTGGCCGCAGGAGCCTCCGCGACCACTGCCGCCGAAGCGGCCCCGGCTATCAGCAGATCGCGCCTGGAGATGGTGGTGGGTTCGTCGGGGGTATTCATGCCGTGCCGCGTGCCTTTCATCTCGAACAACTGCAATCCACCAATGTAGGCCGGTACCCCCGGGCCGAACTAGGCGGAACGGCCTTGATGCACTGACAAGTTGCTCTTGATAATCGACGGCCACACTGGAGGCCTTTATGCCTATCAATGAACTGCGTTCCATCGCCACATTCGCCAAGACGGCCGAGCTCGGCAGCCTGCGCCAAGCCGCCGCGGCGCAGGGGATGACGCCGCAGGCCGCCAGCCAGGCCCTGGCCCAACTGGAGCAGCACCTCGGTGTGCGGCTGTTCCATCGCACCACGCGCAGCATGGCGCTCACCGACGAGGGGCGGCAGTTTCTGGAAGCCGCGCAGCCCGCGCTGCTCGGCCTGCAGCGCGCATTGCACATGGCGCGCCGCGCGACCGACGAGATTGCGGGGCCGCTACGCATCGTGGGGCCGCGATCGACCTTCGCTCCCGTTTTCTGGCCCCTGCTCGACGAGTTCTGCCGGCTTTACCCCGAAGTGCAGCCCGATGTGCAACTGGACGACCGCATCGGCAACTGGGTGGAAGACCGGGTCGACGTGGGCTTTCGCGTCGGCCCGTCGCCGGCCGAGGGCGTCATTGCGCGAAGGCTGTTCGGCCTCCAGCTCATCGTCTGCGCGGCCCCGTCGTATCTTGAACGCCACGGCGCGCCCGACAGCCTGAACGCGCTGGCCGCGCATCGCTGCAGCGGCTTCCGTCTTCCCAGCACGGGCAAGGTCATGCCCTGGTACGTGAAGGTCGGGGAGGATGTCGTCGAGCACCACATCGTTCCGGCACTGTGCGTCAACGACGAAGCGCTGGAAACCGAAGCGGTGCTGGCCGGGCATGTCATCGGTTCGATGACCAGCGTGAGCGCCAGCGCGCACATCCGGGCCGGGCGGCTGATACCGCTGCTGAGCGAGCACGCTGCCGACCGTTCGGCTGTGTTCGTCTACTACGGAAGCCGCACGGCCCAGCCCGCGCGCGCCAAGGCATTCATCGACCTGGCCATACAGCGACTGACCAACAACCCCGCCTACCTGCTGACGGCGGAAGAACTGCGCTCCGCGGAATCCGCTGGGCGGCTCGCGCATGCACGTCGTTAGGGTGAGTCGACATTCAATCCGATGCGCTAACCTGTGCCGCCGATGAACGACGTTTCCCGCCCCGACCCCGACGCCCTGCTGGCCCAACTGCGAAACGACGAAGCGCGCGCATTGCGCGGCAAGCTGCGCATCTACTTCGGCGCCAGCGCAGGCGTAGGAAAGACCTGGGCCATGCTGAGCGCCGCGCAGCGCGAGCACGCCACAGGGCGCGACGTGCTGATTGGCGTGATCGAAACCCACGGACGCAGCGAAACCGCCGCGCTGCTCACGGGGCTCGACACACTGCCGCTGCGCGAGCTGGACTACCGCGGCCGCACCCTCGCCGAGTTCGACCTCGACGCCGCGCTCGCGCGCAAGCCCGCCGTGCTGCTGGTCGACGAGCTAGCCCACACCAACGCCCCCGGCTCGCGCCACGCCAAGCGCTGGCAAGACGTGCAGGAGCTGCTGGCCGCGGGCATCGAGGTGTGGTCTGCGCTCAACGTGCAGCACCTTGAAAGCCTCAACGGCACGGTCGGTGCCATCACCGGCGTGCGCGTGCACGAGACCGTGCCCGACACCGTGCTCGACGAGGCCGACGAGGTGGTGCTGGTCGACGTCACGCCCGACGAACTCACGGCGCGGCTCGCGGCCGGCAAGGTGTACATGCCGCAGCAGGCCGAGCGCGCCGCGCAGAACTTCTTCCGCAAGGGCAACCTGATCGCATTGCGCGAGATTGCGCTGCGCCGCACCGCCGAGCATGTGGAAGACGACGTGCGTGGCTGGCGCGTGGAGCAGTCGGGCGTTGGCGGCAACGGGCAGGGCCGCGAACTGCAGGCCTGGAACACATCGGGTGCGATCCTCGCCTGCGTCGGCCCGCATGAAGGCGCGGCGCAGACGGTGCGCACGGCCGCTCGGCTCGCGGGCCAGCTCAATGTGCGCTGGCATGCGGTGTATGTCGAGACGCCCAGGCTGCAGCGGCTGGCCGCGGTGGAGCGCGATCGCACTCTTGCTGTACTCAAACTGGCGGAAGAACTGGGCGCGGCCACTGCTGTGCTCACCGGCTCCGACGTGGCGGAGCAGCTGGCCGAGCAGGCGCGCCGGCTCAACTGCGCGACGCTGGTGCTGGGGCGCGCTGAACCCGCCACCGGCTGGCGCCGCTGGTGGCCCGCGGGAGCGCAGCCGCTGGCGCGTGCGCTGGCCCAACGCGCACCCGCGCTCGACATCATGGAAGTGGCCCGCGCGGAAAGCTCGCGCCGCCTGTCGCGCACCCAGCTGGAGGGCATGCGCATCGACAGCGACGATCACGAGAAGGCGCCCACCCACTGGCCCGCCTACGCATGGGCCGCCGCCACCAGCATCGCGCTCACGCTGATCTGCACGCCGCTGGCCCACGTGCTGGAGCTGTCGAACATCGTCATGCTGTTCCTGCTCGGCGTGGTGGGCGTGGCGATGCGCTTCGGGCGCGGGCCCGCGGCGCTGGCGGCTTTGCTCAACGTCGCCGCCTTCGACTATTTCTTCGTGCCGCCGCGCCTGTCGTTCGCAGTGAGCGACGTGCAGTACGTGCTGACCTTCGCGATCATGCTCGGCGTCGGCCTGCTGGTGGGGCAGCTCACAGCGGGGCTGCGCTTCGCGGCTGGTGTGTCGGCCAGCCGCGAGCGGCGCGCGCGCTCGCTGTTCGAGCTCACGCGCGAACTGTCGGCCGCGCTGGAAAGCTCGCAGGTGGTCACGCTCGGTGCTGCCGCCGTGCGGGGCCACTTCGGCGGCGATGCGCTGGTGCTGGTGACCGACGCGGCCGATCAGCTGATGCTGCCCGCCGACCCTCCCAAGGGCTTCGACCCGCAGGTGGCCGACTGGGCCTTCCGCCACGCCCAGCCCGCCGGCCTTGCGACCGCCACGCTGGCGGCGCAGGCCTGGCACTACGTGCCGTTGCAGGCGCCGATGCGCGTGCGCGGCGTGCTCGCGCTGTCACCGGCGCAGCCGCGCTGGCTGCTCATTCCCGAACAGGCGCAGCAGCTCGACACGCTGGCGCGGCAGATCGCAATCGCGCTGGAGCGCGTGCACTACGTCGAGGTGGCGCAGCAGGCCGTGGTCGAGATGGAATCGGAGCGCCTGCGCAACGCCTTGCTCGGCGCCATCTCGCACGACGTGCGCACGCCGCTCACCGCGCTGATCGTGCTGGCCGAATCGCTGCAGACCCTGCCGCCCGAGGAGCACGGCAACACCGCGCGCGCCATCGTCGCGCAGGCGCACGAGCTGCATGCGCTGGTCAACAACCTGCTCGACATGGCGCGGCTCGAAAGCGGCATTGCAGGCGGTGCGGTGAACCTGCGACGCGACTGGCAGTCGGTGGAAGAGGTGGTGGGCTCTGCGATTCGCGCAGCGCGCACGTCGCTCGGCAACACCGTCGTGCAGACCGCGCTCGACCCCGAGCTGCCGCTGGTCGAGTTCGACGCGGTGCTGATCGAACGCGTGCTGGTCAACCTGCTGGAGAACGCCACCAAGTACGGCGCGCCACCCATCGTGGTGGGTGCACGGGCCGAGCCCGGCACGCTGGTGCTGACGGTGCGCGACCACGGCCCTGGCCTGCCGGCCGCGCTGCTGGGCCACGAGCAGAAGCTGTTCGACAAGTTCACGCGCGGCGAGGTCGAATCGGCCACGCCGGGCGTGGGCCTGGGCCTTGCAATCTGCAAGGCCGTGGTGAACGCGCATGGCGGCGAAATCGCCGCGGGCAATGCGCGCGACGGCGGTGCAGAATTCACGGTCACTTTGCCCCGCCGCGAGCCTCCCGAACCGGCAGAAGCCTAACTCTGAACCCATGCCAACCCCCATCGCCATCGTGATCGAAGACGAGCCGCAGATTCGCCGCTTTGTGCGCGGCGCGCTCGAGGCCGAAGGCTGGGTGGTGCATGAGGCCGGCACATTGCGCGATGGACTGGCGGCGGCCGGCACGCGGCAACCCGATCTGCTGGTGCTCGATCTCGGGCTGCCCGATGGCGATGGTGTTTCGCTGATCCGCGACGTGCGTGGCTGGTCGGCTGTGCCGATCATCGTGCTGTCGGCGCGCACAGATGAGGCCGACAAGATCGCCGCGCTCGACGCAGGGGCCGACGACTACCTGACGAAGCCCTTCGGCACCGGTGAACTGCTGGCGCGGGTGCGAGCCAACCTGCGCCGTCCGCGAGCGGCAGGCGGCAGCACCGAAGAGCCTCCCGAGGCGCTGTTCCGCTTCGGCGAGATTGAGCTTGATCGCGCTGCACGCCTGGTGCGGCGTTCAGGCGTCGAGGTGCATCTGACGCCTACCGAGTACCGCCTGCTGTCGGTGCTGGTCGCGAACGCGGGGCGCGTGCTGACGCAGCGCCAACTGCTGCGCGAAGTGTGGGGGCCGTCGCACTCCGACCAGAGCCACTACCTGCGGATCTACATGGGGCATCTGCGGCAGAAGCTGGAAGCCGATCCGGCGCAGCCTCGGCATCTGTTGACTGAGACTGCTGTGGGGTATCGGTTGGTGGTCTAGGCCTTCCCGCGGCACCGTGACTTCCAGCCAACAGGCCATGTCGTCGCGCTTGCCTTTGCCCGCCGGCATCACCACAATCCAGCCCACCATGAAATTCATCCAAGCCATCGAGGCGAGCATCGCCACCTGATATCGCCCTCGATTGCGTTCGGAAGGCGTTGCGCCTTCCGGTATTGAAAACCCCGGCAGGTTCGTCCCTCCGGGGTTTTTGTTTTTTTGCACTTCATCCTTCACAACGCCATGCGTACCTACGACAAGCTGATCGCCACGATTCGCCTCCGCCGGAGCGTGGACACCGTGCGCCCGGGCTCCGGCCGCCGCATCAGCAGATTGCACGACACCGTTCGTCGCTAGCCCTCAGGCGAATTTTTCTTGCCTGGGGCTGGCGCATGCCAACCAGGCCTTCGAAGCAGAGCGCGAAAGAGCGAGCTTCGGCCGAAAGAAAAGAGAGATTCGTCTTATGAACCCGAAACCCAGAAACCTGCGCAACATCGGCATCATTGCCCACGTCGACGCGGGCAAGACCACGACCACCGAACGCATCCTGTTCTATGCCGGCGAGAGCCATCGCATCGGCGACGTCAGCCGTGGTACGGCCCGCATGGACTTCGAGCCGCAGGAGCAGACGCGCGGCATCACCATCAGCAGCGCGGCCATCACGGTCCACTGGAACGCGACGCAGATCAACCTGATCGACACGCCCGGCCACATCGACTTCAACATCGAAGTGAACCGCTCGCTGCGCGTGCTCGACGGTGCGGTCGTCGTGTTCGACGGGGTAGCCGGCGTGGAGCCGCAGACCGAGACGAACTGGCGCCTCGCGGACAAGTACCGCGTGCCGCGCATCGCCTTCGTCAACAAGCTAGACCGCCTCGGCGCGGACTTCCCGCGCGTGGTCGCGATGATAGAAGAGCGCCTGGGCGTGAAGGCCGTTGCCGTGCAACTGCCCATCGGTGCGGAGGGTGACTTCCGCGGTGTGGTCGACCTGGTTGGCATGCGCGCGCTCGTCTGGGACAAGGACGATGCGAGTCAGCCGTACCGTGTGGCCGACGTGCCCGCCGAGATGCTGGCACCAGCACAGCGTTGCCGGGAGCGGCTCGTGGCGCTGGCGGTCGAACAGGACGAAGCGGCAATGAACGCTTACCTGAATGGTCAAGAGCCGTCGGCCGATGTGCTGCGCGCGTGCATCCGCAAGGGTGTGCTGTCCAGTGCCTTCGTGCCCGTGCTCGCAGGCTCGGCGTACCGCAACCGCGGCGTGGAACCTCTGCTCGACGCGATCGTCGATTGGCTGCCGAAGCCCGGTGAAGTGGCGATGGCTTGCGATCCGCAGGCGCCGTTCGCGGCGCTCGCGTTCAAGGTCGCCAGCGACGACCATGGCGCGATGGTGTTTGTGCGTGTCTACAGCGGCAGGCTGCGGCGTGGCGACACGATGCTCAATGCCGCGACGGGCCGCATCGAACGCGCTGCGCGGCTGTACGAAGTGCATGCGGACGACCGCATTGAGCGCGACGAGCTCGTGGCTGGCGACATCGCTGCCATCGTTGGGCTGAAGGACACGCTGACCGGTCACACGCTGTGCGACCGGAATCATCCGGTGCATCTGGAGGAGATCAGCGTGCCCGAGCCGGTGATCCACGTCGCGATCGAGCCGAAGGCGCATGCCGACCAGCAGGCGCTGTCGAAGGCGCTGCAGGCGATGCTGCGGGAAGACCCGAGCCTGCAACTGAGGCAGGACGCCGAATCGGGCCAGACGATCCTCTCGGGCATGGGCGAGTTGCAGCTCGATGTGTCCATCGAGAAGCTGCGCGCGAAGTACGGCGTCGAAGTGTCGGTGGGGCGGCCGCAGGTTGCCTACCGGGAAACGATTTCAAGAGAAGTGGAGGTGCACCATGTGCACAAGAAGCAGACCGGTGGCCCCGGTCAGTTCGCGGAGCTGAAGCTGCGTCTCGCGCCCCGTGCGCGTGGCGAAGGCATTGCCTTCGAGAGCCAGGTTGTGGGCGGCGTCATTCCGCGTGAGTTCATTCCTGCGGTCGAGGCCGGCATCCGCCGTGCCGCGCAATCGGGCGTGGTCGCCGGTTTTCCGTGCGTGGACTTCATCGCCACGCTGGTGGACGGCAGCCATCACGAGCGCGATTCGTCGGCGATGGCTTTTGAACTGGCCGCCGCTGCGGCCTTCCGTGAAGCGGCGGCGAGAGCCGGGCCGCAGGTGCTGGAACCGGTGATGGCGGTGGAAGTCATCACGCCCGCCGACTACCTCGGCGATTGCATCGGTGATCTGCACCGGCGGCGCGGCATGGTCCGCGGCCAGACGGTGCGCGGCAACGCGGCGGTCGTCGAGGCGCAAGTGCCTCTGAAGGAGATGTTCGGCTACATCGGCAACCTGCGCGCACTGTCTTCGGGTCGGGCGCAGTACACGATGCAGTTCGATCACTACGAAGTGGCGCCTGCGGGTGAAATGGCCACGCTTGTAAAGAGCTGATGGTCTTGAAAGGGCGGTCCGAGAGGGGCGCCCTTTTTTAATTTCTGTCTACTTTCGGGGTGCGTGCGAATGACACCGGGTACTCCCCTCCGCGAATGTCCCCCGGCCTTTGGCCTCCTCCTTTATTTCGCTGCGAGGAGCACCCGGTGCCATTCGCACATGGGCGCTGCCGTTGTGCTGGCCGATCAACAACTGCTCTGAACGATCACGCCGATGGGGTGCCTTGCGCAGCGAAATAAAGGAGGAGGCCGAAGGCCGGGGGACATTCGCGGAGCAAGGTACCCCGTCGGCGTGATCGTGCCCCCGTCAAGAACTCTTTCGGCCCGCAACACCCTTGTTCGGATTCAACAAGAACTTCTCACCAGTAGCCTGCTTCCCATAAACACCAATCGCATCGAGCTGCAGCGCCTCGACCAGCGACACCTCACGCGTGTAGTGGCTGGCAAACGTAGTCTTCAGTTCCGCAACGACACGCGCCTTCAAACGCTGCGTGCCGGCATCGCCGAGCTTCCCGAGGAACGGGAACAGCAGCCACCCGCCCATGCCCCATGCCATGCCGAAGTTGCGCACGAACTCCGTGGGAGCGCGGTCGAGGCCGCCGTAGATGTACACCTGCTTGTGCGTGGTCGAGCCGTAGCGGCTGTATTCCTTGGCCGTGCGGTTGATGGCCGCTTCCATGCAGCCGAGGATCTGCCCTGCGAGCTTGCCGCCGCCGGTGGCGTCGAAGGCCAGCGTAGCGCCGGTCTCGACCAGCGCCTGCGTCAGGTCTTCGAGAAAGGTGGGTGAGGTCGCGTTGCACACGTACTTCGCGCCCAGGCCGCGCAGCAGGTCTTCCTGCTCCTGCTTGCGCACGATGTTGACGAGGGCGATGCCGTCCTTCTGGCAGATCTTGTTGAGCATCTGGCCGAGGTTGGATGCTGCGGCCGTGTGCACCAGCGCCTTGTGGCCTTCCATGCGCATCGTCTCGACCATGCTGAGCGACGTGAGCGGGTTGACGAAGCACGAGGCGCCTTCGGCCGGCTTGGTGCCGTCCGGCAGTTCCAGGCACTGCGCGGCGGCAAGGCAGCGGTACTGCGAGTACATCGCGCCGCCGATGGCTGCCACGGTCTTGCCGAGCAGCGCCTGCGCGGCCGGCGACGATCCGGCTTTCACCACCACGCCCGCGCCTTCGTTGCCGACCGGCATCGACTGGTCGAGCCGCGCCGCCATCGCGGGAAGCACGCGCTCGGGCACGGTGGCGGTGACGACGGGGCGCTCGGCCGTGCCCGAAGCCTTGGCGGTGCTCATGTCGGCTGCGCCGAACAGCAGGCCCAGGTCCGACGGGTTCAGGGGCGACGCCTCGACGCGGATCACCACTTCGTGGGCCTGCGGTTCGGGAATCGGGTCGTCGTGCAGCGAGAGTTCGAGTTCGCCGCTGGCGCGAATGAGGGAGCGGATTTGCAGTGCCATGGAAGAGCCCTTTTCAGAAGGTTCGCAGATGGCCTGTGGCCACGGGGCGGCCAGTATAGGAGCGGGGTACGAAAGGCGCTGGCGCCTTCAGGACACTATGGGCACCACCGGGGCATGGGCCAGCGCATGGCGCATCTTCACCGGGTCGAGCCTCTCGATGTAGCGCGGAATGTTGCGCCATAGCGTGTGATAACCGTAGCCGCCGCGCAGCATCTCGTGGCGCGCGCTGTCCTTGTCCCAGTCTTGTACCGCCATGCGATACACCGCCGCGACCACGCCGGTGCGGTCGGCGCCATGCATGCAGTGGATGAGCACCGGGCCGTGCTTCTCGGCCTCGCGAATGGCGAGCAGCGCGCGCAGCACCTTGGCGTCGTCGATGGACCAGGTGTTGATCGGCACGCGCACCAGCCGGATGCCGCTGCCCGCGAAGACCTTCCTGTCGTCGTTGAAGGAGCGCAGGCTCACCACCGTGTGGATGCCCAGCGATTGCAGCGCCGCCATGTTGGCGCGCCGCGGCTGCGCGCTGCGGTACAGCGTAGGCGTGATGCGGTGCAGGTTCTCGACTTGCAATGCGTCCAGCGGATCGGCCCAGTGGCCGGGGCGCGGGTCGGCTATGCCTTCTTCTAGCGCCGCTGCTGCCTTGTGTTTCGTTTTCTTCGTCATTTCTTGCGCGGCCAGTGTCGCGTGACAAGGATCAGCAGCGCCACCGCGAGCCCGCCCCAGTAATCGACCGGCGCACCCCATATCCAGTGCTTGTGCCAGAACGCATCGACCGGGTTGAAGCGCTCCCAGCCGAAGGCCGGGTTGATGATGAACCAGGTGAAGTCTTCGCAGACCCAGAACACGATGAGGCCCGCTACCGCCAGCCCCACGTCGCGCCACGTCCAGCGCCCGTTGAAGGCCAGCGGCGAGAAGAACACCAGCGCCATGAAGGTGAACACCCAGGCGTGATAGCCCGTCATCGCACGGCCGCCCCAGAAGATGTCGAGCCAGATGTTGTTCTCGATGCGCCAGGTCGGCAGCGACGTGGCCCAGCCCGCGCTGCCTTCGATCTGGATCTCGGCGTTGGCGAAGAAGAAGGCCATGACGACCACCCAGACGAGATAACCGAGCGTGCGGGCCACGCTCGTCTTTTCGACGGCGCCGCTCACGCCTTGGCACCCAGCACGTGTTGCAGCACCGCGCGCGCCGCCTGCGGCTTGCCCAGCGCCCGGCTGCGCGCGGCCATGGTCGCGAGCTTGCCGGGGTCGGCCATCAGGCGTGCCACCTTGTAGTCGAGGCCGATCGCGTCGTAAGCCAGCCAGGCGGCGCCTTCTTCCATCAGGAAGCCGGCGTTGTGTTCTTCCTGCCCGGGAATCGGCGAGATCAGCAGCATCGGCTTGCCCAGCGCCATGCATTCGGACACCGTGAGGCCGCCGGGCTTGGTCACCACCAGGTCGGACGCGGCCATCATCTTGTGCATTTCGTTGGTGAAGCCGATGGCCACCACGCGGCCCGGATAGCGCCTGGCCAGCGCTTCGAGCTTGCCGTGTGCCTCCACGTTGCGGCCCGCCACGGCGATCACCTGGAAGTTGCCTTCCTTGCCGTCATGGCCACCCAGGCCGAGCACGCGCTCGACCATGCTGGGCAGATCACCGACGCCGGCACCGCCCGACGCCATCAGCAGCACGGGGCGCGAAGGATCGAGGCCTAGTTCCGCCGCACAGGTATTGCGCGCCAGCGCCGGCACATCGGGCTCGGAAAAAGCCGGCATCACCGGAATGCCGGTGACGTGGATGCGCTCAGCAGGAATGCCTCGCGCCCGCAGGCGGAACGCCACTTCTTCCGTTGCAGCAAGGTAGCCTGCCATGCCCGGCACCAGCCACATGTTGTGCAGGTCGTAGTCGGTGATCTGCAGCCACACGGGATACTCGATGCGGCCACGGTTGCGCTCGCGCATCAGCAGTTCGGCCGGCAGGAAGTGCGTGCAGACCACGGCGTCGGGCTTCTCGCGGCGGATTTCGCGCACCAGCGCGCCGGTGCTCAGCCGCTCGATGCCACGGCGCAGGCGCTGCGAGGGCGCGTGGTGCGGCGTGGTGTCGGTTCGCTGGTGCAGGTACGACCACAGCTCGGGTGCGCGGTTCACGAGCTGGATGTACCAGTCGGTGTAGACCTTGCGGAAGCCGCTGGCCACATGGGCCATCGCGTCGATGTGGACCGCCGTGCAGGGCGGGACTAGGTTCTGGGCGGTGGCGGCAAGCGCCTGTGCTGCACGCACGTGGCCGTTGCCGGCGCTTACGCTGAGGATCAGGAGTTTGGTCATGGATTCGGCGGTCTGGGCGGATTATGGCTATGCCGTGTGGCACAGGCCTTTGAGGGTCCGGGGGCGCGATCACGCCGATGGGGTGCCCTGCTCCGCGAATGTCCCCCGGCCTGCGGCCTCCTCCTTTATTTCGCTGCGCAGGGCACCCCATCGACGTGATCGTTCAGAGCGGTAGTTGATCGGCCAGCACAACAGCCGCGCTCATGTGCGAATGGCACCGGGTGCTCCCCGCAGCGAAATAAAGGAGGAGCCGAAGGCGGGGGACATTCGCGGAGGGGAGTACCCGGTGTCATTCGCACCCGCCCCGAAGGACCGAAGCAGCCTCAGAGCGGCGCGCGCGAGGTAACGAACTGGTTCACCCCGATGGCGGCGCGCTCACGCACAGCATCGAACGTGGTGCTCTCGACAATGCGCCCGTTCTCGAACACCGTCTGCAGCAGGTCGACCTGACCTGCCGCAAGCGTCTCTTCACGCACGGTGTTCTCGACGCCGCTCGCATCACGCACCAGCGCAAGCCGCCCCTTCTTCGAGGCCTTGCTCACATCGCCCACCGGCGACTTGTACACGTCGCGCCACTCGCCATTCACCTGCATGGCCGAGCACTTCATCGCCCACTGCATCGTGTCGCGGTTGACCTGCTGCAGCAGCCCGCCACCCATGCCGAAGGAGATGTTCTCCGTCGAGAAACCGTTGTGGAAGAAGTTCGACAGGCACAGCCGCAGCGAGTCGAGATTCACACCGTCGCCCTGGATGATGCGCACGTTGTTCAGTACCCGAAAGCCCTTGGCATTCGTCGTCGTGCCGAAGCGATCGGCCAATATCTGCGCCACCTTCAGCGTGGTCTCGGCCGGGTCGCCCGAGTCGGGCCGCACCACCAGCGTTGCGCCAGAGGCCACCACCTTCGCCTTCAGCTCGTCGCCCCAGATGCGCGCGCAGGCATTGAAGATGTCGTAGCTGTCGCTCACCACCGCAAAGGTCGCGCCGGGCTTGCCGAACTGCTCGACCATGTTGCTGTACGCGTCGGCTTCATGCTCGCGGCCCCAGCCCGTGATGGTGCTGTGCTCGGCCGCGGGAATCGAGAAGCCCGCCACGTCGCAGTCGTAGTACCGGCGCGCGGCCACCAGCGCGGCCAGCGTGTCGGTGCCCATGAAGTTCACCAGGTGGGCCATGCCGCCGAGCGCGGCCGATTCGAGGCTCGACACCCCACGCGCGCCGAAGTCGTGCAGCCTGAAGGCGATCTGTCCTTGCGGATCGTCGCAAGTCGCTTCGAGGTACCGCAGCAGTGTGGTGCGTGCGGCAGCCGAGAGCGTGGCGACCGTGGTGGGGTACCAGATGGCGCGCAGCAGCTCGGTCTCGAGAAAGCTCGTGACCCAGAAGAACTCGGGGTCTGTGTTCTCGATGGTCGCCAGCACGTTGTGCACCGGCAGCACGCTGCCTTCGGGCACCGCGCGGATGCGCACCGGCATCAGCCCGCCGTGCTTCTCGATCAGGCGCAGCCAGCCTTCGCGGTTGAAAGGCTCGCCGTGCGCGGCCATGAGCAGGGCGGCTTCTTCCACGTCATCGCGCGTCACCGGCGTCTGCAGATATTCACGCAGATAGGCCTGCAGGCCGAAGAACAACGAGTGACTAAAGATGCCGCCGCGCGATTCGATGTAGCTGTACACCGTCTGCGTGCCGGGTGGATATTGCATCCAGTGCGACACCTTGTAGGAGTCGGTGCGCAGCAGCAGGTTGTTGCCCAGGGGCGAGGAGGTGAGATTGCGGTTCATGTGAAAGCTCCTTTCACGTTGGCACCCGTCAACCAGGTGCCGTTCTTGCTGACAAAGCCTGGTCGTTCAGTTCTTGCCCAGGCCACCCAAAAAATGATTCGCGATGAAGAAGTGGTCTTCGTAGACGTGGTCCTGCATGTCGAGGAACTCGGCAATCGGCACCCAGCGCACCTCGGCCGCGTCGTCGTCGGCACGCACGTCTGAAAGACCCGTCCACTGGTTGTGCGCCAGCTCGAAGAAGAAGCCGTGCGTGATGGTGCGGCCGCGCTGCGAGCGGTCGGGCGCGTCGAACACATGGCTGGCCTTCATGCTGCCGTTGAGCACGGGCACAGGCACCTTGAGCCGGGTTTCTTCCTTCAGCTCGCGAATGGCCGCGTCCTGCAGCCGCTCGTGCTGACCGACGAAGCCGCCGGGCAGCGCCCAGGTGCCCTTGCCGGGATGGAACTTACGTTGCACCAACAGGATGTGGCCGGCCTCGACCACGATGGCGTCGACCGTGGTGTAGATCGGCGGAAAGTCGCTGCCCGCATAGCGGTACTTGTCGCGGTAGTCGACGAGGAAGGCGCGCTCTTCGCAGAGCTCCGCGTAGTCGGCCGTGGTGGTGAACTGTTCGAGAAAGGCCGCGGTGCCGTCGGGCAGGTCGGCGCGTGCGAGCTGGCCGCGGTTCTCGGGGTCGAAATAGAGGCCGCGCACGTCGGTGGCGTTCAGGCTTTCCACGCTGTTCTGGCCGACGAACTCCCAGTGCGGAAAGAGCTTGAGGTAGTAGCTCGATGCGTCCTTCAGGTGCCCCACCAGCGCCACCCTGGCCTTGGCGGGTGCATGGCCGTCCTGCACGATGAGCCGTTCGACCGCCGACTGGATCGACGCGATCCAGATCTGGTCGTTGTAGGGCGAGTCGCCCACGCCGACCACGCTCACGCGCATCTGCTCGGTGCCGCGCAGGCAGGCGCGCACCATGCGTTCGCGTTCGTCGAAGGTAAAGGGGTTCTTGACGCTGCGTGGCTTGCGGTCGGAGCCGACCACCACGATGACCCGATCGGCGGCGCGAAGGCCTTCTTCGATGAGTCGTTGATGTCCGAAATGAACGGGCTGGAAACGCCCGATGACGATGGCGTACTGGTACTTGCGTGTGCTCACTTGGGAATCCCCCAAAAAGGGCGCGATCAACTCGCGCTTGCGTTCAGGATAGCATCGGTGCCGCACATTGATCAAGCCTCCGATGACCGAGCCCTCTTCCCCCCCTACCGATGCCGTTCGCCTCAACAAGCGCATGGCCGAGCTCAAGATGTGCTCGCGCCGCGAGGCCGACGAGTGGATCGCCAACGGCTGGGTGAAGGTCAACGGCAAGCCGGCCGAGATGGGCGTGAAGGTCACGCCGTCCGACCGCATCGAGATCGACAAGGCCGCCAAGGGCCAGCAAGCGAACCAGGTCACCATCCTCATCAACAAGCCTATCGGCTACGTGAGCGGGCAGGCCGAGGACGGCCACGAGCCGGCGGTCACGCTGTTCACGCCGCAGAACCGCTGGGCGGAAGACAACGCGCGCTTCTTCTTCAACCCTCAGCAGCTGCGCGGCCTGGCGCCATGCGGCCGGCTCGACATCGACTCAATCGGCCTGCTGGTGATGACGCAGGACGGCCGCATCGCGCGCCAGCTCATCGGCGAAGACTCCGTGATGGAGAAGGAATACCTGGTGCGCGTGGCGTACCACGGCCTGGGCCAGCCCGCGCCCACCGGCCAGCTGGTGCGCATGGACGACGACGACCCCATCACCACCAACGTGCAGGCGGTCTTTCCACCGGCCATGCTGGCCAGGCTGCGACACGGCCTGAGCCTCGACGGCCAGCCGCTCAAGCCGGCGCGCGTCGAATGGCAGAACCCCGAGCAGCTGCGCTTCGTGCTCACCGAGGGCAAGAAGCGGCAGATCCGCCGCATGTGCGAGCTGGTCGGCCTGAAGGTTGTGGGGCTGAAGCGTGTGCGCATCGGCAAGGTGATGCTCGGCAACCTGCCAGTGGGCCAATGGCGCTACCTCGGGCCGCACGAGAAGTTCTGAGCCTGCGCGCGCTGAACCGCGCCACGCTGGCGCGGCAGATGCTGCTGGCACGGCGCAGGCTGACGGTGACGCAAGCCGTCGAACGACTGGCCGGCCTGCAGGCACAGGCGCCGAACCCGCCTTACATCGGCCTCTGGAGCCGGCTCGAAGGCTTTCAACGCGAACAGCTGACCGAAGCAATGCGCAAGCGCCGCATCGTGCGCATGTCGACGATGCGCGCGACCTTGCACCTGATGACCGCGAGCGACGCGCTGGCGTGGCGTCCGCTGCTGGAGCCCGTGCACCAGCGCGGCCTGCTGGGCAATCACAAGAAGGCGCTCGACGGCATCGACCGTGCGGCGGTGGTCGAGGCGGGGCGTGCACTGCTCGCCGAACGGCCGCACGCCAGCGCCGAACTCGGGCAGGCTCTCGGCCTGCGATGGAAGGGCCGCGAGACGGCCTCGCTGGCCGGCCTGATCCGCAACAACGTGCCGCTGGCGCATCTGCCGCCCGCCGGCACCTGGAACTCGCACCAGAGCGCGCTGCTGCAGCCTCTCGACGACTGGCTGGGCGTTATCGATGCTGTCCCGGCCACGCAAGACGACCTGCTGCTGCGCTACCTCGCCGCCTTCGGCCCCGCCACGCTGGCCGACGCCGGCGCCTGGTCGGGCCTCACCGGATGGAAGGCCGTGGCCGAGCGCCTGCGGCCGCAGTTGCGCGTGTTTACCGGCGAAGACGGCCAGGAACTGTTCGACCTGTCCCGCGCGCCGCGCCCCGACCCCGACACGCCCGCACCGCCGCGCCTCGTGGCCGAGTGGGACAACCTGCTGCTCTCCCACGCCGACCGCAGCCGCGTGCTCAGCGAGGCGCACCGTGCCCGCGTGTTCACCGTCAACGGCATCGTGCGCGGCACGGTGCTGCTCGACGGGTTCGTGGCGGGCGTCTGGAAGATCGAGCGCGCGAAGAACGCCGCCACCATGGTGCTGGAGCCGTTCACGCGCTGGTCGAAGGCCGACCGCGCTGGTGTGGAGAAAGAAGCCCTCGACCTGCTGGCCTTTGCCTCCGACGGCGAGGGTGAACGCCATGCCGTGCATCTGCCTTGAACGGGCCATGACCAGGCCATGACCCCGAGGCGCACCCGCCGTCTAAGCGTGCCCTAAGTATTCGTTTCTACGCTGCGCCACGGCGCAGACACTTCCGATCATCCCGGTCGCGTGCTACCTTGCGGCCGAAGGAGTCGCCGCGATGCGCGTTCTACTGGTGGAAGACGATGAAATGATCGGGCGCAGCCTGAAGCAGGCGCTCGAGGGCGCGGGCTGGTCCGCGGACTGGGTGCGCGACGGCGAACTGGCGCAGAGCGCGCTGGGCGACGGCGGCTACACCTGCGTGCTGCTCGACCTCGGCCTGCCGAAGCAGGACGGCACCGAAGTGCTGCGCCGCGCCCGCGAACGCGGCGATGCCACCCCGGTGCTGGTGCTCACCGCGCGCGACGGCCTCGACGACCGCATCCACAGCCTCGACCTCGGCGCCGACGACTACCTGCTCAAGCCTTTCGAATTCCGCGAGCTGCTCGCGCGCATGCGCGCCGTGGTGCGCCGCCGTGACGGCGCCGCGCATTCGCTGGTGGGCAGCGGCTCGTTGCAGCTGGACCTCACCACGCGCGAAGTGGTGGTCAACGGCGCGCGCGAGGCGCTCACTGCGCGAGAGTTCGCGCTGCTGCATGCGCTGCTGGAGCGGCCCGGCGCCATTCTTTCGCGCGAGCAGCTCGAAAACCGCATCTACGGCTGGGGCGAGGAAGTCACCAGCAACGCAATCGACGTGCTGATCCACGGCATGCGCCGCAAGCTCGGTGCGGATGCGATCCGCAACGTGCGCGGCCTGGGCTGGCGCGTAGCTGCATGACCGGAGCTCCGCGCAGCGGCGGCCGCTGGTGGCGGCCGCGCTCGCTGCGCACGCAACTGCTGCTGTGGCTCATCACGCTGCACCTGGGCGCGGCCGTGCTCACGGCGTGGTTCTCCTTCGAGGCCTACGGCAACCTCGTGCACAACGCGCTGGACGACCAGATGCGCCTGGTGGCCGAGTCGTACGAAGGCAGCGATCCGCAGAAGCTGCCGCACCCGATGGACGGCGAGGCCGCCTTCTCGCGCGGCGCTTTCATCGTGCAGATCTGGAGTGCCGACGGCCAGACGCTGCGCGCCACCTCATGGCCCGTACTGACGGTGCCACTGCAACCCCAACCCGGCTTCGGCGACGTGAACACGGGCACGCATGCGGGTTCCGACTGGCGCGTGTTCACCGCCAAGCCCGGCCCGCGTGCCGACCAGCCGCGCGTACAGGTGCTGCAGAACGAGGACTACCGCCGCCGCCGCGCCCTGCGCCGCGCAATGTTCGAAGGTCTGCCGATCGCGCTGCTGCTGCCGCTGGCGCTGCTGATCCTGTGGATCATCGTGTCGGCGGCTTCGCGCTCGCTGCGCGCGGTGGCGCGCGACGTGGCCTCGCAGGACGAGCGCAGCCCCACCGAACTGTCGCTCGCACGCGTGCCCGACGAGATCGCGCCGCTGGTGGGCGCCTTCAACAACCTGCTGACGCGCGTGCGCAATGCCTTCGCCACGCAGCGGCGCTTCGTGCAGGACGCGGCCCACGAGCTGCGCACGCCGATGGCCGCCATCGGCCTGCAGATCGAGAACCTGCGCGCGCACGTACCGGCCGGCGAGGCCACCGAGCGTTTCAACCAGCTCGAGGCCGGCGTCACGCGCGCGCAGCACCTGATCGAGCAATTGCTGCATCTCTCGCGGCAGGACGCGCCGCAGAGCCTCGGCAATGCGCGCGAGCGCGTCGACATCGAAGTGCTGCTGCGCGAGAGCGTGAGCCAGCTGATGGTGCTGGCCGATGCGCGGCGCGTGGACATCGGCTTCGAAGGCAGCATTGCCGCGGTGGTGTTCGCGCCCGCGGCCGAGCTGCGCAGCGTGTTCGACAACCTGATCGACAACGCGTTGCGCTACGCGCCCGAAGGCGGCGTGGTCGACGTGAAGCTGCACGAGGTCGAGGGCCACGCGGTGGTCGACGTGCTCGACAACGGCCCCGGTATTCCGCAGGCCGCCATCGGCCGCGTGTTCGATCGCTTCTTCCGCGTGCCCGGCGCAGTGGCCGGCGGCAGCGGGCTGGGGCTGGCGATTGCGCGCACGGCGGCCGAGCGGCATGGCCTGCGCATCGAGCTGCGCAATCGCACCGGTGGGCCGGGGCTGATGGCGCGCGTGCATCTGCCTGTGCTGCCGGCGTAGCGGAGGCCTGCCGGCACGCGAGGCACCTGCGGTCCAAAGTTTCAGGAAAAAGCGCGCCGCTCACGCGCGCCTAACTCTTCCCTCACATTCACCTCAGTCTGCGTGCCTAGAGTGCACTCAGGTCCTGCCACGCGCAGTTCGCGCGATGGCACGTGACCGGGGACAACCTGCAATCAGGAGAACACGTCATGCGCACTTCCTTCAAGCTTCTCGCCGTCGGTTCCTTTGCTGCGCTGGCAGCCATGGGCGCCGTCACCGCATCGGCCGAAACCACCGATGGTTCGGATTTCCATCCGCTGCAGATGAATTCGCCCGCGAACCCGGACGTCCAGGCCGGCGCGATGGCCGCAGCCCGTCCGAGCGGCACCGAGCCAATGGGCCAGTCGACCAGCGCACCCGCGATGAGCTCGACGATGCCGGTGGCCGACATCCAGGCTGGCGCCTATGGGGCGTCGCATCCGAGCGGCACCGAGCCGATCGGGCAATCGACTTCACTGCCGATGGTGAAGTCGGGCAGCGGCAGCTGAACTGAAGCTGCGCTGCCGGTGATGACGACGATCAGCGATCAGTCGTCGTTGCCGTTGCTGAGCAGGGCGCGGTAGATCACCGCGCCGATGATGGCACCCGCAATGGGCGCCGCCCAGAACAACCACAGTTCCGACACCGCATAGGACGGCCCGAACAGGGCCGGGCCCGTGCTGCGCGCCGGGTTGACCGAAGTGTTGGTCACAGGGATCGAGATCAGGTGGATCAGCGTGAGGCACAGGCCGATCGCAAGGCCTGCGAAGCCGCCGGCCGCGCGCTTGGCGGTGGAGCCGAGGATCACGATCAGGAACACGGCCGTCATCACCACTTCGCATAGCAATGCGGCCGTCATGCCGTACTTGCCGGGCGAGTGCTCGCCATAGCCGTTGGTGGCGAAGCCGCCGATGTCAGCGCCCGGCTTGCCCGTGGCGATGAGATACAGCACACCGGCCGCCGCGATGGCGCCGAGCACCTGCGCCACGATGTAGCCCGCGAGCTGCGAGGCCTTGAAGCGGCCCGCGGCCGCAAGGCCGATCGACACGGCAGGGTTGAAGTGCCCGCCCGAGATCGGGCCCAGTGCATAGGCGCCCGTCACCACCGTGAGACCGAAGGCCAGCGAGACCCCGAGCAGGCCGATGCCGACACCCGGAAAGGCCGCTGCCAGAACTGCGCTTCCGCAGCCTCCGAGCGTGAGCCAGAAAGTACCAATGAACTCGGCCGACCATTTTTTGTAGGTACTGTGTTCCATAACTCTCCATCCTGAAGTTGAGAAAACGCGCAATGCACGAAGCCGTGCGCGGGCGGATTCTAGGAACGCCAGGAGGGGGCGTCGAGCGTGTAATTCGTACTAACGGAACCTGTTCACGGATGGCGCGGCTTTTGTGCGGCGCCGCAACTGCGTTGCGTCTTCGTTCAGAGCGTCACGACGATCTTTCCGAACGCGCCGCGCTCGAGATGATCGAGCGCGGCGGGCAGTGCATCGAAGCCGTACTGCGCGGCAATCACCGGCTTGAGCGCATTTGCATCGACGGCGCGCACCAGGTCTTCGAGCGCGCGCCGGTGGCCCACGCCGATGCCCTGCACCGTCACGCGGCCCAGCACCATCGCATAGAACGACGCGCTCAGCGTCTCGCCGCCGAGCATGCCGATGATCGACACGCGACCGCCCTGCTTCACGGCCTGCAGCGAGCGATCGAGGTTGGGGCCGCTCGCGAGTTCGAGCACGTGGTCGGCACCGCGACCTTGCGTGAGCCTGCGCACTTCGGCGGGCCAGTCGCCGTCGCGCGCCAGCACGTGCGTGGCGCCGAGTGCCAGCGCCTGTGCGCGCTTGTCTTCGCTGCCCGTGACGACGATGGCCTGTGCGCCATGCAGCCGCGCGATCTGCAGGCCGAACAGCGCGACGCCGCCGGTGCCGTGAATCAGCACCGTCTCGCCCGCGCGCAACGCGCCGGTCTCGGCGAGCGCGAACCATGCGGTGAGACCCGCGCACGGCAGCGTGCTGGCTTCGGCCAGGCTCACCGTCGTGGGCGCGGCCACGGCCCAGGCGGCGTCGAGCAGCACGTGCGAGGCGAGCATGCCGGGGCCGGGCCCGCCGAGGAGCGTGGCCTCCGCATGCCAGTGGCTGTCGATCCAGCCGCCCCAGAAGGTGTTGACGACCCGGTCGCCGACGGCGAAGCGCGTTACGCCCGGGCCGATGGCCGCCACGGTGCCCGCCATGTCGGAGCCGGGCGTGAAGGGCAGCTCGAGCGCCATGCCCATGCCGTCGCGAATCATCAGCAGGTCGCGGTAGTTGAGCGACACCGCGCCGACCTTCACGAGGATCTGGTTCGCGCCCGGCATGGGCAACGGCGCTTCGGCCTGTTCGAGGTGGGCGCGGCCGAGCGTGGGGAGCTGCCAGCGGCGCAGCGTTCGAGGTTCTTGCATGAAAAAGACTCCGGGAAAGACGAGGAGCTTTCATGCTATTGACGATGCCAGATACCCGGTGGCGGATAATTTTCTTTTCACTGGTGCTTAAAAGTCTCCAATGGGCCAACGTCTGCAGGGCATCGAAGAATTCGTCGCGGCGGCCGAGGCGGGCAGCTTCGCGCTGGCCGCGCAGCGCCTGCATGTCACGCGCTCGGCCGTCGCCAAGAGCATCGCGCGGCTCGAAGCGCGCCTGAACACGCGGCTCTTTTTGCGCACCACGCGCAGCCAGAGCCTCACCGAGGAGGGCCACGGCTACTACGAGCGCTGCCGCCGCGTGCTGGCCGAACTCGACGCGGCCGAAGCCGTGACCGACGTTGCGCGCAGCACCGCCTCGGGCCTCGTGCGCCTGAGCATGCCGGCAATGCTGGGGCGGCTGAAGGTCGGGCCGCTGCTGCTGGCGCTGGCGCGCCGCCATCCGCAGCTCTCGCTCGAACTCTCGTTCAACGACCGGCGCGTGGATCTCGTGGAGGAGGGGCTCGACCTGGCCATCCGCAGCGGTGAACTCGCCGACAGCGCGGAGCTGGTCGCCCGGCCTGTCGGCATGCAGTGGATGGCGCTGTGCGCCTCGCCCGCCTACCTGGCCGAACACGGGCATCCCGCAAACATCGACGACCTGAAGGCGCCGCACGAGGCCGTGCTCTATGCGCGCGACGGCCAGATCTCGTCCTGGCGCTTCCATGATGCCGAAGGCCGTCTTGTCGACGTGACGCTGCCTTCGCGGCTGCGCTGCGACAGCGCCGAGGTGCTGCTCGAAGCCGCCATCGGCGGCATGGGCCTCGCGCGCTTGCCCGCGTGGCTTGCGGCCGATGCGCTCGCGGCCGGCACGCTGGTGCGCGTGTTCGACGAGCCGCAACCCTTCGGCTTCGCGCTGCACGTGATCCGCTCGCGCAGCCGCTACCTGCCGCTGAAGACGCGGGTGGTGATCGACTGGCTCGCCGAGCACCTGCCGCCGCTGCTGGCCGCGCGCTGAAGCGGGCGCTATCCTGCGCCTTCGAACAAACAACGACCGAGGAGAACCGCGCATGCGCCCATTCGCCATCCGACACATCGCCACCGCCGCATGCATTTCCACGGTGGCCCTGCTGGGGGTGTCGAACACCGCGGCGCAAGGCACCGTCAACGCGCTGTGCAGCACCGACGCGGGCTGGTGCGAAGCGGCGGCCACCGCATTCACGCGCGAGACCGGCATCAAGGTGCAGCAGGCCCACAAGGGCACCGGCGAAATCGGCGCGCAGCTGCGCGCGGAGGCCGCCAACCCCAAGACCGACATCTGGTGGGGCGGCACCGGCGACCCGTTCCTGCAGGCTGCTGAGCAAGGCCTGCTCGAACCCTATCGCCCGGCCTACATCAACGACCTGCACGACTGGGCGGTACGGCAGTACGCGCTGTCGCAGAACATGGTGGGCGGCTTCTACACGAGCGCCATCGGCTTCGGCTTCAACACCGACCTGCTCAAGAAAAAGAAGCTGCACGAGCCCAGGTGCTGGGCCGACCTCGTCAAGCCCGAATACAAGGGCGAGATCGAAATTTCGCACCCGGCCTCCAGCGGCACGGCCTACACCATCATCGCGGGCCTGGTGCAGCAGATGGGCGAAGAAGCGGCCTTCGAGTACCTGAAGAAGCTGCACAGGAACGTCACCAGCTACACCCGCAGCGGCCAGGCGCAGGCGCCCAACGTGGCCAAGGGCGAAGTGGCCATCGGCGTGAGCTTCATCTTCGGCTTCGAGCGCTGGCGCTATGACAAATTTCCCGTGAAGACCGCCGCGCCGTGCGAAGGCACGGGCTACGAGATCGGCGGCATCGCCCTCGTGAAAGGCGCGCGCAACAAGGAAAACGCCAAGCGCTACTACGACTGGCTCATGAGCCCCGCGGGCCAGGCCATCGGCGGGCAGTCGGGCAGCCTGCAGTCACCGGCCAACAAGACCTTCAAGCCGGACCCGCGCATCCCGTCGATGGCCGACGTGAAGCTCATCAAGTACGACTTCGAGAAGTACGGCAAGGCGGCCGAGCGCAAGCGCCTGATCGACCGCTGGACGCGAGAAGTGGAGTCGCAGCCGCGCTGATCAGGAGCAAGCCTTGTTGTGAGACGCGTGCATGCCCTTGGCCTTGGCATCGGCTTCGCTCAGGTACTCGCCCTTCTTGGTCTTGCCGTAGTAGCGGTCGCCCATGCAGTGATAGACCTTGGTCTCGTCGTTCGCCCACACCTTGCCTGCGCCGCCACCGGGAGCGGCAGCCATCTTCGTGAGGTCGGGCGAGCCGGGCGTCCTGGTGGCCGTGCCGGTGCTCGGTGCCACGCCGGTCTTGTCGACCTTGGCCGACTGGGTCTCGACCGCTGGTGCGGGCGCAGCTGCTGCGGCCGGCGCGGTTGCCGCGGCAGCACCAGCAGGTGCAGCCTTGCCGAACCAGGTCTTGATGCCCTTGTGACCGCGGCAGGCGCCCGACTTGGTGTCGGGCGAGGCATAGCTGCCGTCCTTGCATTGCACGGTGGTGCCGGCCGGTGCATCGGCGGGAACCTGCGCCTGTGCGCCGAGCGAGGCCAGGCCGAGGAAGGCTGCGACGCACAGCACGCGGGATTTCTTGTTGTTCATGCAAAGCTCCTGGAGGGGTGAAGGAAAAGATCCACCGCGCAGCTTTGGCGAGCGATCCCAGCGCCAGCTGACTTGCGCGCCGGAAAGAGCCGGTCAGGGCCAATCAGGGCGAACTGGCCGTGAAGGTGACCTGCCCGGTGTAGGTGCCGGCGGTGCGGCTGGCCAGGTTTGCATACGAGAAGGTCCAGGTCGCGGTGCGCTGGGTGACGAGGTTGGCGAAGCTGGTGCCCACGACATTGACCGTGGTGCCCGTGCCCGAGTTGGGAATCGGCGGCGCGGGCAGGTTGCTGTCGCTGCTGGCAATCGTGATCTCCGACAGCGGGATCGCGTTGGTCCCGCTCATGAGCGGCGCGGTCGCGGCGGCCCGCAGCGTCACCTGCCCCGCGTTGCTGCGCACTTCGACCGGCAGCGCGTTGCCGCTTGGCGTGACGCTGAAGGTCGGCGCCGCGCCGCTCCAGTTCACGGACGTGTTGTTGCCCGCGACCGGCGTGGTGGGCCCACCCGGGATCGACGGCGTCAGCACGAAGCTCACCGTGCTCGTGGTGCCGCCCGGCGTAGGCCACGCGCCGTCGCCGATGCGAAAGAAGATGAACTTGTCGATGGCGATCGTGAAGTCGAGGTTCACCAACCCGGTGGTCAGCGGCACCGAGGCGCTCGGGCCCACGGTGCTCGACGCGGCGTGCGTGGCTCCCACCTGCGCCATGCCGACGGCCGTGGCGAGCAGGCCCGAGAACGTGCCTGCCAGGGGGCCTATGCGGTGCGTCACTTGAGCTCCATGTCCACCTTGAAGCTGCCCTTGTCCCAGTCCAGCGTGCCGCTGGCCTTGACCGGGTAGGCGGGCTGCGGCGCGGGCTGGCCGCTCTCGCCCTTGGGCACCAGTGCCAGCGTGCGTGTCTGCCCCGGCAGGATCGGCGTGCCTTCGGGCACCAGCTCGAACGCGCGGCCCTTGCTGTCGGTGGCGTCCAGGCTGCCTTCGAGACGGCCGTGCGCGTCGCCCGTGTTGCTTACGGTCACCAGCGTGCGGCGTGCGCCGCCTGTTTCTCCGCTGGCGATCTGCTTGATTTCGAGCTTGGGCTCGGCGCCGTTGAGCATGACGTAAACCGCCACCGCGATGCGGCCCGTGACCGGCAGGCTCAGGCTGGCTCCGCCGCTCTGGATGACGGTCTGCTGCGCCGGCTCCGTGCCCTCGATGGCAATCATGAAGCGGCACTCGCCGCGCGGCGCGTCGGCCGGCGGATCGACCTGGAAGCGGAACGCCCTCTTGCTGCGTGCCGGCACCGACACGCTGCGCCGCTCCAGCACCACCCACGGCCTGCAGCTGCCGGGAAGCAACTCGTCGTGGTAGCCGATGTTGCCTTCGGCCGAATAGCTCCAGTCGATGGTGCGCATCGTCACCTCGGTGGCGGTCGGCGCCAGGTTGTGGATGTCGAGCGACTGCCCCAGGCGCGTGCCGGCCTTGCCCGAGAGTTCGAAGCGCGACGGCGTGACGGCCAGCTCGAAGGGCGCGGCCGTTGCAGCGCCGGCTACTGCCAGCAGCAGAAGGACGAGAGAAGAGGGAGAGAGAAAAACGTTCATGGCAGCGTTTCGATTTCGAAGAACGACTCGAAGCTCAGTGCCGAGCCCGAAGGCATGCGCAGCTCGCGGGGGTCGACGCGCAGCGTCAGCTCGAAGGTCTCGTTCATCCATGGCGCCTGGACCACGCCGTTCCACACCTGCACCCGGTCGCCGGGGCGGCCGCTGCCGCTTGCGAAGGCGCCGTTGCCGCGCCATTGCACCTGCATTCCGGCCGGCGAGCGCAGGCCCGCGACCATCGACGGAATCACATAGAAGATGCGCGCGCGCCGGCCCACGTGGGGGGCAGTGGCCAGCCGGTATTCGATGCGCCCGAGGGGCAGCACGACCATGTTGCCGTCCATCCCCTGGGCGTTGCTGAAATCGCTGCGCACCTGTGCGCGCGGGGAGGCCGAATCGTCGAGCCGGGCGACCGCCGCCCATGCGGGGGCGAGCGCTGCACCGCAGAGCAGCAGTGCAGCGGCTGGCCATCGGTGAAAGCGCAGGGAGGTCATTCCATCGAGGCCGTGAAGCGCACGGTGCCCTTGTAGTTGCCGCCTGGGTACACCACGTCGTTGTCGTAGGAGAACTGCAGCCGCGTGGCAGTCACGTTGCGCGACAGGTAGGTCCAGGTGCCGATGCCCAGGACGCAGGGCAGGCCGAGCACGCCGACGCAGAAGGTGGCGTTCGCGTCGTAGCTCGCGATCGACTGGTTGGCGGCGGTGGTGAAGCGGCCGCCCTGGATGTCGCCCGAGGCGGCGTTGCTGTTGTTCGTGGCCACCCAGCTGATCTTGCTGAAGGGAATGGTCGTGGTGCCGCAGCCGCCCGACTGGCAGCTCAGGGCGACGGAGGAATCGACGCGCAGCGTTACCGGCCGCGCTACGGTGGTGTTGGCTATGGGGCGCACCGGCATCACCCAGACGTCGATGGTCGGCGTGCCGGTCACTGCCGTGGGGGTCAGCCCGGCGTTGGCGCCGGTCACGCTGAAGGCCACCGTGTCGATGGTCGCGCCGGCCGATCCCACGCGCAGGGTCAGGCCGTAGGTGCTGCCCGTGTCGGTCACCGTGGTGATGACGGCATGCGCGGCCGGGGCGAGGCTCGCCGCCGACGCCATGAGCGCCGCGGCGGCGACCGCCTCGCATCGCCGGGTGTGCAGCCCGGAGCGCGCCATCAGATGCCCTGGGCTGTGTACGTGATGGTGTTCGTGTACGTGTTCGCAGCCCAGCCGGCGGGCGTGCCACCCAGCGAGTAGGCCCAGGTGCCAGTGGCGACCGCGTTCGAGGGGAACGAGGTCGAGGCGCAGGCGCCGAGGTTGGCGCCCGGGTGCGGCAGCGTGCCCGTTGCGGTGACGGTGAAGTCCGCGTTCGTCGGGCCGCCAGTGAGGGGCGCCCAGGCGCCCATGGCGCAGTTGATGGTGCCGGCGCCGGCGTTGGTCCAGGCGTACACGGTGAGCGTGCTCGCGGCGGACGTGGTCGTGACGGTGGGCGCCGCGCCGTTCCAGTCCACGTTGGTGTTGTTGCCCACCACCGGCGTGGTGGGCACGCCCGGAATGCTGAGGGCTGAAGTCCAGGTCACCGTGTCGACCGTGGTATTGGTCGAGCCGACGCGCAGCAGGATCAGCTTGGGCACCGTCACGCTCAGGTTCACCTTGGCCTGCGCCGTGATCGTGCCTGTGCCGGAGCCGTATTGGCTCTCGGCCATGGCGGGTCCTCCGGCAAGGGCGAGGCCTGTGAGAGAGGCGGCCAGCGCGAGGCGGGCAATGGGTTTTCGGGTCATGAAGTCTCCTTGGGGTTGTGTATGCGGGGAAAAAAAGAAATCGAAAGGTCGGTGTCGTGGTTCATTCGCCCACCTTGACCACGGGAATCGCGGCAGTGGCCTGGCCACGCAGCGGCACGTTCACGCTCGTTCCGCCGTCGCCGGCCACGCCCCAGGGCAGCGGTACGCTTTCGAGCGTGAGCGTCAGTTGATGCCGGCCGGTGGTCACCAGCGGAAATTCGAAGCGGCCGTCGCGGTCGGTGATGGCGCGGTAGCGGCCGTCGAGCAGCACCTCGACGCCGGCCACGCCGCCTTCGCCCGACTGCTGCTCGCCGTCGCGGTTGGCGTCATAGAACACGCGGCCCGACACGCTGCCGCCGCCCGCACCCTCGCCGCGCATGCCCGCCGCCCGGTAGGCCGTGCCGGCGCTGCCCTCCCAGCGCAGGTAGACGTAGGCGGTCTTCTCATTGCTGCGATAGAGATTGGGTGCGGAATAAGAGGTCGGCAGCAGCGATGCGCGCGCCTGGTTGAAGTTGGCCATGAAGCCCACGCGCCAGCCCGCGCCCAGCTCCTTCTCGGCCATGAGCGAGCCCGACAGGCCGCGGCTGGTGTAGAGGCCGCCGCTTTGCGAGGTGTAGCGCAGGTTGCCGCCGACGTTGAAGCCGCTGTCGATCCAGTAGCGGAATTGCAGGCCCGCCGTCGGGTAGCTGCGGGTGGTGCCGCCGCTGCTGTCGCGCGCATGGCCGAGGGTGGTGGTGAACTCGGGGCGCATCGTCTCGTAGCGCCCGCCGATCCAGTCCTGCTCCCACTGCACTTCCTGGCCGGTGGCGGCGCTGTCGCCCAGCACGATCAGCTCGTTGCGCCGCACCGTCAGCGTGAAGCGGCTGCGCGGCCAGTCGAAGAAGCGGGTCTGGTAGAAGGCGCTGCCGTAGAGGCTGCGCCCGTCGCCGCTGCCGGCGGAGCTTGTGGTGCTGCCGTCTTGCAGCCCTTCGTAGCGCGTGCGGTACGCGCTCAGGCTGCCGCCGACGGAGTTGTAGCGGTCGAACAGGTACTGGAAGTTGCCGCTCGCGCCGAAGCGCCGGTAGCCCGAGAGATGGAAGTTGGTGTCTGGCGCCGCGCGCTCGTAGTCCAGGCCGGCGCCCCAGCTCATGCGGCTGGTGTTGCGGTCCACGCGCCAGTACGCACCGCGCGTGCCGGTCGCCAGTGCGTAGTCGCCGAAGTACAGGTTGGGCCGCGCGGTGTAGACGCCGAATTCATGGCGGTACAGGCCGGTGCGCGCGCTCGCCTCGATGAAGAGGCCCTGTGAGTTGCCGGTTGCCACGCCCGGCGTGGGCGAGTTCACGCGGCTGCCGACCAGCGTGGCGCGCGCCTTGAAGTCGCCGTCTCGCACCACCTCGCGGCCGTAGCCGAGCGACGTTGCCCAGCTCGTGACGTCCTTGCGGCCGATTCCCATCGCCGTGATGGGGTCGATGTAGTAGGCCGGAATATCGCGCGCCTGGTCGAGCTGGAACGAGGCGAACCACGGATCGCCCAGGCGCAGCGTGGTCCCGAGCCAGCCGAGCGTGCCCTGGCTCTTCTCGAAGCCGGGGTACGGCCCGCCCGTGAGGTTGCCACGCTGGCCGATGCCGGCGCGCACGTCGAGATCGGTGTTGAAGATGCGCGTCGATGCGCCGCGCACCGTGGTCGAGCCCAGCGTGAGCCTGTAGTTGCGCGCCAGGCCGTCGGTGACTTCGCTGTAGATGTCGCCCACGGCGGTGTCGGCGAAGGTCTGCGTGGTCAGCGGAAAGCCGAGGTTGCGCAGCGTGAAGCGGCCGCTGGTTGCCTCGCGCGCATAGCCCAGCGAGCCGATGCCGATGCCGCTCGCGCTGTTGTCGCCACCCAGGTGGCGGCCGTCGGCCTGCAGCACGAACTCGCCGTAGTTGAGGGTTTCGCGGCGGTACTCGAAGCGCTGGCCGAACTCGGTTGCGCGCTGGCGGCCGTAGCCGGTGGTCGTGGCGTCGCCGAAGCCGATGCGACTTTCCACCAGCCAGGCGCGGTAGCCTTGCGGCTGCTCGGCTTCGGGCGTTGCGTCGGCCGCCGCGGTGTCGGCCTCGAGGGTCATGAAGCGGTCTTCGTAGCTCTTGGGCGCGGAGTCGACGAGCGCCTTCAGCCGCGCCTGCTCTGCCTGTGCACGGTCGAGGGTCTCGATGCGTGCGTCAGCCACGGCCTGGGGTTTCTGGGGCTCGGCCTGCGCCTGCGCGCAGGACAGCCATGCCAGGGCGGTCGTGCATTCGAGCCACACGAGTGCGCCCCTCGGATGCCACAAGGCTCCGGCGGGACCGGGTACGGTCCACGGCGTCATTCGAATCATCTGGCGACATCCCTGTTTTGTCTCCCGGGTGTTGCGGCCCTGTTCCGGATCAGCGCAGGGTATTTCATAAATGTTGACGAACGTCAATATTTCGTGACCCCGAGGGCTTCCCCGTGTGAGAACGTTGTTTCTTAAGTCTTCAGGGGTGCGAAAAATGGAGCCTTTCGACCCCATTTGCCTCTTGATGAGGTCGAAAGACCACCCATTTAAAGAAGTTGGCACAGCGTCACCGCATGGACGCCGTGCCCGACTTAGAATTTTTTGGCTTCGATATTTCTCTTTCCATGTCTGATTCCTCCAAAACCAAACTCCCCTTCCAGGCTGAAGTCGCGCAACTGCTGCACCTCGTCACGCATGCGCTTTACTCGAACAAGGAAATCTTCCTGCGCGAGCTGATCTCGAACGCGTCGGACGCGTGCGACAAGCTGCGCTTCGAGGCGCTCGACCACCCCGAGCTGTATGAAGACCAGCCAGAGCTCGACGTGCGCCTGAGCTTCGACAAGGCCGCGCGCACCATCACCATCACCGACAAGGGCATCGGCCTGTCGCGCCAGGAGGCCATCGACAACCTCGGCACCATCGCCAAGAGCGGCACCAAGGACTTCATGAGCAAGCTCAGCGGCGATCAGAAGGCCGACGCACAGCTCATCGGCCAGTTCGGCGTGGGCTTCTACTCGGGCTTCATCGTGGCCGACAAGATCGCCGTCGAATCGCGCCGCGCGGGCCTGCCCGCCGACCAGGGCGTGCGCTGGGCCAGCGGCGGCGCCGGCGACTTCGAGGTGGCCGACATCACGCGCGCAGAGCGCGGCACCAGCATCACGCTGCACCTGCGCGACGACGCCGACGAATACCTCAACGCCTGGAAGATCAAGCAGATCGTCGGCAAGTACTCCGACCACATCTCCCTGCCCATCCTGATGGAAAAGGAAGAGTGGAAGGACGGCGAGAACGACCAGCCCGGCGACATGGTGAAGACCGGCGAGTGGGAAACCGTCAACAAGGCCAACGCCCTGTGGAGCCGCCCCAAGAAGGACATCACCACCGAGCAGTACGAAGAGTTCTACAAGAGCATCAGCCACGACTACGAGGCCCCGCTCGCCTGGAGCCACAACCGCGTCGAAGGCAGCACCGAGTACACGCAGCTGCTCTACATCCCGGCCAAGGCACCGTTCGACCTGTGGAACCGCGAGAAGAGCGCGGGCGTGAAGCTCTACGTGAAGCGCGTCTTCATCATGGACGACGCCGAGGCGCTGTTGCCCAGCTACCTGCGCTTCGTCAAGGGCGTGATCGACTCTGCCGACCTGCCGCTGAACGTGAGCCGCGAGCTGCTGCAGGAAAGCCGCGACGTGAAGGCGATCCGCGAAGGCAGCACCAAGCGCGTGCTCGGCATGCTCGAAGACCTGGCCAAGAAGCAGAAGACCGCGCCCGAGAGCGGCGAGGGCAAGATCGACGTGGGCTCGGGCGAATCGGTGCCTGCACCGGAGCCGACCGAAGGCGTGACCGACGTCGTCGACAAGAACACGCCCACTGCCGCCGAAGCTGCGGTGGCCGCGGCCGACGAATCCGGCAAGTACGCCAAGTTCTACGCCGAGTTCGGCGCGGTGCTGAAAGAAGGCCTGGGCGAAGACATGGGCAACCGTGACCGCATCGCCAAGCTGCTGCGCTATGCCTCCACCACCACCGACGCGGTGGGCGTGAGCTTTGCCGATTACAAGGCGCGCATGAAGGAAGGCCAGGACGCGATCTACTACATCACGGCCGACACCCTCGCCGCCGCCAAGAACAGCCCGCAGCTCGAAGTCTTCAAGAAGAAGGGCATCGAGGTGCTGCTCATGACCGACCGTGTCGACGAGTGGGCGCTGAACTATCTGAGCGAGTTCGACGGCACCCCGATGCAGAGCGTGGCAAAGGGCGCGGTCGATCTCGGCAAGCTGCAGGACGAGGCCGAGAAGAAGGCCGCCGAGGAGGCCGCCGAGTCGTTCAAGCCCATGCTCGAGAAGCTCAAGGAAGCGCTGAAGGACAAGGCCGAAGACGTGCGCGTGACCACGCGCCTGGTCGACTCGCCCGCCTGCCTCGTGGTGCAGGACGGCGGCATGAGCACGCAACTCGCGCGCATGCTCAAGCAGGCCGGCCAGCCCGCGCCCGAACTGAAGCCGGTGCTCGAAGTGAACGCCGAGCATCCGCTGGTGAAGAAGCTCGAGGGCTCGTCGCACTTCGACGATCTCGCGAACATCCTGTTCGACCAGGCGCTGCTCGCCGAAGGCGGGCTGCCAGCCGACCCGGCCGCCTACGTGAGGCGCGTCAACGCGCTGCTGGTGTGAACGACCGGCCGCGCGTCCCTCGTGCAGCAGCCGTCGTTCCGGCGGCGCTGCTGTTGCTTCTGACGGGCGGCTGTTCTCACTATCACGTCGGCATTCCGCTGGTGCCCGGGCTCTCGCTGGGGCTGGGCGCCACCAAGGACGGCAATTTCTCGGTGGGGCTCAACACCGGCTTCGGCCCGCTCGGCGCTGGCGTGGCCGTGAACAACGGCGGGCAGGTGTCGGGCTCGGCCGGCGTGGGTGTCGGCGTGGGGCCGGTGGCCACGGGGGTCAGCAAGGGCGCGGTGCTCTACGACCCGAAGGCTGCGCCTGCGGCTCCCGCTGCTGTGGCGGGCGCTCCGGCCGGTGCGGTGGCATCAGCGACACCCGCTGCACCTGTGGCACCAGCAACTTTGGCATCGACCCCTGCGGGAACGCCGGCGACGGTTGTCCCCGTGCGCTATTCGACACCTGCCGATCCGTTCACGCCCATCGCCACTCCTGCTGCCGCGGCCCAGGCACCCGCTGCCTCTTCGGTGGCGCGCACCGCAGCACCGGCCCGGCCGCCCCTCGTCAAGATCACGCGTCCGCCGCCGGAGCCTCCAGCGCCCGCCGTGAACATCAAGTACCGCACCCCGGCCGTGGCTGCCGCCGCGGCCTCGGCCCGCGAAACCGGCACGCCCGGCAACCCCGTCGCTCCCTGATCGACGCGCCTTTCACACGAACACGCGACCCGGCCTAACATCGCGGCTGGTATCTCCTCCGGAGACAGTCGTCCATGACCCGCCGACCGCTGCTGCTGCACCTCCTGACCATGGCCGCCCTCGCGGCCACGGGACTGCCCCGCGCAGCGAGGGCGCAGGCCGCATACCCCACCAGGCCCATCCGCTGGATCGTGCCGTACCCCGCGGGGGCCGGCGCCGACATCGTCGCGCGCACCATCGGCACGCAGCTCGCCATCGACGCGGGGCAGCCGGTGGTCATCGAGAACCGCGCAGGCGGCAACACCGCGCTCGGCGCCATCGAGGCCGCACGCGCGCCGGCCGACGGCTACACGCTGCTGTCGGCCGACAACGGCACGCTGGTGTTCAACCCCGCGCTGTACCGCAACCTCAGCTACAACCCCTCGCGCGACTTCGCGCCCGTCACCCTGCTGGGCCGGCTGCCGATGGTGCTGCTGGTAGGCCCTTCCAGCGGCGTGAGGGACGCGCGCGCCTTCATCGACGATGCGCGCGCCTTTCCCGGCAAGGTCAGCTTTGCCTCTGCCGGCACCGGCAGTCCGCAGCACCTGGCGATGGAGCTGCTCGAACGCGAAGCCGGGCTGGAGATGGTGCACGTGCCCTACCGCGGCGTCGCACCTGCGCTGGCCGACGTGGCGGGCGGCCAGTTGCCGGTGCTGATGTGCGACCTGGCCGCGTCGCGCCGCTTCATCCAGGGCAGCAAGCTGCGCGCGCTGGCGGTGGCGCACCCGCAGCGGCTGAAGGAACTGCCGGCCGTGCCGACCTTCGCCGAGCTAGGCATGCCGCGCGTAGAGGCTGCTGCGCTCATGGGCCTGGTGGTGCCCGCCAACACCCCGGGCGAGATCGTGACGCGGCTGCAGCAGTCGGTGGCCAGCGCCATCCACAACCCCGCCGTGCTGCGCAAGCTTGCCGAGTTCGGTGTCGAACCGGTGGGCGATGCGCCTTCGCAGTTCGCGGCGCTGCTGCAGGGCGAGTCGGCGCGCTGGCATCCGCTGATCCGCGATCTCAATCTCTCGCTCGACTGAGCCCGGCCCTTTACGGCAACTTTGCGCATGCGCAGAGTCTTTCTCACTTTGAACTAAGAGTCGCTGCCTAGATTGACGCATCGCACAGAAAAGGTCGGCGAGGCGGGTTGCAGAGGGCAGGCCGGTCCTCCCGAGACCCATGACCACGAGCCGGTTCCACCACGTCATTTTTGCGGACGACTTCTTCCGCTCTCCAGCCAACGGGCTGCAGTATCACGCCGCCAATCGGCGCTTCCTCCGGGGCTTCTTCGACACCGCGCTGGGACGCCTGGGCCTGCCGATGCGCGAGATCACGCCGTTGTCGGAAGGCGGCCGCATCGACGTCGAGCGCCTGATGGACCGGCTGGAGCTGCCCCGCACACCGGCCGGCTGGGCACGCGCCTGCATCGCCAACCTGCTGCCGCTGGCCGGGCGCGAAGGCCTGCCGGCGTTCGACCCCGGCTGCCTCGTGATCGGCTGGGGCCTCACGCCCGCGCTGCAGCAGTGCATAGACCGCAGCGGCGCGAGCTACCTGGACATCGAGATCGACCCGCGCCGCTTCACCGAGCATTTGCACTTCTGCGCGCGCACCAACGACCCTGTGATCGAGGCCGCGCTGCTGTCGCGCCGCGTGGACGAAGAACTGTTCTGGAACCACGCGAGCGCGCTCAAGGGCCGCTTCGCGCGCCACGGCGCGGCCTCGCTGTTCGACTCACGCCTGCGTGTGGGCCTGTTCTTCGGCCAGAGCCTGGTCGATCTGTCGCTGGTCAGCGGCGGACGCACCATGCACCCGGCCAGCGTGATCGCGCCGCTGCGCGAGCTGGCGAACAGCGTCGACCTGCTGGTCATCAAGCCGCACCCTTATGAGAGCGCACTTCACGACCTGGCGCCCATCGCGCGTGCCATTCCCAATGTGGCGTGGACAAAGGAGAACACGTACGCGCTGCTGTCCGCGGCCAACGTGCATTTCGCATCCAGCCTGTCGTCGAGCGTGCTGACCGAGGCGCACTACTTTCGCAAGCCCGCGCACGCACTGATCCGCGCCGACCGCAATTCGGCCGGGTTGCTGCCCGAGGCCTGCTCTGACTGGATCCCAGTGGGCGCCGCGCTGGGCGCGATGGATTTCATGGCCGCCGCCTGTGGTGCTGACGACAACAACAATGCCAAGCCGAGCCTCACGGCCTGGCCCGCGGCGGCGATCGACCGCGCCTTCCTCACGCGCTGGGGTCTCGACGATCAGACCCAGGGCCTGCCCGAAGTGTCCGAGCTGCAGATGGGGCGTTCCTACCTGTTCCATCCCGGCAGCCCCGCGATGAGCTGGCTCAGTCACGGCTGGGCGGGCTTCGATGGCGATGGCGCGCGCAGCGAGGGCGAGTTGGCCTGCCTCGTCATTCCCTTGCCTTCACTAGCACAGTCGCCCGTGCTGTCGCACCAGCGGCCGTACCGGCTCGAGGTGAGCATCGACTACCGCAGCAACGCCAAGGCCACCAGCGTGCTCGCCATGTTCGACGGCACGGTGCTTACGGGCCAGCGCGGCACCGGCGCGCGGCGGCGCAGCCTGGTGTTCGAGGTCGAGCCGACAGCGGGACGCAAGTGCCTGGTGCTGCAGTTCGTCGTGGCCGCCGGCACGGGGCGCCGCATGGCCCAACCGGCCTTCACCATCAGGAAGCTGCAGGTGTCGCTGCGCATGGGCCGCGGAGCGATCTCCGCGCCGCCGAAGACGACAGCGAAGCAGTGGCCCGAGATGCATCCGGTGCGTGCGATGACGCGGGTATTTCGCGCGTTGATCGATACGGCGCGTGGGGTTCTTGGGTAGCTGGTGACGGCCGTTGTTCAGGGCGCGATCACGCCGACGGGGGACATTCGCGGAGGGGAGTACCCGGTGTCATTCGCACGCACCCCGAACGGCAAGCCCGAACAGCAGCGCAGTCCAATGCTGCAGCCGCTCGATGGCTCCCTGGCGTCCCTCGGTGGCATCCGCCACGCTAGCCGGCAATGCAAGCAAATCGCCGGCAGCAACGGCAACCGCCCGAGCAAACTTCGGCGCATCGCCGCGCCACACCACCACACGGTGCGCCAGACCAAGCTGCGCCGCGCGCCCCGCGTTGATCGCCTGTTCGGGCTGGTCGGTCAGCAGCAACAGGATCGGCTTTCGGTAGACCGCCGCGATAGACAGCGCCGCCATTCCCGGCGCCGAAACGATGAACGCGCTGTGCGCCGCCGCCTCTATCCAGTGCTCATCGCGCGCATGCCAGTGCGGCCGATGGGCATAGCCTTCGCCGACGAGATGCGCCGGCACGCCTGCGTCGGCAAGACCCTGTTCCAGGCCGTCGGCAAGCGCCGGCTCCTGAAAATGCGGGTTGAGGTACACGGCAGCCGCGCGCTGTGCCGCATCGCTGTGGTCCACCGCATCGACCACCGCGACCGGCGTGGCCAGCCGGTGGCGACCATGGCCGTCGTGCTGCGGCTCTCCGTAGGCGAAGTCGTGCTCGATGCGCGCGAGGCTGCGGTCGATCTGCCACGCCACGATGCCACCGAACAGCTTTGCAACCGCGCCGGGCATCCGTCCCTTGAAATTGGTTTCTAGCGCGCGCCGCAGGCTGACGCCGTACACGTGCACGACCTTGCGCCGCCAGAACGGCAGCCAGCCCATCAGCAGCAGCGCGGGATGGAACGAGTCGTTCACCACCAGGTCGGCTTTGCGGAAGTGCGCACGCAGCCGCCACACGTCGCGCAGCATGCGCTCAGGGCGGAACATGTAGTGCGCCACGTTGCGGTCGGTTTCGCGGCGCAGCATGTTCTGCTGCGTGTCGAACTGCACTGCGTAGTGGCGCGAGAGCACCGGCGCATCGATGTCGAAGCCGGCGAGAAAGCGCGCGCCTTCGTCCGAGGTGGTGAGCACCTGCACCTGCGCGCCGGCTGCGCGCAGCGCATGCGCGAGCAGCTGTGCGCGCATAAGGTGGCCGCGCGCGTCCGCGGTCGCGAGGTAGAGGATGCGCGGCGGCATCGCTCAGGCGTGATGCTGGTGCTGCACCGGCCGCGTTGCGCCGGGGCGCAGTCGCAGCGCAACGCCGGCGAGCCACATGCCGAGCGCGCCCGTGACGCCGAAGCCGCGCTCGGTGTCGCGCACCTCACGCATCAACTGCGCGAGCCGCGCCTCTTCATGCGGCGCCACACAGCGCTGCAAGGTGTGGCTGCACAGGCGGATGTGGCGGTCTTCATCGGCCAGCACGCGCGACAGCAGCGGGTGCAGCGCATGTTGCGGGCCGATCAGCGCGCAATGGCGCTGCAGGATGCGCGAGGCCATCTGCTCTGCCGAGAGGCCGATGGCATAGGCCGGCACCAGCCCACCGTGCGCGAAGTGCGGCGCATGGCGGCGAATGAGCGCCTGCCAGCGCGCGAGCTTGCGGCGGCTGAACCAGTCGGGCTGCGGCGCTTCTTCGGGCGATGCGGCCGCCTGCGCGTTGCCGCCGCGCTCGACGATGGCCTGCGCGAACAGCCGCGCATGGTGTTGCTCGTCAGCCAGGTGCTGGTCGAGCTGGCGCACCAGCCACTCGGGCGGGGCGATGCGCAGTTCGCGCTGCAGCGCCTGCTCGGATGATTCCTCGCCCACCAGATAGAAGCGCAGCAACAGCATCTCACCAGCATTGCTCGCATGCAGCTGGCGCAGTGCGGCGCGCTTGACGTGGTGCACGAGGCGGGCCTGCAGGGCCGGCCAGCCGCGCAAGGTGGGCGCAGAGAGGCAGTCGAAGCCGGCTGCGATGTTGTCGGCTGGCTCAGCGGCCATCGGCCTTGGCCTTCGTGGTCTGTGGTGTCTGCTGCTGCCAGCCCAGCACCAGCCCGATGAAGCTGTCCTGCAGGAAGGCGCGCGCGGCGGCATCGGCACCCGCGAATTCGCGTTGCTGGCCGTCGTAGCGCACATAGCCCTTGCCGTTGGTGGCGCCGAGCACGAGCTTCTCGTTCTTGCGGAAGCCGCGTTGCAGCAACGGCTGCAGCAGCGACTGTGATTCGAGCCCGTACAGGAACAGGTCGCGCTGCACCACCTGGTGCGGAATCTGGCCGCTCAGCGCCTGCAGCTCCAGCGTCCAGTTGCCCTGCTGCATGGCTTCGGCCAGTTGCATCCCTCTGGCAGCCGGCGCATGAAAGCGCGCGCGCGCCACCGACTTCGAGGCCTTGCTCAGGCCGAGGCCGATGGTGATGTCTGCGTCCCTTGCGCCATTCGCGCGGTTGTCTTCCACCTGCACCAGCACGTTGGCCAGGCGCGCGGTCAGCGAAGGCTTGGCCAGCGCCTCGACGACCTGGTCGGCCGTGAGCAGCACGTGGTCGGTGGTTGCCTCGTTCACCACCACGATCTGGTACGGGTCGATGCGGATGTCGTTGAACTCGCCGCCCACGGGCGAGTGCGCGTGGCTGCTCACCGACCATTCGCTGCCCGAGCGGCTCAGCAGCGCATGAAAGGTCAGCGGCACGCGCTGGCCGCTGCGCGCCTGGCCTGAGCCCTGCAGCAGCACGTCGCCGACGATGGTCTTCTCTTTGTAGCTGCGCGTGTTGACGAAGCGGATGGTGTGGGCGGCGCTGTCGAGCGCGGCGCGTGTGTCGGGGTCGTCGAGGGCGAGGCGATTGCAGTCGTTGCCGGGGCCCGCGAGTGCGGCGAAGGGGCAGCCGGCGTCGGACTTGAAGTTGAAGACGCCGCGACCGACGAAGTCGGCGGCACTCGCCAGCGTGAAGGCGCCTGCAAGCGCGAGGCCGAGCGTCAGTTGGCGAGCGATGAATGAAGAGCGAATTGGCATGTTCTTGTCTTGTTGTTCTTCTGGAGGAGAAGGAAGGCGCGGAAGGCGTTCAGGGCCGGTGATACGAAAGCGCCTGGGCATCCGCGTTGGTGCTGCCCGTGGTGTGCCACCCGATGCCGCGCGCAAACGCACCCAGCATGTCGACGGCCGAGAAGCCGAGGATCAACGCCACGCCCGCCAGCCAGCGCAGCCCGCGCAGTGGCGGCAGGTCTTGATGATTGAGCGCCTTCACGCTGAAACCCAGCCGAGTGAACAGCACGGCCAACGGTCCGATCGGCCCGCTTTTCGCGAGCCATTGCCAGCGCGGCGATACGTAGCTGCGCAGCAGGTGCGGCGTGAGCGAGTACGTGTCCTGCCCGCGCATCCAGCGCAGCTTGAGCGCCTCGGCGCGCGTGTCGGGCAGGCGGTGCTCGGTGTGGGCCTGCGCCGCGTAGTAGATGGGCACGCCCGCCGCTTTCAGTCGCATGCCCAGCACCTGGCAGTGCGCGCGGTACACGCCGTCGAGCGCCTGGTAGCTGTGCTGTTCGAACACGTCACGGCGGAAGGCCACGTTGTTCGCGTAGAAGTTGCTCGTCGCGCCGGCATGGTCCGCGTTGGGGAAATACATGAAGTCGATGGTCGTGAGCGCAGTGCCGACCACGTTGGCCGCATAGCTGGTGCGTCCGGCCACCACCGCTGGCGCATCGCTCCACGTGAACGGCAGCAGCATCTGCAGCAGCCAGTCGTCGTCGGGCAGGCAGTCGGCATCGGCGAACACCACGTGCGTGCAACGCTGCGCATCGGTGGCCTCGAAGCCGACGTTCTTGGCGTCGTAGTAGCCGGTGGCGGCGTCGATGCGCACGAAGTCGACCGGGCGGCCTGCAAGCTTGCTCACGGCTTCGCAGGTGGCCGGGCTCAGCCCGTCGTGCGTGACGACCACCTGCGCCAGCGCGCTCAGCGGCAGCTTCTGCTTCGCCAGCAGGGCGACGAGACGCTGCAGGCTGGTGCCCGCCCTGGCCTCGGCATCGGCTCCGCCGCGCAGGTTGTTGGTCTCCAGGACCAGCGCGCAACGCGCGGCAACTTGATCGGGCATCATCGAATTTTCCTGTCCGGACATAGTTTTGAAGGCTTGTATCCTGCTTTTATCGCACAACCGCGCCCGCCACCAGTGCCGTGCGCCATGGGCGCGCCCATGAAAGTCAGCATCTTCGGCGCCGGTTATGTGGGCCTGAGCTTCGCCGCCTGCCTGGCCGAAGCGGGCCACGAAGTGCTGTGCGCGGACGCCGACCTGGCCCGCGTCGAGGGTCTGCAACGCGGCCTTATGCCCCTGCACGAACCGGGCCTGGAGGCGCTGGTGGCCGCCGGGCTGGCCGCGGGAACGCTGCGCTTTACGGCTGACGAGCGCACGGCTTGCCTGCACGGCGACGTGCTCTTCATCGTGGTGAACACACCGGCCGACGCTGACGGGCGGGTCGACCTGCGCCATGTGATGGCCGTGGCTGCCGGCATCGGGCGGCACCGCGACCGTGAGGCGGTGGTCGTGTGCAAGTCGACCGCGCCGGTGGGCACCGCCGACCAGATCGAGGCGGTGTTGAGCGGCGAGCTTTCGCAACGCGGCGCGCGGCTTCGCATCGCGGTGGCGGCAAACCCCGAGTTCCTGCGCGAAGGCTCGGCCGTGCGCGATTGCCGGCGGCCCGACCGCGTGGTGATCGGCAGCGAAAACCCGTGGGCCGTCGACCTGCTGGCCCGGCTCTACGAACCCTTCGTCGAGGACCCGACAAGGCAGTTGCTGGTGATGGACCGCCGCTCGGCCGAGCTCACCAAGTACGCGGCCAACGCCATGCTCGCCACCCGCATCAGCTTCATGAACGAGATGGCCCGCCTGGCCGAGCATGCGGGCGCCGACATCGAGATGGTGCGACGCGGCATCGGCGCTGACCGGCGCATCGGGCCCGACTTCCTGCAGGCGGGTGCGGGCTACGGTGGCTCGTGCCTTGCGAAAGACGTGCGGGCGCTGAGGTACGCGGCCGACCGCGACGGCCATGCCTTGCGCATCCTCTCGGCGGTCGAGGCCACGAACCACGAGCAGAAGAGCCGACTGTTCGACCTGATGACGCACCACTTCGAAGGCCGCATCGCAGGCAAGACCATCGCCGTGTGGGGCCTGGCCTTCAAGCCCGACACCGACGACATGCGCGATGCCCCGAGCCTTGTGCTACTGGAGCGCCTGTGGTCGGCCGGTGCGCGCGTGCAGGTGTACGACCCGGCGGCAATGCCGAATGCGCGCGGCCTCATCGGCGAGCGCGAAGACGTGCGCTGGTGCGACACGGCGCAAGAGGCGCTGCAGGGCGCCGATGTGCTGGCGCTCGTCACCGAGTGGGCGGAGTTCCGGCTGCCTGATTTCGCGGGCATCGCGAAGGCACTGCGCACGCCGGCGATCTTCGATGGCCGCAATGTCTACGACGCGGCAGAGGTCGAGTCTGCGGGCATCGCGTATTACGGTATCGGCCGCGGCCGGTCGTCACTGCTCCATTGAATCGTCCAGCGGCAGGAAGGCATCGCCCGGCGTGAGTGGCGCATGCCGGTAGCTTGCCGGCGTGCGGCTCAGCTTCACCGGCGCGCCGATGCCGCGATAGCCGCCGGGCATCTCCACCACCATCTCGCGGTGCAGCGTGTGCGGATGCTGCAACGCGGCATCGACCGGCAGCACTGGCGCGGCGGGCACGCCGGCCGCCATCAGTTGCTCGACCAGCGCGCGGCCGTCGAAGGCGGCCATTGCCGCCTCGAGCTGCTGCTTGAGCCCGTCGCGGTGCACCGAGCGCGCGCCGGCCGTGCGGTAGAGCGGGTCGTCCGCCAGGTCGGGCAGCCCGATGCAGCGGCACAGGCTGGCGAACTGCCGGTCGTTGCCCACGGCCACGAACACCGGGGCGGTGCCGGTGGCCAGCGCGTCGTACGGATAGATGTTCGGATGCGCATTGCCGGTGCGGCGCGGCTCGGTGCCGTCCATGAACCAGTTGGCCGCGTGCGGATGCAGCAGCGACAGGCCGCTGTCGTACAGCGCCGCCTCCACGAACTGCCCGCGCCCGCTGCGCTGGCGCTCTTGCAGCGCGAGCAGCACGCCGATGACCGCGTTGAGCCCGGTCACCATGTCGACCACCGGCAGGCCCACGCGCAGCGGACCGCCATCGGCCTCGCCGTTGATGCTCATGATGCCGGTCATGGCCTGCACGGCGGCGTCGTAGCCCGGCAGCGCGCCCAATGGTCCGTCGGCACCGAAGCCCGACACGCGGCACCACACGAGGCGCGGAAAGCGCTGCGACAGCGCCTCGTAGCCGATGCCCCAGCGTTCCATCGTGCCGGTCTTGAAGTTCTCGATCAGCACGTCGGCCTCGGCCACCAGCGCGAGCAGTGCAGTGCGGCCTTCTTCCGTCGAAAAGTCGAGGTGCTGCACGCGCTTGTTGCGATTGAGCCCGTGGTAGTACGAGGCCACGCCTTCCCTGAAAGGCGGGCCCCAGGTGCGCGTGTCGTCGCCCTGCGGCGGCTCGACCTTGAGCACGTCGGCTCCATGGTCGCCGAGGATCTGACCGCAGTAGGGGCCGCCGAGGATGCGGGAGATGTCTAGGACTCGGATGCCTGCGAGGGCGCCTTGGGCTTGTGTCATTTCTGGTCCTTGGATTTATTTTGTTCGTTCATTCGGGGTGCGTGCGAATGACACCGGGTACTCCCCTCCGCGAATGTCCCCCGCCTTCGGCTCCTCCTTTATTTCGCTGCGGGGAGCACCCGGTGCCATTCGCACATGGACGCTGCCGTTGTGTTGGCCGATCAACGACCGCACCGTCCAACGATCACGTCGATGGGGTGCCTTGCGCAGCGAAATAAAGGAGGAGGCCGCAGGCCGGGGGACATTCGCGGAGCAAGGCACCCCGTCGGCGTGAGCGCGCCCCGAACAACGCAGCTGCATCAATCGAGCTGCGCCCCCGATTTCTTCACCACGTCCTTCCACTTCACCGACTCACTGCCGATGAACGCCCCGAGCTTCTGCGGCGATGTATCGGCCGAGGCCTCGAGACCTTGCGCCGCGAACATCTGCTTCACCTTGGGGGAATTGAGCACTTCAGCAAAGGCATGGTTGAGCTTGCTCACGCGGTCGGCGGGCGTGCCAGCCGGCGCGACGATGCCGAAGAACACGCTCACGTCGTAGCCCTTGTAGCCCTGCTCCGAAATCGTCGGTACATCGGGCAGCGCCTGCGAGCGCGCGACCGTAGCCACGCCCAGCGCGCGCAGCTTGCCGGCCTTGACGTAAGGCAGCGCGGTGAGGATGTCGGTGAAGGTCATGCTGACCTGGTTGCCCAGCAGGTCGTTGAGGGCAGGGCCGGTACCCTTGTAGGGAATGTGCTGCAGGTCGGTGCCGGCCACCGAGTTGAACAACACGCCCGCGAGGTGCGACGACGCGCCGTTGCCCGACGATGCATAGCTGAGCTTGCCGGGGTTGGCCTTGGCATAGGCCACGAGTTCCGGCACGGTCTTTACGGGCAGCGCGGGGTTCACCACCAGGATGTTGGGCAGGTAGCCGACCTGGATCACCGGCGAGAAGCTCTTCACCGGGTCGTAGTTGATCTTGCGGTAGAGGCTCGCGTTGATGGCCAACGGGCCCGAGGTGCCGAACAGCAGCGTGTGGCCGTCGGCCTCGGCGCGCGCCACGTACTCGGCGCCGATGTTGCCGCCCGCGCCTGCGCGGTTCTCCACGATCATGGGCTGGCCGAGTCGATCCTTCATCTCGGCGGCCAGCGTGCGCGCCATTGCGTCGGTGGGGCCGCCGGGCGGGAAGGGGACGACCAGCATCAGGGGCTTGGTGGGGAAGGCGTCGGCCGCATGTGCTGCGGGCATTGCTGTCAGCAGCGTGGCGCAGGCGGCCAGCAGGAAGGTGAAGCGTTTCAAGGGATGTCTCCGTTTTTGTATGAGGGAAAGAGGCTCAGGCCGGCACCGTCGTGGATTGAACGGTGGCGGCATTCCAGTCTGCGGGCATGGCATCGGGCGACAGCGGATCGCGCGGCAGCACGCGGTGCAGCAGCACCAGTTGCGCCCAGCGCATGCGCGGTGCGGAGCCGCCGTGTGCGGCCTCCCAGGCCATCGCGATGGCGCTGGTGCAGTGGTAGAGCGCCGAGGCGGCCTGTCGCGCGAGCACGTCGCCGCCTTCACGCGCGGCGGTCTCAGTCAGCGCGGCGGCGCGGTCGAGCGCATCGCGCAAGGCCTTCGCAAAGCCAGGAGCAAGCGCCGCATCGCCCAGCAGCTTCGCGCAGTGCGCGCGCAGCACCGGCAGCGAGCCTTCGCGCTTCACCGCGCGGATCACGTCGAGCGCCACGATGTTGCTCGTGCCTTCCCAGATCGAGCCCAGGTGCGCGTCGCGCACGAGGCGCGCGTCGCTCCATTCCTCGATGTAGCCGCAGCCGCCGCGCACTTCCATCGCGTCGCCCGTGACCTTGCGCGCATCGCGGCAGGCGCGGAACTTGATGAGCGGCGTGAGGATGCGCAGCAGTGCGTATGCATCGGGCTCGGCCGCGTCGGAACGGGCCAGCGCCAGCGCCGTCTGGCACACCATCGTGCGCGCCTGTTCGGCCGGCAGGCGCAGCTTGTCGAGCTGGCGCTGCATCAGCGGCATCTGGTCGAGCGTGCGGCCGAAGGCGCGGCGCTCCGATGCGATGAACTCGGCCTCGGCCACCGCGCGGCGCATCAGGCCGGCGGCGCGCACGCCGTTCGACAGGCGCGAGTTGTTGACCATGTCGGCCATCTGCACGAAGCCGCGGCCCGCTTCGCCCACAAGGTACGCGACCGCGCCTTCGAGGCGGATCTCGCCGCTGGCCATCGAGCGCGTGCCCAGCTTGTCCTTCAGCCGGATGATGCGGTAGTGGTTGGGGTTGCCATCTTCGAGCCGGCGCGGCAGCAGGAACAGCGACACGCCCTTCATGCCGGGCAGGCCGTCATCGGCACGCGCCAGCACCATCGCGAAGTCGGCGTCGGGGTTGGAGCAGAACCACTTGTCGCCCGTGAGGCGCCAGCTGCCGTCGGCTTCCTGGTGCGCCATCGTGGCAGTGGCGGCAATGTCTGAGCCGGCCGCCTGCTCGGTCATGAACATCGCGCCTTGCGCCAGTTCGTCGAAGTCGAGCGAGCTCAGGCGCGGCAGGTATTTGGCGACCAGCTCCGGGTTGCCGAACTTCTTCAGCGTACGTGTGAGCGAATCGGTCATCGACACCGGGCAGCACAGGCCGAACTCGGCCTGCACGAACAGGTAGGTCAGCACGTACTTGACCAGCGGCGGCATCTTGCCCTTCCAGCCCAGCGTGTCGTCGCGATGCGAAATGGCGGCCAGGCCGAATTCGCTGAGCGCCAGGCGTTCCATTTCGACGTAGGCGGGGTGCTTCACCACCTTCTGCTCGTCGAGGCCGGTGCGCGTGCGCTGCTTCAGCACGGGCGGGTTGCGGTCGGCGGTGCCGGCCAGCTCGTCGAGCAGGCCGCCCGCGAGGCCGCCCAGGCGCTCGAAGTGCGGCTGCATGTGGCGGCGCAGGTCTTCGGGCAGGTAGAGCGCGAGCAGGGCGTGCAGCTCGGCGTCGGTGGTGAACAGGTTCTGGCCGTGGCGATCGGGGATCGGATGGGCGTGCTCTGAGGACATGCGCTTTGTCTCCATGGTTTCCTTGGTTTGGCGCATTGTTGAAGTCGCGACGATCCGTGTCTAATATCGATTTGGTCTTGTTCGATTCGATCTGACTATCCATGGAATTGCGGCACCTGCGCTACTTCTCCGTGCTCGCCGAAGAACTGCACTTCGGGCGAGCGGCGCGGCGCCTGTCGATCTCGCAGCCGCCGCTGTCGGTGGCGATCCGGCAGCTGGAAGACAACGTGGGCGCGCGGCTGTTCGAGCGCAACAGCAAGGAGGTGCGGCTCACGCCCGCCGGCGAGGCGCTGCGCATCTCGGCGCGGCGCGTGCTGCTGCAGGCGGAAGAAGCCGCCATCGAGGCGCGCGACGTGGCGCTGGGTTCGGCCGGGCGGCTGCGCATCGGCTTCGTGGGCGCGATGCTGTACCGGGGCCTGCCGCAGGCGCTGCGCGCCTTTCAGGCGAAGCATCCGGCGGTGCGCATCACGCTGAGCGAGCTCAACTCCGGCGTGCAGATCGCCGAGTTGCTGAACGACCGGCTGGACATCGGCTTTGCGCACACGCGTCGCGTGCCGCTCGAACTGCAGTACCGGCTGCTGCTGTCCGAACCCTTCGTGGCCTGTCTGCCGGCGGGGCATGCGCTGGCGCGCAAGCGGGTGCTGGCGCCGGCCGACCTGCGCGACCAGCCCTTCGTGCTGTTCTCGCGCGAGGCCTCACCCGACTACCACGAGCGCATCCTGTCGATCTGTGCCGACGCGGGCTTTCTGCCCGAGGTGCGGCACGAGGTGCGCCATTGGCTGGCCGTGGTCTCGCTGGTGTCGCAGGGCATGGGCGTGGCGCTGGTGCCGCAGGCGATGCGGCATTCGGCCTTGCGCGGCGCGGTGTTCAGGCCGCTCGACCGGGTGGTGGCGCAGTCGGAGGCCTATGGCATCTGGCGCAACGGACCGGCCAATGTGCTGGTCGAGCGTCTGCTGCAGGGCATGGCGGACAGCATTGCCGCCGAGCAGGCTCAGGCGTAGAGGGGCTCCTCAGCCATCTGCTCGCACTGGTCTTCCAGCACGAGGATCTGCCCCTTCCAGTAGTCGCTGGAGCCGAACCACGGAAAGTTGATCGGGAAGATCGGGTCTTCCCAGCGCCGCGCCAGCCAGGCGCTGTAGTGGATGAGCCGCAGCGTGCGCAGCGGCTCGATCAGCGCCAGCTCGCGGCGGTCGAACTCGCGGAACTGCTCGTAGCCGTCGAGCAGGCCCGACAGCTGCGACGTGCGCTGCGCGCGGTCACCCGACAGCAGCATCCACAGGTCTTGCACCGCGAAGCCAGTGCGCGCGTCGTCGAGGTCGACGAAGTGCGGGCCGCCGCCGGGGCGGTCGGTGGGCGTCCAGAGGATATTGCCGGGGTGCACGTCGCCATGCAGGCGCAGCTTGCGGGGCTTGAAGTCGGAGGCCGGCGGCTGCAGCGCGAGGGCGGTCGCGCGGACCATGTCCAGTGCCTCGTTGCAGGTCTTTTCCCAGTCGCGCTGCATGTCGAGCGGGATCTTGTCGTTCTCCAGCAGCCAGTCGCGCGAGTCGAGGCCGAAGGTCTGCAGGTCGAGCGCGGGGCGGGCCTCGAAAGGCTTTGCGCTGCCCACGGTGTGGATGCGCGCCAGAAAGCGGCCCACCCATTCGAGCACCTCGAAGTTGTCGAGCTCGGGCGCGCGGCCGCCGCGGTAGGGGCTCACGCTGAAGGCGAAGCCGGCGTGGTGGTGCAGCGTCTTGCCGTCGAAGGCCAGTGGCGGCACGGCCGGCACTTCGCCGGCGGCCAGTTCGAGCGAGAAGCCGTGCTCTTCGAGGATCTCGGCTTCGCTCCAGCGGCCGGGGCGGTAGAACTTGACCACCACGGCACTGCGATCCTCCAGGTAGACCTGGTAGACCCGGTTTTCATAGGAGTTCAGGCCTGTGAGCCGGCCGTCGCCGTACAAGCCGAGCGTCGCGAGCGCGTCGAGCACCACGTCTGGCGTGAGGCTCTCGTAAGGATGTGTGTTCGCGGGCGCCGCGGAAGAAAGGGTCATGCGGCGATTGTCGCCACACGGCGCCCCGCGGGCTCACGCGCTCGCAGGTTGTTTGTAAAGAGAAAGGATATGGCCCGTGCGCGGGTCGCCCTTGCCCGCGAGCACCTGCGCGTAGGCGGCTTGCACCGCCTCGCCGCCATCGTGGTGTTCGGCGTGCAGCCAGGGGGCCTTTGCATCGGTGACGGTGGCCAGGAAGTTGTGCCAGGCCGCGACCATGCGGCGCCCGAACTCCTCGGCGCCCCATTCGGTGGTGCGCTTCTTGATCTGTGCCGGTGCGAAGAACAGCGTGGCGCGCGGGCCCGACAGGTCCTTGCCCGCGCCCTTGGTCGCAAGCTGCTCGACGTGCGTGCCGCCGATGGAGCTGCTGTACGCGAGGTTCGCGAAGCGCTCGTGGATGGCATTGCGCAGCGCGCCATTGCCGGCGAAGTCGACGTACACGCAGGGCGTGTCGGCCGCGATGGTGTCGAGTGCGTCGTAGGTCACCACGCGGTCGTAGCAGCCGAGGCTTTCGCAGAAGGCCACGTTGGCGGGCGAGGTCAGGCCGATCACCTCGATGCCTTCGCGCTGGTGCAGCTGGAAGGCAGTGCCGTAGGCCGTCTTGCTCGATGCGCTCGACAGCAGCATGGTCTTTGCGCCGAAGAAATCGTTGTCGGCCATGAAGTCGTCGATCAGCCACGAGGTGATGAACAGCGGGCGCAGCAGGGCCTGGGTGTCTTCGGTGTCGGCCGTGTAGAGCGGGTCGCTCGTGCAGCGGAAGTACTGGTTGTAGACCGCAGGCAGTTCCGCGCGGTGCGGCGCCACGTCGGTGAAGCGCTCGGGCGAGAGCCGTCCGGGGCTCAGCACCGTGGCCGAGGCCATCGGCCAGTAGCCGTAGAGCCGCTCGCCCACCGCCACGCCCGGGTGCAGCGACTGCACCACGCTCGCAAAGCCCCACACGGGGATGCTGCCCCAGCCTTCTTCGCCGCTCGGGAAGAACTGCCAGTAGCTCATCGCGTCGCCGAAGGCGGCATACGTGATGTTGTTGGAGGTGAGTGCAAAGCTGTCGATGCGCACGCGCACCTGGCCGTCGGCGAGCGCTTCGTCGGTGGCGGTGTGCAGGCGCGTGGTGGCGAGCTGGTCTTTGCGGATGAGGAAGCTGGTGGTGCTCATGAGCGGGGCTCCTGGCAGTTGGTGTCCAGCTACGTTAGCCAAGCTTGATGAAAGGCGCTATCTCGCGGCGGGTTTTGGCGTCACCCGTGAGACATCGGCGGGCATGAAAAAAGCGGCCCGGCTTGTGGCCGGACCGCTTGTTCGCGCGTGCAACGAGCTTTTAGGCGATCGTCAGTTCGACGTCGATGTTGCCGCGGGTCGCGTTCGAGTAGGGGCAAACCTGGTGAGCGGTGTCGACCAGCTTCTGCTTGGCATCTGCATCCAGGCCGGGCAGCGTGATCGCCAGCTTCACGGCGATGCCGTAAGCAGCGCCGCCGTTCGTCGGGCCAAGGGAAACGCTGGAGTCGATGGCGACGTCTTCAGGCACCTTCACGCCGATCTTCGGGCCGACGGCCTTCATCGCGCCGATGAAGCAGGCGGCATAGCCGACCGCGAACAGTTGCTCGGGGTTGGTGCCGGGCTTGCCGGAACCGGGCGAGCTCAGCTTGACGTCGATGGCGCCGTCGCTGGACTTGCCTGCGCCGTCGCGGCCGCCGACGGTGTGGGCTTCTGCGGTGTAGAGAACTTTGTCGAGCTTGGTGGTCATGGTGATTCCTTTGGTGATGATGAAACGGAGGGAGGGTGGTGAAAGGCTTCGTTCTCTCTTGATGGGATCGACCGAAGCGGGAGAAAAATGTTGCGCTGCGTCAGGCTGCCTTCTTGATGCGGTCGCGCAGGGTCTGGATCTGCTGGGTGAGTGAAATCAGTTCTGGCACCGAGCACTGGGCTGCGGCCATCAGGCAGGCCGGCACGTTGGATGCGCGGCTTTTGAGCCTGCGGCCGGCAGACGTCAGCGTGATGTGCACGCGGCGTTCGTCGGCCACGTCACGCACGCGGGCCACGTAGCCGTTGGCTTCGAGGCGCTTGAGCAGCGGCGTGAGCGTGCCCGAGTCGAGCGAGAGACGTTCACCGAGCTCGGAGACCATGAGGCCGTCTTGTTCCCAGAGGGCGAGCATCACGAGGTATTGGGGGTAGGTGAGCTGCAGCTTTTCCAGCACCGGCTTGTAGAGCCGCGTCATGGCCAGGGAGGCGGAGTACACGGCGAAACACAGCTGGTTGTCCAGCTTGAGCATTTCGTCGGCGGGGACTGGGGTGGAGCGCATGGGCTGAATTGTAGCGAGCAATTAGATTGTGTGCAACTTAATTTGCAAGCGGTGGTTTCGGCAGAGGCTACAGTCTGCCGGGAACGGGCATTCTGAACCTGCAAGGCCAGTGAATCCAACTTTCATGTCCGCCTGTTGACCCGGCCCCTGGGGCAGCCCTTAAAAAGGGAAGAACGTCGAAAAAGGTTCTCTTCATGCAATCCACCGCTCGCTCTTTCAGTCCATCCGAAGCCGCGAGGCGACTCGGTGTTTCGGCCAAGGCCCTGCGGCTCTATGAGCAGCGCGGGTTGGTGGAGCCTGGTCGTACCGCGGCGGGGTGGCGGGCGTATGGCCAGAAGGAGATGTCCCGGGCCGCCGAGATCGTCGCGCTTCGCGCGCTCGGCTTCAGCCTTGCGCAGGTGGAGCGGGCGCTGGAAGGTAACTCCCAAGGCCTTGAGCAAACATTGGCGGCGCACCAGATGGCGTTGGAAGCGCAGCTTCGCCAGCTTGCTCGCACGGTCGACAAGGTCCGTGGCGTGCGAAGCGAACTCGCGCAAGGCCGGACGCCGAGCATCGGCGAACTCACAGGCCTGCTGGCACCTGCTGCAGAGGTCCGCGTCGCATTCGAACTGCCGTGGCCATGGGGCGGGGAGCTCTTCGAGCTTCGCGACATGCGCTCCCTGAACTACATCATCGGTCCGCTAGGCAGCGGCAAGACCCAGCTGGCGCATTGCCTCGCCAAGGTGCTGCCCAACGCCACCATGCTGGGTCTGGAGAGGCTTGAAGATGACGAGGTGGCAGCGGCAAAGTCGCGGCTGGATGCCGCTCCCCTGCTGAAGTCCCGCGTCGACGAAGCCCTGACCTGGCTCACGGAAGATGGCGCCACGCCATCGGATGCCTTGACCGCATTGCTCGCCGGCCTGGAGGCCGATGGGCCGGATGCGCTGGTCATCGACATGATCGAGCAAGGCCTCGACCGCGCAACCCAGGAGGCATTGATTGCCTGGCTGCGCCGCCGCGGGCCCGGCGCGCGACCCCTCTTCATGCTCACTCGCTCCTGCGCCATCCTCGATCTGTCGGCAGTCGGACCGGACGAAACCATCATCCTCTGCCCCGCCAACCACAGCCCGCCGACCCAGGTGGCGCCCTATCCCGGCGCGCCCGGCTACGAGGCGGTTGCCACTTGCCTGGCTTCGCCCGAAGTGCGGGCCCGGACTGCGGGAGTCATGCAGCTGCAGGTGGTGAAGAGACCCAGCCTCACCCCTTGAACCGCTTGCGCGTCAACGCCAGCGCAATCCAGAATGCCACCACCGCATACACCGCCAGCACCGCCGCATGCAGCCACCAGTCGGCTGGCCACTGGTCCATGAACAGCGGCCGCACCAGCGCCACCGCATTCGTCAGCGGCAGCCAAGCCGCCACGGCCTTGACGGCGGAGGGCAGTTGCTCGAGCGGAAAGAAAACGCCGCTCAGGAACATCATCGGTGTCATGAACAGCGTGAAGTAGTACGTGAAGAAGTCATAGCCCTTCGCCAGCGCATTGAAGATCAGCGCGATCGACGAAAAAGTGATGCCCGCTCCGATCAGCACCATCCACGCAACGATGAGCTTCGGGCTGTGGCTGATGCCCAGCCCGAGCATCACGAACAGGATCGCCGTCACGGTGAAGATCGACTTGAACGCCGCCCACAGCATCTCGGCCATCACGATGTCGTCGAGCCCGACGGGCGCGTTCATGATGCCGTCCCAGGTCTTCTGCACGTGCATGCGCGAGAACGCCGAGTACAGCGCCTCGAAACTCGCCGCGTTCATCGCGCTCATGCAGATCGATCCGCTCGCCAGGAACAGGATGTACGGCACCTTCACGCCGTCGACCGACACCTGTCCCACCAGCGCGCCCATGCCGTAGCCGAAGGCCACGAGCCAGATCAGCGGCTCGGCGATGTTGCCGATCAGGCTGGGAATGGCGAGCTTGCGCCACACCAGCAGGTTGCGCAAAAAAACGGGCCACCAGCGCAGCGAGATTTCGGGGGCGCGCCATACGGAAGGTGAAGGAGGTGCGGCCGTTGCAGTCGTTGTTGTCGTCATCGTGTTCATGGTCTAGCCGTCCTCGCGAATCTGGCGGCCGGTAAGCTTGAGGAAGAGGTCCTCCAGATTGGCCGGCCGATGAAAGGTGCGCAGGCCGCTGTGCTGCGTCAGCGCATCCAGCAGCCGCCGCGCGTCCTGCGTGTAGAAGAACACCGTCTCGCCGCTGACTTCCACGCGCGCCGCCATCGCCTTCAGCTCGGGCGATTCCGCCAGCGACAGCGCGCCGTTGCCATACACCTCGACCACGTCGGGCTCCAGGTGCTCGGCGATCAGATCGCGCGGGCGACCTTCGGCGATCTTGCGGCCGTGGTCGAGCACCAGCAGGCGCGAGCACAGGCGCTCGGCCTCGTCCATGAAGTGGGTGGTCAGCAAGATCGACTTGCCCTGCTGCAGCAGAACCTGCAGCCGTTCCCACATCAGGTGCCGCGCCTGCGGGTCGAGCCCGGTGGTCGGTTCGTCGAGCAGCAGCAGCTTCGGGTCATTGACCAGCGCACGCGCCAGCGACAGCCGCCGCCGCATGCCGCCCGAGAGCTCGCCCGGCTTCGCATCGGCCTTGTGCGACAGCGCCGCGAACTCCAGCAGCTGCGGCACGCGTGCGCGCACATGCGCCTTGCTGAAGCCGAAGTAGCGGCCGTACACCACGAGGTTCTCGGCGCAGCTGAAATCCGGGTCGAGCGTGTCGAACTGCGTGACCACGCCAAGCTGTGCCTTGATGGCCAGCGCGTCGCGCGGCATCTGCAGCCCCAGTGCGGAGATATCGCCGCCGTCGGGTGCTGTGAGGCCCAGGCACATGCGGATGGTGGTGGTCTTGCCTGCACCGTTCGGGCCGATCACACCCAGGCACTCGCCGGGCGCGATCTCGAACGACAGGTCGTCGACGACCGTGGTGTGGCCATAGCGCTTGTGCAGATGGCTGGCGTGGAACAGAGGGGGTGAAGCGGAAGAGGTGATGGACGGCACGCAACCATTCTGACGCAGTCACCTGAAAATCACGGGCGCTCCAAGCCCTCGATAACCCGAGTCGAACCGCGCCCCGGCGGCCTCACAATCGACGCCCAATTGCATTGCGCGGTGGGAGGCCCAAGGATGCTGCGTTTCTGGTTGGCGCTGTCGGTCGTGCTGCTGCTCGGCGCCTGCGCACCTTTTCATCGGCCCCTGGCGGCTGCGGACCGCAACAAGGTCCAGGAAGTCGATGTACGCGTCGTCGTCGCGCAGGAGAGCTTCATGTTCTCCGCGCAGCCCCCCGGCGTGAGCGCAGCCACGGGCGGCGGGCTGATCGGCGCACTGATCGACTCGTCGGTGCAGCAAACGCGCCAGAAGGAGATGAGCGCCGAGGTGCAGGCCATCGTCGGCCCGCTGCTCGACTACGACTACCGCGTGGAGGCGGGCAAGGCGCTGACCACGCTGCTTGCCGAGCCGAGCTCGTTCCCGCTGAAGATCCGTTCCTCGCAGGTGCTCGCGGCCATGCCGCTGAAGGCCGAGCAGGAAGCCCGCATCGCCGCCACGAAAACCGGTCCCGCCTACATGGTGCTGCTGTTGCAGTACGCGCTTGAGCCCGGCCTGGGTGCCTTCACCACGCGCACCTCGGCCCTGCTCTGGCAGGACGGCCGCAGCGAGCCGAGCTACCGCGCCTCGGCCATCTTCCAGACGCCCATCGGCGGCACCGCGCGCGCCGCCGTGCTGCGAAGGCTCACCGCGAACGACGGGCAGGTGCTGCGCGGCGTGATGCGCGAGTCGATGGCACAGACCCTGCATGCGGTCGCACTCGACATTGCCGGCGCCCGTTCAGGTGGCGTTAAGACTGCGCGCTTTAATGTCAACGGTTCGTGGGTGACTCTGGCCGGCCAGAGCTTCGACGAGCAACCGGGCCGCGTGCTGTTCCGCGACCAGGACGGCGCTATGTATTCGGTCAGGAACACCGCCCCATGAGGTCACGCCAAGGACTTGCCATCGCCACGACACTGGCTGCGCTCTGCACCATGCCCACTTTCTCGCATGCCGTCACCGAGAGCGAGCCGCTCTCCATGGTTTTCGAGCCGGCACCCGAGCCGGCCGAGCGCCCCAACAGCGTGCCGGTCGCGTCGCTGCGGCTCGCGCGCGGCTGCACGCTGTACCTGCCGTCGATCGAGGACGCGCGCAGCAACAAGGCCAATGCCGGCAACCTCACCGTGATGTTGCCGACGGTGCATGCCACGCCCCGGTCCGTGCAGTCGCTGCGCAGCGGCGACGCCACCGGATGGACGCGCGGCGCGCTGCAGTCGACGAGCCGCTACGGGTTCCAGACGGTGCTGGGCACACCGCCCGCGCGCGCCGGTGCCAGGCAGGTGACTGCGGACGTGGCCCTGCGCCTGGCCCACGCGTGGTCGGTCGATCTGAACCTGGTCTCGCACGTCGTGCTCAAGGTGAACTACCGCCTGCCCGGCGGCGAGACAGTCTTGCGCCAGTACCACGGCATGGGCACGCGCACCAACTGGGCCAGCGCCAACGGCGAGTTCATGTCGGTGCTGAATCTCGGCCTCGAAGAGGCGGTGCACAGCATGGCGAGCGATGCCGCCGCGCTCTGCGATGGCCTGCCCTTGCCTGCGCCGGTGGTCGTGCCATGAAGAGCAGGCTGGAACTTCACCTGACCTGCGGTGTGCCGCACGAATCGCAGATTCCGTTATTCGTCGAGGTGTGCGAACAGATCGGGCTGCGGCCGCTGCTGATCGACCATCACCACGACAACAGCGGCAAGCGAAACCAGCAGCTCTCGGCTACCGCCTGGTTGCGCGCCGATCTCGAAGAAGCCAAGGCCGAAGCGATGGCACTGGCGCAATGGCTGGCGCGGGCGGGCATGGCAGTGCTGGGCGTGAAGGTCGATGCGCCCGTGCAGGACGCCGAGCAGCTCGACTGCGCCGGCCAGTATTTCGAGTGGCGCGGCAAGCTGCGTCAGCAGCAGTGCGACATGTCTGCGCTGCAGCAGCTGTGCGAGGCGCACGGCGCGCAGCTGTCTCGAGACAGCCTCCGTGAGGAAGCCTGCACATGCTTCGTGACGCTGCGCAGCTGCGAATCCCTGGAGGAATTCACATCGCGCGTATCGGCCGTGACCGGACAGCTCGAGCGCGACGGCTGGCCGGTGCTGAAGCAGGATTCGGAAATCTGCCTGCTCGACAGCCGCGAGTTGCCCCGCAACTGCAACTGCACCTAGAGCCTGAGCCCGCTGAACTCCATCTTCATCCATTCGATGAACGCCCGCGTGCGCGCGGGCAGCAGCCGCGCATTGGGATAGATCACGCTTACCGGCCGAGGCGGCGGCTCGAAGTCTTCGAGCACCAGCTTCAGCCGACCCTGCGCCACGTGCGGCATCACCTGGTACGAGAAGAAGGTGCCGAAGCCCATGCCCGCTGCGCACGACTCGATGGCCGGCGCGAGGTGGTTGAACTCCAGGCGGTTGTTCGGCGTCACGCTGATCGTCTTGCCGCCTTCGTGGAACAGCCACTGCGCCGGTGCGTCGACGCGGCCTCGCACGCAGGGCGCGCCGTTCAGGTCGCGCGGATGCGTTGGCGTGCCGTGCCGCGCCAGGTAGTCGGGGCTCACGGCCACCACGCGGCGGATGGTGCCCAGCGTTTGCGCCACCAGTGACGAATCTTCCAGCGGGCTGATGCGGATGCCGACGTCGATGCCCTCTTCGAGAAGACTCACGGTGCGGTCGTACAGCCGCACGCTGCAGCGCACCTTCTCGTAGCGCTGCATGAAGCGCACGATGGCGGGCGCCACGTACATGTGGCCGAAGAGCACCGGCGCGGTGATGGTGAGCTGGCCCGCCGGTTCACGCGCCTCGGCCTTCAGCGCAAGGTCGGCGGCGTCGGCCGCGAGCAGCACCTCGCGTGCGCTCGACAGGTAGTGGCGACCTTCCTCGGTGAGCGAAAGGCGACGCGTGGTGCGGTGGAACAGGCGCACGCCCAAGTGCGCTTCCAGCGCGGCGAGCGAGCGCACCACCGCGGGCAGCGAGGTGCCGAGCGCCTCGGCGGCGCGGGTCAGGCTGCCCTGGTCGGCAATCTGCACGAAGGTCTGCATGGCCTTGAAACGATCCATCGGACGATTAAACCGGAAAACGCAGCAGTCAAATACAGAAAAGGCTATTCATTCATTCAATGCAAGAGAGAAGAATCCGGACATCGCACCAGCAATTGAAGAAAAGGAACGCCTCCATGAACGCTGCAGCCGCCAATCGCCCCGCCCAGCCCATCAAGCTCTACGGCACCACGCTCTCTGGCCACGTGCATCGCGTGCGGCTGTTCCTCGCGATGCTCGGCCTGCCCTTCGAGAGCATCGAAATCGACATGCGCAAGCGCGACAACCGCGCGCCGGAGTTCCTGGCGCGCAACCCATTCGGCCAGGTGCCGGTGATCGAGGACGGCGACCTCACGCTGGCCGACTCCAACGCCATCCTGGTCTACCTCAACGAGCGCTATGCGCCCGACCCCGCGCGCTGGATGCCGCGCGACGCTGTCGGTGCGGCGCGTGTGCAGCGCTGGTTCTCGGTGGCGGCGGGGCCGCTGGCGTACGGCCCGGCGGCTGCGCGGATCATGGCGCTGTTCGGCCACACCACCGACCCGACGGAAACCGTCAAGCGCTCGCATGCGCTGCTCTCGGTGATGGAGATGCATCTGCAGAAGCAGCCCTTTCTCGCCGGCCCTGCCGCCACGCTGGCCGACATCGCGAACTACGCCTATGTGGCGCATGCGCCCGAAGGCAGTGTGGCGCTCGATGCCTACCCGAACGTGCGCGGCTGGCTCGAGCGCGTGGAAGCCTTGCCGGGCTTCGTACCAATGGTGCGCACGCCCATCGGGCTGGCGGCGGTCGCATGATCGCCGCGCCGTTCCACGCGGGCGAGCGGGCGTTGCAGGCCCTGGCGGGTTCGCGCGAGCAGATGGAGGTGGCTGGGCCTCGCGTCATTCGCGACTACATGCCTGACCAGCACCGCGAGTTCTTCGGGCTGCTGCCGTTCCTCGTGGTCGGCAGTCTCGACGCGGATATGCAGCCATGGGCCAGCGTGCTCGCGGCGCCCGCTGGCTTCGTGCATTCGCCAGATGCCACGCATCTGCGCGTCGACGCGCTGCCCGCCGCAGGCGATCCGCTCGCCGGCCAGTTGAAGCAGGGCGCCACGCTGGGCCTGCTCGGCATCCAGCCGCACACGCGTCGGCGCAACCGCATGAACGGAACGGTCGAGGCGCTCGATGACGCGGGCTTCATGGTTGCGGTGCAGCAGAGCTTCGGCAATTGCCCGCGCTACATCCAGGCGCGCGAACCGGTGTTCGTTGCGCCGCGTGCCGATGCGCCGCCGCAGGCGCAATGGCTCGACAAGCTCGACCTGGCGGCGCACCGTCTTATCGGCAGTGCCGACACGCTGTTCATCGCCACCGCTTATCCGAACGAGGCGGCGGCGGGTGACGAGGCCGATGCGAGTTCGCACGGCGTCGATGTGTCGCACCGCGGCGGTCGCCCGGGCTTCGTGCGCATCGACGGTGATGACGTGCTCACCGTGCCGGACTTCAACGGCAACCGCTTCTTCAACACGCTCGGCAACCTGGCGGCGCATCCGCGCGCGGGGCTGCTGTTCGTCGACTTCGACAGCGGCGATCTGCTGCATGTGGCAGTCACGGCCGAGATCATTTGGGATGGGCCTGAGGTTGCCGAGTTCGAAGGCGCGGAGCGGCTGATGCGCTTCCATGTCACGCATGCGCTGCGCCGTCCGGGAGTATTGCCGCTGCGATGGGGCGATGCGCAACTGTCGCCCCACCTGGCGGGCACGGGTCAGTGGAACACAGGGATGCGCCCGTTGACCGACGGCCGGTAGCTCCAGCCGCGCAGGTGTTGCGCATCGAGGTCGGGCGCGCGGCGCAGCAGGGCATCGAGGCTGGCCGCCGCCAGCGTGCACGCCAAGGCCTGGCCGGGACATGCATGCATGCCGTGGCCGAAGCCGAGCATGCGGCGCCTTGCGCGCACGGGCATGAAGCTGTCGGGATCGGGGTTGAACGCAGGATCGCGATTTGCCGAGGCCAGCAGCACCAGCACCGCATCGCCTGCGGCCAGCGGCGTGCCGGCGATGGTGACGGCTTCGGCGGCAAAGCGCCGCGTGTTGTGCACCGATGGGTCATGCCGCGCGGTTTCTTCGACGATGGCCTGCAGGCCATCGCGTGTACGAGTCGACACGCGCAGCGAAGGCTCGCGCATCAGCGCTATCAGGCTGTTGCCGACCAGGCCCGCCGTGGCATCGCAGGTCTGCGACAGCAGGCCGGCGACGTTTGCCAGCAGCGAGCGCGACAGCGTTGCATCGCCCGCACTTTCGGCGAGCACGGCCGCGAGCAGCGTGCCGTGCCGTGGCGGCTCGCCTGCCACCAGAACTTCAAAGCGCGTCATCAACTCGCCCGCGGCGGCGCTCGCACGCTGCAACTGCTCGGGCGTGGACAACGGCGACAGGCAGGCCACGAAGTCGCGCATCCACCGGTCCACCTGCGGCAGCGCGTCGTCGGCAAAACCGAGCAGGTGTGCCACGGCCTGCACAGGCATCGAGAACAGCGTGTCGGACAGAGGTTGCTGCTGCGGCACACGCAGCGCCACCTGCAGGGCCGCCGCATGCACCGCGTTCAGGTCGAGTCCGGCCAGTGCTCGTTGCAGAGTGGGCCGATGCGCCTGATGTGCCACGCCGTCGTTCATGCGCACCAGATGGCCGAACACTTCGCCGGCCGCGCTGCCCACGATGGCGCGCGGCACCGGCTCGGCGGGCGGCCGCACGCGCAACGCGCCGTGCGCGAGCAGCACCTCTTCGACTACGTCAGCGCGGCTCGCGATCCAGAGGCGCAGCTTCTCGTTCCACGCGAGCGGCGGCCCGTCGCGCAGTGCGGCGTAGTACGGATAGGGATCGGCATGCGTGACGGCAGCGACCGGGTCGGCGGGCATGTCGGCGAGGGTGGCACTGTGGCTTGAGTTCATGGCCGCAGTGTGCGATCGAAGCCGCCGCCACACTTCGTCCGCGAACGAAGTGTCGGATGCTCCGCCGTCTTACGATGAGCGCATGGACACCACCGCTTCATCCGCCGATTTCCAACTGGCCCGCCTGGCCGGCGCCATCGCCGAACCGGCGCGCGCCCGCATGCTGAGTTGCCTGATGGACGGCCACGCGCGCACTGCCACCGAGCTCGCCACCGTCGCCGAGGTGGCCGCCTCGACCGCCAGCGCGCACCTCGCGCGCCTGAAGGACGAACGGCTGGTCGACCTGCTGGTGCAAGGCAAGCACCGCTACTTTCGCCTCGCCAACGACGACGTCGCCGCCGCGCTCGAAAGCCTGATGGTGGTGGCCGGCGCGCCGCGCACGCCCGAGTTCAAGCCGAACACGCCGAGCCGCCTGCGCAGCGCGCGCACCTGCTACGACCACATGGCGGGCACGGCCGGCGTCGCGCTGCACGACCGGCTGCATGCGCAGGGCTGGCTCAGTGGCCTGCAGAGCGGCTCGTACGAACTCACGTCCGAAGGCGCGATCGCGCTGGAGAGCCTGGGCGTCGAGGTCGATGCGGTGCGCCGCTCGCGCCGCCGGTTCGCCTGTGCCTGCCTCGACTGGAGCGAGCGCCGCCCGCACCTGGGTGGCGCGCTGGGCGCCGCATGGTTGCAGCTGTCGCTGCGCCGCGGATGGGTGCGGCAGGAGCTCGATGGGCGGGCGCTCACGCTCACGCCGAAGGCGCAGCGCGAAATGCCGGAACTCTTCGCGTGAAGTGCCGAAGGATCAGGCCTTCAGCTTGAGCAGGTAGATCAGCGGCCCGGCCATTGCCGTATCGAGATCGAGGAAGCTCTCGAAGTCCTTGCCCGCCATCCAGTACGCGTCCCAGTTGTTGCGCTTGATGGTCTTTTGCCAGACATCGGCCATGGTGGCGCGGCGCACGGCTTCGAGCAGCACGGCCTTGCGCTCGGCCGGCACCTTCTTGCCGGTGAGCACGCCGCGCCAGTTGGCGAGGTCGGCGTCCACGCCCTGTTCGCGCACCGATGGAATGCCCTGGAACGGGCGCTTGGCCGAAACCCCGATGGCGCGCAGCTTGCCGCTGGCCAGGTGATCGCTGAATTCGCTGTAGCCCGAGATGCCGGCGGCTGCCTTGCCCGTTTCGAGCGCCTCGACCACCTGTGCGCCGCCGGGGTGCGGCAGGTAGACCAGCGCCCCCGCGTTGCCGGCCACGCGGGCCAGCATGCCGGCATACATGTGGTCCACGCCGCCGGCCGAGCCGCCGGCGATGACCGTCTTTGCAGCATCCGCGCGCAGTTGCGCGATCAGGTCCTTGGGAGTCTTGATGGGCGAATCGGCCTTTACCGCCACCACTTCGTAGTCGCTGGTGAGCCGTGCCACCGGCGCGACCTGCGCCATCGTGACTGCGGGCTTCTGCAGCGCCACAGCGCCGACCATGACCATGCCGCTCATCAACAGGGTGTCGGGGTCGGCATCGTATTTCTCGACGTACTTCGCCAGGCCGATGGTGCCGCCCTTGCCGCCGATGTTCTCGTAGCTGATGTCGCCCACCGCGCCCGAGGCGATCATCGCGGCGCCGAGCGCGCGGCCGGTCTGGTCCCAGCCGCCGCCTTCGTTGGCGGGAATGACGATGCGCAGCTTGGTAGCGAGCTGCGGTTCGGCCGCGCTGGCCATCGTGGGCCATAGCGCTGCGGGCATTGCGCCCGCGGCAGCTGTCGATGCGATCCATGCCGCAAGGCTGCGGCGAGAGAGGCCGGTCGGCACGAAATGCGACATTTTGTTTCCAGTTCCCTGTAAAAGTAACCGGATGATGTCCGAAAAACGTGTCAATCCCTTGCCTTTGCGGCCTAGGGAAAACCCGCGGGAACGAGCGCTCTCAGGCTTTCAGCTTGAGCAGATAGATCAGCGGGCCGGCCATTGCGGTGTCGGTTTCGAGGAAATTCTCGAAGTCCTTGCCCTCCATCCAGAAGGGGTCCCAGTTGTTCTGTTTGATGGCTTTTTGCCACACATCGGTGGCGGTGGCACGCCGCACCACCGTCAGCAGCGCCGCCTTGCGGTACGGCGGCACCTTGCGGCCGGTGAGCACGCCGCGCCAGTTGGCAAGGTCGGCTTCCACGCCCTGCTCGCGCACCGAGGCGATGCCCTGGAATGGCCGCTTCGACGACACGCCGATGGCGCGCAGCTTGCCGCTGGCCAGGCCCTCGCTGAATTCGCTGTAGCCGGAGATGCCGGCCGCGGCCTTGCCGGTTGCCAGCGCCTCGACCACTTCCGCGCCGCCGGGGTGCGCCTGGTAGACCAGCGACTGCGAAGCGTCGGCCACGCGCGCCAGCATGCCGGCGTACATGTGATCCACGCCTCCAGCGGAGCCGCCCGCGATGACGGTGTTGGCCGCATCGGCGCGCAGCTGAGCGATCAGGTCCTTCGGCGTCTTGATGGGCGAATCGGCCTTCACCGCCACCACTTCGTAGTCGCTGGTGAGGCGGGCGATCGGCGCCATGTTGGCCATCGTGACGGCGGGCTTCTGCAGCGCGACCGCGCCGACCATGACCATGCCGCTCATCAGCAGGGTGTCGGGGTCGGCATCGTATTTCTCGACGTACTTCGCCAGGCCGATGGTTCCGCCCTTGCCGCCGATGTTCTCGTACACCACGCTACCGACCGCGCCTGACGCCAGCATCGCGGCGCCGAGCGCGCGCCCGGTCTGGTCCCAGCCGCCGCCTTCGTTGGCGGGAATCACGATGCGCAGCTTGCTGCTCACAGGTGCATCGGCGGCGTGGGCAGCGCGAGGCCACAGTGCGGCATGTCCCCCGCCTGCTGCTGCGGCCGAGGCCGCGATCCATGCAGAGAAGCTGCGGCGGGAGAGGGGAACGGAACGCGACTGGGTCATCTTCTTTCCGGTTGCTGTGGGGTAAACCGGATGATGTCCGCGAAACGGCGCAATCCCGCGCGGTGGCGGGCAGGACAAACCCTGAGGGCCCGACCTCTGCCGGGGCCCTCCAGAAGCCCTTCTTCTTACTGGAACGCCACCTCGGCAAAGCTGCGCAGCTTGCGGCTGTGCAGCCGCGTCGAGCCCTCTTCGCGCAGGATCTCGATGGCCCGCATGCCGATGCGCAGGTGCTGCTCCACGCGCTCGCGGTAGAAGTGGTTGGCCATGCCGGGCAGCTTGATCTCGCCGTGCAGCGGCTTGTCGCTCACGCACAGCAGGGTGCCGTAGGGCACGCGAAAGCGGAAGCCGTTGGCCGCGATGGTCGCGCTTTCCATGTCGAGTGCCACGGCGCGGCTCTGGCTGAAGCGGCGCTGCGGCTGGTTGCCGGGCAGCAACTCCCAGTTGCGGTTGTCGGTGCTGGCCACGGTGCCTGTGCGCATGATCTTCTTCAGGTCGGGGCCCTCGTAGCGAGTGACATCGGCCACGGCCTTCTCCAACGCGAGCTGGATTTCCGACAGCGCCGGAATCGGCACCCACAGCGGCAGTTCTTCGTCGAGCACGTGGTCTTCGCGCACGTAGGCGTGGGCCAGCACGTAGTCGCCGAGCTGCTGCGTGTTGCGCAGGCCGGCGCAGTGGCCCAGCATCATCCACGCATGCGGGCGCAGCACGGCGACGTGGTCGGTGATGGTCTTGGCATTGGCCGGGCCGACGCCGATGTTGACCATGGTGGTGCCGCTGCAGTCTTCGCGCACGAGGTGGTAGGCCGGCATCTGCGGCAGGCGCGGCGGCGCGGTGCCCTGGCTGCCGTCGAGCAGGTGGCCGTAGGTGGCGCTCGAACCTGCGGCAAGCCCGCGCCGGCGCGTGACCACGTTGCCGGGCTCGATGAAGGCGACGTACTCACTGTTCTCGTCGGCCATGGCCTCGTGGCCCAGGCGCACGAACTCGTCGATGTAGAACTGGTAGTTGGTGAACAGCACGAAGTTCTGGAACCACTCGGGCGCGGTGCCGGAGTAGTGGCGCAGGCGGTGCAGCGAGTAGTCCACCCGCGCGGCCGTGAAGAGCGACAGCGGCTGCGCCTCGCCGTCGCGCGCCTCGTAGGTGCCGTTGGCGATGCCGTCGTCCATCACGCCCAGGTCGGGCAGGTCGAACACGTCGCGCATGAGGGCGCGGCGATCGGCGCTCATGGTGCCTTCGATGTGGTCGTTCTCGGCAAAGGAGAAGTGGATGGGAATGGGCTGCGTGCTGGTGCCCACCTCGAGCTCGACCTGATGGTTTTCGAGCAGCAGGCGGAACTGGTCGAGGTAATAGCGCGAGAACAGGTCGGGCCGCGTCAGCGTGGTCTCGTAGCGGCCCGGGCCGGCCACGAAGCCGTAGCTCAGGCCGGCGTTGGCCGGCGGCGTGTGGCGCGAGACGGTGTGCGTGTGCACCCGCACGAAGGGGTAGCAGGCCCGCACCCGGCCCGGCAGTGCCTCGCCGGCAACGAAGCGCAGCATCGATTCACGCAGATGGGCGAGGCCGCCCTGGTAGATGGCCTTGACCTGTTCGAGTGCAGCGGCGGCATCGGTGAAGCGGGCGGGAGCGACAAAGGTGGGCATGTAGGGCATGCCGTCATTGTGCAATGCGCCCGTCGCGTCAGCCCGGGGCAGTCAGGCCAACAGGCAGGCGAGCACTTTCGTGAGCATGTCTTCTACGTCCGTGGCCTGCACCGCGCCGGGCAGCGCCACGTCGCCATGCATCACGAACACCGGCTTGCCCCATTTGAGCCCCAGCGCCATTTCAGACAGCGTGCCCATGTTGCCGCCGATGGCGACCAGGCACACGCCGCTGCGCGCGACGATGCCGTTGCGCATCTCGCCCATGCCGGTGGGAATGGCCACGCTGAGCCATTCGTTGGCGTTGCGGTCGTCGTCCTCGGGCAGGATGCCCACGACGACACCGCCGGCCTCCGCGGCCCCGCGCGATGCCGCGGCCATCACGCCGCCGCGCCCGCCGCAGACCACGGACATGCCCGCGCCGGCCAGCGCATGTGCCACCGCGTGGGCGGCTTCGCATTCGGCCGGGCCGCCGTCGCCCGGGCCGATGATGGCCACCGGCTGGCGGTAGCGCTCGGGCCCCCGCTGCTTTTGCGCGAGGCGCACCAGCGCCTCAGTGACCGGCGCCGACAGCACCACGCTCGCGCCTTCGCGTAAAGACATCGCCTACTCCCATCACGATCACACACACCACCATCAGTACCAGCGACAAGGCCGCCGCCACCGCGAAATCGGAACCGCCATCGCCCACCTGCGCGAGCAGCATCAGCGGCAGGATGTTCAGCTGCGTGCCCACCAGCGCCAGCGCCGTGCCGTAGGTGCCCATCGCGATCGCGGCCACCATGCAGGCATTCGACAAGACCGAGGGCATCACCTCGGGCGCCACCGTGTCCCAGAAGGCGCGCGCTTTCGAAGCACCCAGCGTGCGCGCCGCCTGCGCCGGGCGCATGTCGAGGTTGGCGAACACCGGGTACAGCGACAGCGCCACGCGCGGAATCAGGTAGTAGGCATAGGCAAAGCCCAGGCCCGACACGCTGTAGATCCAGCTGCCGATGGCGGCCGGGTCACCGCCCAGGCCCGCGAGCAGTTGCGTCACGAAGCCCGCGCGGCCGAAGGCCAGGATGAAGCCGTAGGCAATCACCAGTCCCGAGAAGGCCAGCGGCAGGCCCAGCAGGGTCATCATCCATTGGCGCCGGCCTTCGGGCTGGCGCGCCAGTTCGATGGCGATGCAGGTGCCCACCAGCGCCGAGATTGCGCCCGCCGCGAGGCCGAGGCCCAGCGTGTTGCGCAGCGCACCCAGGAACAGCGGGTTGCCGAACAGCCGCCCGAAAGCGCTGCCGCCATCACCGAATGCCTCTGGCAGCAGCGCCGCGAGCGGCACCGCGAAGAAGAGCGCCATGAAGGCCCATGCGGGCCAGGCGCCAAAGCGTCGCATCACGGCCTGCTTACTTGCCCAGCGCGGCCTGCGCCCAGAGCTTGTCGACTTCGGCCTTGCGCTCCGAGGCCTTCACCACATCGAGCGGCTTGATCTGCGGCGCGGCCGGCATCTTGGCCGCCACGTCGGCGCTCAGCGGCGTGCCCGGCACGGCCGGACGCACGAAGCCCTGTGCGAACAGCGACTGGCCGGCCTCGCTCATGATGAAGTTGAGCCACAGTTTGCCGGCGTTCGGGTTCGGGCCGTTCTTCACGAGGCTGATGGCGTACGGCGCGGCCACGCTGGCTTCCTTCGGAATGACGACTTCCACCGCATCGCCCATGCCGTCGACGTGCTTGGCCTTGAGGCCGTCGTTCTCGTAGCTGATCCACACCGGGATCTCGCCCTTCAGGAACTTGGCGTACGGCGTCGTGCCCTCAACGCGCAGCACATTGCCGGCCGCATGCAGCTTGCCGAGGTAGTCGGTGCCGGGCTGCACGTTGTCGACGCTGCCGCCGTTGGCATATGCCGCTGCAAAGGTCAGCACCTGGCCGATGCCGGTGGAGCGCGGGTCGAGATACACCACCGTGCTCTTGAACTCCGGCTTGAGCAGATCGGCCCAGCCGGTGGGCACGGTCTTCACCAGCTTCTTGTTGACCAGGAAGGCGATGTTGAGCGTGTGGATGGTGAACCAGCGGCCCTCGGCCTCGCGGAACACGGGCGGCAGCTTGTCGAAGTTGACGGGCTTGAAGGGCGCGACCACGTCTTTCTTGGCGGCATCGACGGCCGAGGCTGCGAAGTAGTAGGCGGTGTCGGCCTGCGGGCGGCGCTTGGTCTTTTCGAGCGCGACCACGGTGGCGGCGGAGCCGATGTCGTTGTAGGTCAGCTCGATCTCGGGGTAGCGCTTCTTGAAGTCGCGGAACAGCGACTTCCAGTTGGCCCATTCGGGGCCGGTGTCGAAGGAGACGCAAAGGCCTTCCTTCTGCGCCTCGGCGTACAGCGCCTTCTCGCCCGCGTAGAGCTCGGGGCCGTCGAAGGCGAAGGCGGTGCGTGCCGCGAGGGTTGCCAGCGGCAGTGCGCCGGCGGCCTGGATCAGATGTCTGCGTTGCATGGTGGCTCCTTGAAGGAAAAGGTCAGTGGTCAAGTAAACGAAGGTGTTCGGGCGCGATGGCGATGGCTTCTGCAGCCGGTGCTGCCGACTCGGCAAGGAAGGGCTTGCCCGCACCCGGCACTTCGAAGTCGTAGCGCGTCAGCGCACCCAGGTAGCGCTGCGCGCCGATGCGGCCAGCGAGGCGATTCACGGCGTCGGGCGCCGGGTCGGGCCGGATGTGTTCGGGGCGCACCAGCACATGCAGCGCGGTGCCGAAGGGGCGGTGGCCGGTGTCGGCGAAGACTTCGGCAAAGCCCAGGTCCAGCCGGCCCGGCGCTGCCACCTTCGCGGGCAGGATCGTCGACAGCCCGACGAACTCGGCTACCGCGCGGCTCGCGGGGTTCTCGTAGATCTCGCGCGGCGTGGCGATCTGCAGCAGCCGGCCGTCTTTCAGCATGGCCACGCGGTCGGCCATTACCAGCGCTTCTTCCTGGTCGTGCGTGACCAGCAGCGTGGTGGCGTTGAAGCGCTGCTGTATCGAGCGGATCTGGTCGCGCAGATGGCCGCGCACGCTGGCGTCGAGGGCCGACAAGGGCTCGTCGAGCAGCAGGGCGCGCGGGTCGATGGCCAGCGCGCGGGCAAGAGCCACGCGCTGCTGCTGTCCGCCCGAGAGCTGCGCCACGGCGCGCTGCGAGAAGTCGCCCAGCCCCACGATGTCGAGCAGTTCCTGCGCGCGCTTGCGCCGCTCGGCCGTCGCCACCTTGCGCAGCTTGAGCCCGTAGGCCACGTTGTCGAGCACGCTCAGGTGCGGAAAGAGCGCATAGCTCTGGAACACCATGCCGATGTGGCGCTGGTGCACCGGCGTGCGCGACATGTCTTCGCCGCCGAGCATGATGCGGCCGGTGTGGCCCGTCTCGAGGCCCGCCACCAGCTTCAGCAGGGTCGACTTGCCAGAGCCGCTGGGCCCGATCACCGCGACCAGCTCGCCGGTGCGCACGTCGAGCGACACGTCGTGCAGGCCGTGCGTGCTGCCGGGGTAGTTGTAGCTGACGTTGTCGAACAGAAGGCTCATGCGCGCTGCTTTACAAGGGAAGAAGAAAGAAGCGCCGACGCACTGGCCAGCACAAGAAGGATCACCGTGGCCGCGCAGGCAAAGCCCGTTGCGCCATAGAAGGCCTGCAGCAGCACCACCGGGTAGGTGCGGTTCTGGAAGCTCGTGAGCAGGTTCGACACGCCGAATTCGCCCACCGAAATGGCCGCCACCATCACCAGCCCGCTGATCAGGCTCTGCCGCAGGCTCGGCAGCACGATGCCCGTGAACTGCTGCCAGCCCGAGGCGCCGAGCGTGGCTGCCGCCTGTTCGAGCCGGCCGAGGTCGAGGTGGCGCAGGTCGGTCAGCAGCGTGTTCGTGAGGTAGGGCAGCGTGAGGATCGCGTGGGCCGCGATCAGCAGCGGCATCGAGCCCAGCCAGGGCGCGAGGTCGGTGTTGAACACGATCATGTAGCCGAAGGCCAGCGTGATCGCCGGCACCGCCACCGGCGTGGCGCTCACGATGCGCGCCGCCAGGCTGCCGCCGCGCCGCGCTCCGTGATACAGCGCATAGGCCAGCGGCAGCGCCAGCACGGTGTTGATGGCGCAGGCCGCCATGGCAACCACGAGGCTGCTCACGAAGGCTTTGCGAAAGGAGGTGTCGAGCCAGAGGTCGACATACCACTGCCCCGTGATGCCCGTGGGCAGCAGCGTGTTGGTCCAGTTGCCGCCCACGCTGCCGACCAGCAGCAAGGCGATGGGCAGCAGCAGGTACAGGCCGTAGATGAGCGAGATGCCGCGAACCAAGGTTGTCTCCAATGTCATGGACACCCGGCATACTTTCCGGATGCGCTACTGTTCGCGCCGGACATGCCGCCGCGTTGTCTCGAATTCTAGGAACCGCATGCGAACTTATGGGTGAAAGTTGGATGACGACACTTGAGCAATCGGAAAGCGTTTTTCATGCGGCTTTCACAAAGCGGAGCCATGCATGAAGCGCGACTGCCCCACCATCCAGGAACTGCTGGCCTTCGATGCCGTGGCGCGCCACCAGAGCATCACGCTCGCGGCTGGCGCCCTGTGCATCACCGTGAGCGCTGTCAGCAAGCAGATCGCGGGGCTCGAGGCCTTCCTTGGCCGCGAGCTGTTGCAGAAGAACGGGCGCGGCGTGCAGCTTACGCCGCAGGGGCGCGTGTACTGGCAGAAGATCTCGGGCGGCCTGCGCGCCATCGAGACCGCTACCTTCGAGGCGCGCTCGGGTGACGCGGGCGCCGGGCTGCTCACGCTTGCGAGCGTGCCCACCTTCCTTACCAAGTGGCTGATTCCGCGCCTGCCCGCCTTCAGCCAGAAGAGCCGCCACGTGATGCTGAGCTTCAGCCGCCACCTGGAGCCGAGCGACGGCATTCCGGCGGGCGTGGACGCCGCGATCCGCTACGGCCCCGACGGCTGGCCCGGCGTGGTGTCCGAATACATCGCGGGGCGCGAGTTCGTGCTGATCGTGGCGCGTTCGCTGGTCGAGGGGCGGCACCGCATCGCGCAGCCCGCCGACATCGTCGGCCACACGCTGCTGCATCACGAGGGCGCGCCCGGCGCCTGGCGCCAATGGGCCGCGCAGCACGGCGTGCCCGAAGTGCAGGCGGTGGCCGGCCCGCGTTTCGCGCAGTATTCGGCGCTGATCCAGGCGGCGCTCAACGGGCTGGGCATCGGCCTCGTGCCGAAGCTGCTGGTGCAGGAAGAACTCGCCGAAGGCTCGCTGCTGAGCCCCTGCGGCACGCCGGTGAGCGTGAACCAGGGGCACTACCTCTGCTACCGGCCCGACCGGCTCGACCTGCCGGCCTTCGCAGCATTTCGCGAATGGCTGCTGGACGAAGGTCTGAAATCGCGCGGCGTGGAGACCGAGGCATGATCGCCGCGACAACCAAGGAATCGAACCGATGAAAGTCGCAGTCATGGGCGCCGGCGCAGTCGGCTGCTACTACGGGGCCATGCTGGCGCGCGCCGGGCATGAGGTGGTGCTGATCGGTCGGCCTTCGCACGTGGAGGCCGTCAACGCCAAGGGGCTCAGGCTGGAGACCAAGGCTTTCGACGAATTCGTGAAGGTGGCTGCGAGCACCGAGGCCGACGCGGTGCAGGGCGCAGACCTCGTGCTGTTCTGCGTGAAGTCGACCGACAGCGAATCGGCCGCCGCGCAGATCAAGCCGCATCTCGCGCCCCATGCGCTGGTGCTCACGCTGCAGAACGGCGTGGACAACGACGAGCGTGTGCGCTCGGTGCTGCCGTCGAACGGGGTTGCCGCGGCGGTCGTCTACGTGGCGACCGAGATGGCGGGGCCGGGCCATGTGAAGCACCACGGGCGCGGCGAGCTGGTGATCGCGCCTTCGCGCATGAGCGAACAGGTGGCGCAGCATCTCGTTGCCGCAGGCGTGCCCACGCAGATATCGGGCAACGTGCGCGGCTCGCTGTGGGCCAAGCTGATCCTCAACTGCGCCTACAACGCGCTCTCGGCCGTCACGCAGCTGCCCTACGGCGTGCTCGCAAAGGGCACGGGCGTGACCGACGTGATCCGCGACGTGGTGGCCGAATGCCTCGCTGTCGCGAAGGCCGAAGGCGTCGAAGTGCCCGGCGATACCGACGCCGCCGTGCGCGGCATCGCGCAGAGCATGCCCTCGCAGTATTCGTCGACCGCGCAAGATCTTGCGCGCGGCAAGCTCAGCGAGATCGACCACCTCAACGGACTGGTCGTGCGGCGCGGCGAGGCACTGGGCGTGCCCACGCCGGCCAACCGCGTGCTGTTCGTGATGGTGAAGCTGCTTGAAGGCAAGCAGCAGGCGGTGCGCGGCTAGCCGGGCATCGGTTCGCGCATCGTCACGAACTCTTCGGCGGCCGTGGGGTGGATGCCCACGGTGCTGTCGAACAGCGCCTTCGTTGCGCCCGCGCGCATTGCCACCGCGAAGCCCTGCACCACTTCGCCCGCATCCGCGCCCACCATGTGCAGGCCCACCACGCGGTCGCTCGCCTTGTCCACGATCAGCTTCATGAACGTGCGCTCGCTGCGGCCCGACAGCGTGTGGCGCAGCGACTTGAACTCGCTCGAGAACACGGTGACATCGCCGAACTTCGCGCGCGCGTCGAGCTCGCTGTAGCCGCAGGTGCCGATGTTCGGGTGCGTGAACACGGCAGTGGGAATGAACTCGTAGTCGAGCCGGCGCTTGCCCTTGCCGAAGAGCTCGTCGACCACCACCATCGCTTCGGCCAGTGCCACTGGCGTGAGCTGCACGCGCGTGGACACGTCGCCCACCGCGTAGATCGACGGCACCGAGCTGCGGTAGTGCGCATCGACCGCGATCGCGCCGCGCTCGTCGAGCTTCACTCCCGCTGCTTCGAGGCCGAGCCCCTGCGTGTTGGGCACGCGGCCGGTGGCAAAGAGCACCGTGTCGGCCTCGATCTGCTGGCCGCGCGCCAGCGTGACCGTGAGTCCGTTCGGTCCGCGCGTGACCGAGGCGGCTTCGCAGTTCAGCCGCACGTCGACGCCGGCCTTTCCCATTTCGTTCGCCAGGAACTGCCGCACGTCGTCGTCGAAGCCGGTGAGCAGGTGCGCGCGGCGGTGCAGCTGCGTGACCTTGGAACCCAGCCCGTTGAAGATCGACGCGAATTCGCAGGCGATGTAGCCGCCGCCCACCACCAGCAGGCGCTTGGGGAACGGGTCGAGGTCGAACATCGCGTCGGAGGTCACGATGTGCTCGCGGCCTGGAATGTCGGGCACGAAGGGCGTGCCGCCGGTGGCGACCAGCAGGTGGCGCGCGGTGTGGCGCTGGCCATCGATTTCGACCGTGTGGGCATCGACCAGTTGCGCCCATCCGGTGACGAGCGTGACGCCCGAGTTCTTAAGCAGCGAGGCGTAGATGCCGTTGAGCCGCGTGATCTCTTTTGCGCGCTGCGACTTGAGGTGCGCCCAGTCGAACTGCGGCGCCCCGTGCAGCTTCCAGCCGAAGCCCGCGGCTTCCTCGAAGGATTCGGCATAGCCGGCCGCATAGCTGTAGAGCTTCTTCGGAATGCAGCCCACGTTGACGCAGGTGCCACCGAGTTCGGCGGCCTCGGCGATGGCAACGCGGGCGCCGGTGTGCGCCGCCATGCGAGCGGCGCGAACGCCCCCGCTGCCGCCGCCGATGACGAAGAGATCGAAGTCGAATGTGGGCATGAAAGGCTTGCTCCTTGGCCGCCGACTGTAGCGGCGGGGCGAAGGCAGCGCTTTCAGCGGGGCTTGCGGAGAGCTGTTCTCAGCGCGAGTCCGGCGAGGTCCAGAGCCTGCGCGGATCGTCGCTGCGCTGGCCTTGCGGCTGCGGTTGGGGCGCGATGCCGCGCTGCTGCTGGAGTGCACGCAGCTGGGCCTCCTGCGCCTGGCGCATCGCGTTCTGCTGGGCCTGCTGCTGGGCTTGCACCTGTTGCTGCGCCTGCGCGGCGCGCAACTGCATTTCCTGTTGCTGGCGAAGCATCTGTTGCTGGGCCAAGGCCTGCTGTTGGGCCGCGCGCTGTTGCTGGAGCTGCATCTGCTGCATTTGCTGTTGTTGAAGCAATTGTTGCTGCTGCTGGGCTTGCGCCTGTGCGGCGCGCTGCTGCATTTCCTGCTGTTGACGCAGCGCCTGTTGCTGCTGGGCCTGCAGTTGTTGCTGCTGTTGCTGTTGCCAGCGCTCCTGCTCGCCGCGCTGGCGCCAGTCTTGTTGTGCCCGCCAATCCTGCTGTTGGCGCCATTCCTGTTGCTGACGCCCGCCCTGCTGGCGCTGCCATTCCATCTGCTGTTGTTGCTGCAGCTGCTGCTGTTGTTGGATCTGTGCGGCCTGCGCCGCGCGTTGCTGCATCAACTGCTGCTGTTGCGCCTGCTGGAGCTGGACTTGCTGTTGCTGCCGCGCCATCAGCGCCGCAGCCGGCGGCATCACGGCGGCGGGCCGGCCGAAGCCGCCGCCGAAGCCGTTGATGGCGATGCCCGGGCTGGGCGCCACCGGTCCGCGCGAGAAGCGGTCGTCGGGCAGCCGCACCAGGTCGCGCCGCCCGAAGGTGCCGCGGCCGAAGCGGTCGGCGGGCAGCACGGTCACGGCGCCCGGCATCTGCTGGTTGGCATAGAAGTCGTTGCGGGCCTGCCGGTTGTAGATGGCCATGCGGTTCACCTGGTCCATATAGCGCTGGCTCGCGTGGTAGCCGGGGCGCCATTGCTCGCCCGGGGCCAGCGGGAACCAGCCCACGCCGTTGCGGCCGTTGCCGATCTGCACGCCCGCGTTGGCACCGCCACCCACGAAGCCGACCAGCGCCGGCGAATACACCGGCCGCCCGTTCGGGCGCCCCGGCACCCAGCCCCAGCGCGGACCCACGCGCGCCCAGCGGCCGTAGTGGAAGGGCGCGAAGCCCCACGGCGCGGCGTCGACCCAGGTAAGTCCCCAGGGCGCGACGTTGACCCATTGGCCGTCACGGTACGGCGCCCAGTCGGCATCGACGTTGCGCGGGAACCAGACGTCGCCATACGTGGCGTCGCTTTGCCAGTCGCCGTAGTTGTCGAGCTGCTGGTAGCCGACCACCTCGCGCGACACATAACGCGCGGAAACCGACTGGTCTTCGAGGCGGTTGCGCTCGGCCACCCAGGCTTCAAAACCGCCGGTCTGTTGCGGCGCCCCGCCCACGGCCGAAAGGTCGCGGCCCGACACGGTGAGCTGCTGCCGCGCGCCCAGCGATTGCGACTGGCCGTTGTCGCCGTAGAGCGTGACGCGGCCCGAGGCCACCGCCACCCAGGTGGTGCCGGCAGCCGGATCGGATGCGATTCGGTATTCGCCCGGCTCGTCGATCACCACCGCGAGGTTGCCGGTGTCGACCTCTACGCGCTGGCCCGCGAGCTCGTCGCGCACGCGCAGCTGCAGGTTGCCCTGGTTCGATGTGATGCGCGCCGTGTCGTCGTCGAGTTCGGAAAACTCCACGTGCGTCTGCCCGTCGAGCCGCAGTGCCGCCGAGCCGATGTACAGCTCGGCCCGCGCGTTGCGGTCGGTCCAGAGGCGGTCGCCGGTGGTGATGGGGCGGTTGGGCTGCGCGTCGTACCAGCTGTCTTCGCCGGCAGGCGCGAAGCTCACCGTGCCCTGCTGGAAGTTGAGGCGGGCGACGCGGCCCGGCGGGTCCTGCTGCGCGTTGGCCGCGAGGCCGACGCACAGCAGGGCCAGGCCGAGCAGCCATCGGCGCGGGGCGTAAAGCATGGAAAGGGCGGGTTGGCTCATGGCGTTGTTCTCTGATCCTCGGGACGATGCGAAAGCGCTGTGTTTGTAACGCGCGAGAATCCGCTGCCGCTGTCACCGCCTGTCCACTGCTTGGTGAAGCGCGCGTGCATTCGGCAACCGGCTGTAAGGAGGGATACCCATGAAAAACCAGAAAAACGCATGCCGCACAAGCGTCGCGCGCTCCCGAAACAATAGCGTGACTGCGTTGTGCCTCGTGGCCTTGGCGACCTTTGCGGCCATGCCCGCGACCGCCATTGCTCAGCTGGCGCGCAAGCCGTCTTACTACCAGCAGCAGAACCAGCCGCAGCCCGAAGGCCCGGCCGCGCAGCTCGTGCCGCGCCCCGCGGTGCCGTCGTCGCTGCCCGCGCTGCGCGGCCAAGGCGACTTCGACCAGATGGCGCGCGTCTACGACGCCGGCACGCCCATGCAGCTCGCGCACGTTCTGTTCGCCATCGACCGGCAAGCCAGGCCGGCGCGCATGTACTACATCGACACGCCGCGCTATCAACTGCACGTGCGCTTCCTGCGCGACACCCGGCTGGCGTCGAGCACCGCCAAGCGCGAGATCGACCGCAACTACCTCGTGCCCGACCGACGCTTCCTGTTCGGCACGCTGAGCTGGCAGCAGAACATCGGCACCTTCACCTACGAGTTCTGGGAGGGCGACCGGCTCACTGCGCCGCTGCTGCGGCAGGCCGACGAGCAGGTCAAGGCCAGCTTCTTCGCGCCGGTGAAGTTCAAGACCAACTCCACGCTGCACGAACGCGTGGCGAAGGAAGCCGGCATCGACTCCGTGAGCCAGGAGGCGCTGATCCGCGAGCAGCCCTTCCTGCCGATGAACCTGGGCACCGCCACCGGCCGCGTGCGCATCGTGGACGACGAATCCGGCATCAACGCGCTGCTGCCCGACGACATCGCCGTGCTGCGGCAGGTGCCGATCAGCCTGCCGCCGGTGGCGGGCGTGCTGACCGAGCGGCCCTCGACCGCGCTCTCGCACGTCAACCTGCTGGCCAAGGGCTGGGGCATTCCGAACGCTTATGTACGCGACGCCGCCACGGTGCTGAAAGCGCACGCGGGCCAATGGGTCGCGTTGAAGGTGGCTGCCTCGGGCTACCAGGTGCGCCTCCTTACGCCTGAAGAGATCGCGGCGCTGCCACCGCGCGCCGCGCGCACAGCGTCCACCGGCGCCACGCCCGGCAGCGCGCGCGCCATCAAACCCGACCTGCGCGAAACCCGCCTGCTGCCGCTGGCGTCACTGCGCGCGCGCAACAACGCGCAGTGCGGCACCAAGGCCGCGAACCTCGGGGCCATGCTGGCCGCGCACATTCCGGGTACCTCGGTGCCCGACGGTTTCTGCATTCCGTTCGCGCACTACGATCGCTTCATGCGCGCCAACGGCCTTGCCGAGCGCATCGTGCGCATGCAGCAGCAGCCCGGCTTCGCAAGCGACCCGAAGATTCGCCAGAAAGCGCTGGCCCAACTGCGCGACGAGATCGTGCAATGGCCAGTCAATGCCGCCGCCGCGGCGGCATGGCGCGCCGCGTGGCAGTCGCAGCTGGGCGGTGGCGGCGTGTTCGTGCGCAGCTCGTCCAACTCCGAAGACCTGCCCGGCTTCAGCGGCGCGGGGCTCTACACCACGGTGCCCAACGTCAAGACCGGCGACGCGCTCGAAGTTGCGGTGAAGAAGGTCTGGGCCTCGGTCTTCAACCCCGAAGCCTGGGAAGCTCGCAGCGCCGCGGGCTTCGGCGCCGAATCGGTGTTGATGGGCGTGTTCGTGCAGACCGCCATCGACTCGACCAACGCCGGCGTGATGATCACCCGCGACCCGTTCGACGCGGGGCATCCGCACGTCACCTACATCTCGGCCAAGCGCGGCATCGGCATCCGCGTGGTCGAGGGGCAGCGCGTGGCGGAGCAGGTGATGTATTCGAGCTGGTCGAAGGCGATCCAGGTGCTGAGCCGGTCGGCCGAGGAAACCTCGCTGCAGCTCGACAAGGAGGGCGGGGTGAAAGAGGTGCCGGTGGAAGCCGGGCGCAACGTACTGACCGATGAGCTGGTGGTGCGCCTGGCGAACGTGGGCGCTGCGGTGAAGCGCACGTTCAACGCGGTCGATCAGGACATCGAGTGGGCCACCGTGGGCGACCGTATCGTGCTGCTGCAGGCGCGGCCGTATGTGGAGCGGCGGCGCTGAGTCGGCGCCGCAAGCTTCCGATAACCCTGAATGGATCGGCTCGCTTCCAGCCGAGCGAGCAAGCCAGCGTTTCCGCGGCTCTTGGCTTTGCAGCGTTCGCCATTCTGAAACGAGCGGGAACCACAATGCGCCGCAGTTCTGAGCGATGGATTCTTCTTGCCACGCACGAGGTCCATATGCTCGAACGCTTTCAAGAGCAAACCAAAAGACAGGGGGATCGAATGACCGAAGCCGCACACCGAGCGCGCCATACGGAGAGCAGGCACGCCACGCCCAAGCCAAAGTCCGGTTTTGAAAAGTGGCAGGACGACATCGGCAAATCGGATGACAGTTGGGACGTCTACGACTGCGAAATCCAGTTGGCAGTCAACGAGTTCAATCGCCATCTTTCCGGCAAGGCAGGCTACACACCGCTGAATTGGCAACTCGTCAAGGCGATGGTGTGGGTAGAGACGGGTGCCAACAAGGAGCTGTGGAAATCCAACCCCATCCAGATCGGGATGTACAACGATCCGGGCCTGAGCGATCTCCTGGCAAAGGACAAGGGCGGCGAGCTGATATTGCCGCCGCAGATGAACCTGTCGGCCAATCGCGTCCGAGCCGAACCGGCACAGAACATTCGCGCGGGCATTGGCTATCTGCTCATGCGCTCGGCCAGCTTCGAAACCCGCAGCGTTACCGATGCGGACATCAGGATTTACGAAGCCACAGTCCAGCCGGGCGACACCATCGAGAAGATTGCCAAGGCTCGAGGCAGCACCGTCGAGGTCATGAAGAAGATGAATCCATCTGCCCATGTACTTCGACCCGGGCAGACTTTAAATTACCGGAAGGCTTCCATGCAGAAGGTCATCACGCGGTGGATGCCTTTGACTTCAATGACGGTAGCGAACCGGTACAACACGGGAGATCCCCGATATTCCCAAAAACTTGACTATGCGATCAACGTGATCCAACAACGCGATGCCGCCGCATGCAAATGACGAGATTTGATTTCCCGCTTCTGGGCGCGCTTGGCCTGATGCTCGCCGGACCCGTGCTGGCAGCCGATCTTCCGTTCGTCGGCGAATATCAAGGCACCGGCAGGCAGTGCTTTGGAAAGCTGTCGGTACAGAGCAAGGTCATCGAGTGGCGCACACCCTTTGCGGCCTGCAGGAAAACGCCTTATCGGATGCTCAAGAAAGAATCCGACGGCTCTGAGCAAGAAGCAGTTTTCGTCTTGCAAGGAACGCCGTGCGGCTTTGGCGTGATCGTCCTGAGCCTGGACCCGAAGCAGCCGCAGTATTGGAATGCCACTGGATATCGATCGATGGCCGAATACGAGAAGAACAGCGACGACAAGCTGCTTTGCAGCGTTGAGCGACTCCCCGGGCACCCCAGGCGCTGAGCTGCTTGTCGCCGTCAGGCGCCGCCCACCGGCGTCGGCCCTCACCCGTACAGATACTGCGGCAGCCAAAGCGTCAGCCCCGGCCAGATGTACATGAACACCATGCACAGGATCACGATCAGCATGTACGGCATCATCCCCGCGAAGATCTGGTTGATCGTCACGTGCGGTGGCGACACTCCTTTCAGATAGAAGGCCGACATCGCCACCGGCGGCGAGAGGAACGCTGCCTGCAGGTTCACGAACACCAGCACGCCGAACAGCAGCGGGTCGATCTGGAAGTGCGCGAGCAGCGGCAGGAAGATGGGCACGAAGATCACGATGATCTCGGTCCACTCCAGCGGCCAGCCCAGCACGAAGATGATCGCCTGCGACAACAGCAGAAACTGCAAGGGCGTGAGGTTCATGCCCATCACCCATTCCTCGATGATGCGCTGCCCGCCCAGCAGCGCGAACACCGCCGAGAACAGCGCCGAGCCCACGAAGAGCCAGCAGACCATCGAGGTGGTCTTGAGCGTGAGGAACACGGCCTCCTTGGTCTTCTTGAAGTCGAGTGTGCCGGCCTGCCAGGCCATGAGAAAGGCGCCGGCCGCGCCGACCGCGGCCGATTCCGTGGCGGTGGTAATGCCGAACAAGATCACGCCCAGCACCACCAGTGTCAGCGTGGCCAGCGGCATCACCGACGACACCAGCATGCGCAGGATTTCGAACTGCTCGGCATCCATGCGCCAGTAGTACCAGGCGAGCAGCGCGAGCGTGAAGAGGCTGGCGAGCAGGAAGCCCGTGTAGAAGGCTTCGGGCACTGCGGCGGTTTTCGGTGCATCGACGGCTTCGCCAAGTTGTTGCAGGCCGCCTTCCGCAGCAGGCGGTGCTGAAGGGGCTTCGCTGCCGGGTGGTTCCTCGACACCGCCGGGAGGCTCTTGCAGGCTGCCTTCCGATGCGGACTCTTTCGGTTCGTCGGACGTGGGTGGCTCGGCGAGCCCAGTGCCGGAGGCCTCGGGCGATGCAGCAGCAGCCGGGGCTTCGGCCTTCTGCGTCGACTGCTGCTGCGCCACCACCGGCGCGTTGTTGTCCTTCTGCGAGTAGATCGTCACGTACCACCACACCGAGCCCAGCGTCGCAACTGCGAGCGCCAGCGGCACCAGCGCATTCAGCAGGCTGCGCAGCAGCAGCCACCAGGTGATGCGTACGCCTTCCGCCGCACCGCGCATGGCACGCGCAGGCGACACCACGGCCGCGAACAGCGCCGGCAGCATGCGCGGCGAATAGCTGGCCGCGATGTGCGCAACCCACGGCGTGACCGGCGCGCGTTGCTGGTCAGGCGGCAGCTTGGGCGCCACCTTCGGCTGCAGCACGGCCCAGCCGATCACGTAGAGCAGGTAGAGAAACGCGAGGAAGAAGCCCGGGAACATGGCGGCTGCATAGAGCTTCACCACCGACTGCCCGGCCACCGCCGCGTACACGATGATCATCACCGAGGGCGGAATGAGAATGCCGAGCGTGCCGCCGGCCGTGATCACGCCGGCCGCGAGCCGCGTGTCGTAGCCCGCGTTGAGCATCGGCCGCATCGCGATCACGCCCATCAGCACCACCACCGCGCCGACCAGGCCGCTCGCGATGCCCCAGAAGGTGCAGACGATCAGCGTTGTCACCGCGAGAGAGCCAGGCACGCGGCGGAACGCGAGCTGCACGCTGTGGAACATCTTGTCCACCAGCGCGCCGCGTTCCATCACGTAGCCCATCAGCACGAACAGCGGTATCGAGAGAAGCGTCTCGTTGGTCATGGCGCCGAAGGCGCGCTGCACCATCAGGTCGAAGACCTTGTTGTCGAGCCAGGGCGAAGCGGGGTCGTAGAAGGCGATGAAGCCGAAGAACATGCCAAGGCCCATCAGCGTGAACGCCGTGGGAAAGCCGAGCATGATCACGACCACGATCAGCCCGAGCATCAGGAGGCCGAGTGCGGGTTCGCTCATGCCGCACCTCCGGTCGAGTCGCTCTTGCGCTGCTGCGCAGCCTGCTCGATGGCCTTGGCCTTGTCGATCACCTCGCGCTTGTCGGCTTCATCGACGTAGCTGCTGCCGGCGAGCTGTTCGCCGACCACGTCCATTTCTTCCGCGTCCTTCAGGCGGGGTGTCCACACGCCGGTCTTCAGGCACAGCGCACAGCGCACCATCTCCGCGATGCCCTGCAGCAGCAGCACCGCGCCGGCCACGGGGATCACGAACTTGAACGGGTACACCGGAATCGGGTCGGCGTTGAAGGTCTGCTCGTGCATTGCCAGCGATTCGCCGAAGTAGGTCCAGCCCGACCAGGTGAGTGCCACCACGCCGGGCAGGAAGAAGAGCGCGAACAGCACGAGATCGAGCGCGGCCTGCGTGCGCGGCTTCATGCTGCCGTAGAAAAAATCGCCGCGCACGTGCCCCGCCTGCGAGAGCGTGTAGGCGCCGCCCATCATGAAGAGCGTGCCGTAGAGCATGTTGTTGGCGTCGAAGATCCAGGCGGTGGGCGCGTTGAGCGCATAGCGCTTGAACACCTCGCCGCACACCAGCAGCATCAGCGCCACGATGAGCCACGAGAAGGTCTTGCCCACGACCATGCTGAAGCGGTCGACGGTGTGGAGGAAGCGTTGGATGGTCATGAAGGCATGGGCAAACAGCAAAGCACGCATCGGAAAGCCAGCCATCCGGAACATTCCGTATGGCTGGCGCGAACCGTCACCGAGATTCTTCAGGCCTTCTTTTTACTGAAGTAGTGGTTGTAGGCCATCTTGAAGTCCACCCCGTAGTCGTTCTGCCACTGCAGCGCACGCTCGGCGAACACGCGCTGCGACTCCAGCACCTTCTTGAACAGCGGGTTCTCCTCGGCCTTCTTCGCCACGGTCTTGTCCCAGGCCGCGAGCTGCGCGCGCAGCACGGCGCCGGGCGTCTTGTAGAACTTGATGCCGGCCTTCTTCATGTCGGCATAGTCCTGCGAGTTGCGCTGCACCGCCTTCCAGCTCATGTCGGCGCTCGCGGCCTGCACCGCGTAGTCGATGATCGAGCGCAGCTCCTGCGACAGCGCGCTGTACTTGCCCTTGTTGAACAGCACCTCGAACTGCTCGCCCGACTGGTGGAAGCTCTGCAGCATGCAGTTCTTCACCACGTCGGGGAAGCCCAGCGTGCGGTCGCTCGATGCGTTGTTGAACTCGGCCGCGTCGATCAGCCCACGGTCCAGCGCGGGCACGATCTCGCCGCCGGGCAGCGGGTTCACCGCCGTGCCCATCTCGGTGAACATGTCGACCGCGAGCCCGACGGTGCGAAACTTCAGGCCCTTCATATCCTCGACCTTGGCCACCGGCTTCTTGAACCAGCCCAACGGCTGCGTGGGCATGGGGCCGTAGAGGTACGACACCACTTCCATGTTCAGGCTCTTGTAGATCTCCTCGAGCAGCGCCTTGCCGCCACCGTAGTTGTGCCAGGCCAGCACGGTGTTGGCGTCCATGCCGAAGCCCGGGCCCGAGCCCCACAGCGCGAGCGCCGAGTTCTTGCCGTAGTGGTAGGCCACCACGCCATGGCCGCCGTCGAGCGTGCCCTTGTTCACCGCCTCCAGCAGCTGGAAGGCGGGCACCACGGCGCCCGAGGGCAGCACTTCGATCTTGAGGCGCCCGCCGGCCATGTCATTGACCTTCTTGGCGAAGTCGTTGGCGTACTCGTGGAAGATGTCCTTGGCGGGCCAGGTGCTCTGGAAGCGCAAGGATGTGGTCTGGGCCACGCTGACCATCGGCACCGACATGGCGCCTGCGGCCACGGCTGCACCCTTGAGGAGGTTGCGGCGGCGGGGTGATTTGCTGTCTGTCATGTTGTCTCTCTCCAAAACAAGTTCTGATGACGAAGAAACCCTGCCCGCCCCTTGGAGTTATGTTTGGCAGGTCCAAGCCGCATCTTTGGCGCGCAGGAAAACGTGACAAACAGGGTTTTCACGAACTGGTGAAAAATTCCACCATCCGGCGAGGGCATCGGGCAACGTAAAGACGGCCGCTGCCTGGGAAGTAACCCTATTCATTTGAAGGACGCAAAGAGATGACTGAACCAGTTGGGGAAAAAGGCTATGCCGGCGACGTGACGCCCGAGCAGGCCGCGCAGTGGGTGGCCAGCGGCGAGGCCGTGTTGGTCGACGTGCGCACCGACGCCGAACGCGAATGGGTCGGCTACGTGCCCGGCGCCGTGCCTCTGGCCTGGAAGCAATGGCCGGGCATGGCGATGAACGCCGCGTTCGACGACGGCATCCGCGCCGCCGCCGAAGGCAAGAAGAAGCTGGTGCTGCTGTGCCGCAGCGGCGTGCGCTCCATCTCCGCCGCCAAGCGCGCGACGGAACTGGGTCTTGAGGCCTACAACATCCTCGAAGGCTTTGAGGGGAACCCGGACGAGCAGGGGCATCGTGGGCAGATTGGCGGCTGGCGCAAGCGTGGGCTGCCTTGGAAGCAGAACTAGGGATTCCTGTTCGGGGTGCGCTCTCGCCGCCGGGGGACATTCGCGGAGGGGAGTACCCGGTGTCATTCGCACGCACCCCGGAAAGAAACAAAAAAGGCCCACCGAAATCGGTAGGCCTTTTGCCGATCGAAGAACGAAAGATCAGCTCAGCGCAGGAATGCGCAACTTCTGCCCCGGATAGATCTTGTCCGGGTGCGTCAGCATCGGCTTGTTCGCCTCGAAGATCGCGTTGTACTTGTTGGCATCGCCGTAGTACTTCTTCGAGATGGCCGACAGCGTGTCGCCCCTCACCACGTCGTGGTACTGCGCGGGCGGCGCGGCCGGGGCGACGAGGTTGTTCTCGACGCTGGTCACGTTCGCCACGTTGCCCGCGGCCAGCGAAGCTTTTTCGCTGGCTTCCTGCGAGGGTGCATGGCCGGCAAGAGTGACCACGCCGCTGCTGGCGGTGTAGGTAACCTCGAGGCCCGTGAGGCCCAGGTTCTGCGTCTCGATGTAGGTCTTGATGGCGGCTGCCGCCGCCGCGTTGGCGTCGGGCGTGGCGGCCTGCGCCGACGATCCGCCGAACAGTTTCTCGCCCGCCTCCTTGATGAAACTCAGCAATCCCATGGCTTTCTCCTTGTGCGGTGGTGGATGGAATTGGCGAATGTAGCGGCGGAACACCGAGGGCTGGCGTAGGCCCATGCCGCGTGTGTCAGCGACGCGCCAGCAGGAATAGACACAAAGTCGCAATAATCCCGCGCATGTCATCCCCCTTCCTCGCCATCGACATCGGCAACACCCGCCTCAAATGGGCGCTCTACGACTCGGCCCGCCCCGGCGCCGCGTTGCAGGCGCAGGGCGCCGAATTCCTCGACCACATCGAACGGCTGGCCGACGGCCCCTGGGCCGACCTGCCTTCGCCCGGCTCCATGCTGGGCTGCGTGGTGGCCGGCGACGCGGTGCGGCGCCGCGCCGAAGAACAGATCGTCGAGCGCTTCGACTGCACTCCCCGCTGGGTGATGCCCAGCGCCGGCGAGGCCGGCATCGTCAACGGCTACGACCATCCCACGCGCCTGGGCGCCGACCGCTTCGTGGCGATGATCGGTGCGCGCCACCGCATGCTGGCCGAGAGACCCGGGCAGCCGCCGCGGCCGATGGTGGTGGTGCTGATCGGCACGGCCGTGACCGTCGAGGCGATCGACACCGAAGGCAAGTTCCTCGGCGGCCTGATCCTGCCGGGCCACGGCATCATGCTGCGCGCGTTGGAGTCGGGCACGGCGGGGCTGCATGTGCCCACCGGCGAAGTGCGCGAATTTCCCACCAACACCAGCGACGCGCTCACCAGCGGCGGCACCTACGCCATTGCCGGCGCGGTCGAACGCATGGTGCAGCACGTGCGCTCGCACTGCGGCATGGAGCCGGCCTGCTACATGACCGGCGGCGCGGGCTGGAAGATGGCGCCCGTCATGAACGGGCACTTCGAGCTGGTCGAGAGCCTGATCATGGACGGCCTCCTGGTCATTGCCCGCGAGCGGGCCGCCGCCTGAGCCTCAGGGGCGCATCAGCGCCTCGGCCATCGCCTGGAACGCGGGCAGCGTCAGCGGATCGTTCGCGCCGTTGGCTGCCACCGGGTGCGCCGCATAGCGCACGATCACCATCTCGGCCTTCGGGTCCACATAGATGCTCTGGCCGTGGATGCCGCGCGCCATGTATGCACCGTGCGGGTTGTGCGAGACCCACCACATGTCGCGGTACGACCAGCCCTTGAGCAGCGGATAGCCGGCCTTCACGAACTTCGCCGGGTCGCCGCCGCGCTGGATGTCTTCCACCACTGCCTTCGGAATGGCCTGCTGCCCGTTGGGCGCACGGCCGCCGTTGCGCATGGTCTCGCCGAAGCGCGCAAGGTCGCGCAGCACGGTGTTGAGGCCGCCGCCGCCTGACTCGGTGCCGATGCGGTCGACCATGAAGTAGGCGTCCTGCTCGGCGCCGATGCGGCGCCAGATCTTCTCGCTCAGCAGGTCGGCCAGCGACTGATTGCTGGCGCGGCGCACGATCCAGGCCAGCACCTCGGCGTTGACGGTCTTGTAGGCGAACGCGTCACCGTGCTCGCCTTCCTTCTTCAGCGTGACGAGAAACTCGTAGAACGACTTCGGGCCGGTGTAGTTCTGGCCTTGGGTGAGCATGCCGCCGGCACGGGCGTAGTCCCAGATCTCGGCCTTGGGGTCGGCGTAGTTCTCGGAGTAGTGCACGCCCACGGTCATGTCCATCACCTGGCGCACGGTGGCGTCGCCGTAGGCGGTGTCCTTGAGTTCGGGGAGGTACTTGGTGACGGGCGCGGCCGGGTCGAGCTTGCCTTCGTCCGCGAGGATGGCCGCCAGCGTGCCCACGAAGGACTTGGTGACCGACATCGCGATGTGCGGGCGCTCGGGCGTGAGCGCGCCGAAGTACTTCTCGTAGACCACCTTGCCGCGGTGCAGCACCAGGATGCCGTCGGTGTAGGTGCCGGAGATCATCTGGGCGAAGTTGAGCGTTGCGTCGCTGCCCAGCGGCTTGAACGTCACTGCCTCGATGTCGAAGCGCGGCGTTGCTGCCGGCAGCGGGCTGGCCGCACCGCTGCCGCGCCACACGTTGGCGGTGGGCACTGTCTCGCGCACGTGCGAGAAGCTCCAGCGCGTGCGCGGAAACACGCCACCGGCCGGGTTGTCGAAGGTGATGAGCTTGTCGGGCGGGGGCGGAAAGCCCTTCATCCAGCCCAGCGCATCGACCGAGGTGGCCGCGGGGTCTGGCAGCGCGGGGGGCGTGGGCGTCTGGGCGGAGGTGGTGTTCACGGCGAGCAGGGTGAAGGCGGCGGCAAGCGCCGTGCGAATGAAGAGGGACATGTTGTTGTTCTGGATGAAGGGGGATCAACGGCCGCTGAAACGCGCCGGGCGGCGTTCGATGAAAGAGCGCACACCCTCGGCGGCGTCCTCGCTGTTCGACAGGCGCTTCTGTGTCTCGATGAACTCCGACACCGCAGCCAGCGGCCCCTGCTCGACCGCCTTGATCACGTTGAGCCGCGTGGCCACCACTGCCAGCGGCGCCTGGGCTGCGATGCGCTGCGCAATGGCCAGCGCCGCATCGAGCTCCTGCCCTGCCGGCACCACCTTCTGCACGAAGTTCAGGCGATAGGCCTCGGCGCTGTCGAACTCATCCGCCGTCAGCAGGTGCAGCATCGCGTTGCCCACGCCCGCGCGCTCGGCCATGCGCAGCGTGGCGCCGCCCGTGGCCATGATGCCGCGCTGCACTTCCATCTGCGAGAAGCGGCAGTTGTCGGCCGCGACAACGATGTCAGCGCCCAGCATCAGCTCGATGCCTACCGTGAAGCAGATGCCCTTCACCGCCACCACCATCGGCTTGGTGCGGCGGCGGTAATCAGGCAGGCCGAAGTCGTGCGGCTCCACCATGCCGGCCGGAATGGCCTTCTCGCCGCGCTTCATGTACTCGGTGACCGCCGGCAGGTCGAGGCCTGCCGTGAAGTGGTCGCCGAAGGCATGCAGCACGCCCACGCGCAGGTTCGGGTCGTCGTCGAGCCGGGTGTAGGCCTCGGCCAGCTGCTTGAACATCGGCGGCGTCCAGCCGTTGCGCTTGGCAGGGCGGTTGATGCCGATCAGCAGCACATGGTCGAGCACCTGAGTGTCGATGCAGCCTTCTGCGGGCGGGTTGGTGGGGGTCGCAGTCATCGGTCTTGTCTCCGTGTTTTTGTTGTGGCTCTGCGGATCAGTAGGTGTACACGCCGCGGCCCGTCTTGCGGCCCAACTGGCCGGCCGCGACCATTTCCTTCAGCAGCGGGCAGGGGCGGTACTTGGAATCGCCGAACTGCTCCAGGTACACCTCCATCACGGCCAGGCACACGTCCAGGCCGATCATGTCGGCCAGCGCCAGCGGGCCGATGGGCTGGTTGCAGCCCAGCTTCATGCCGGCGTCGATGTCTTCCGCCGTGGCGATGCCCTCGGCCAGCACGAAGAAGGCCTCGTTGATCATCGGCACCAGGATGCGGTTGACCACGAAGCCCGGCGCGTTCTTCACCGTGATCGGCGACTTGCCGAGCGTCTCGGCCAATGCCTTCACTGCATCGTGCGTGGCGTCGCTCGTGAGGTAGCCGCGGATCAGCTCCACCAGCGCCATCATCGGCACCGGGTTGAAGAAGTGCATGCCGATGAAGCGGTCGGGGCGCGAGGTGGCGGCTGCCAGCTGCGTGATCGAGATCGACGAGGTGTTCGACGCGATGATCACTTCGGGCGCCAGCATGTCGTCGACCTGCTTGAGGATCTTGAGCTTGAGCGCGTGGTTCTCGGTGGCCGCCTCGATCACCAGTTGGGCGCTCTTCAGGTCTTCGTAGTTGGTCGAGCCCTTGATGAGCGCCAGCGCGGCGGCCTTCTGCTCGGTGGTGAGCTTTTCCTTCTTGATCAGGCGGTCGAGGCTGCCCGACACCGTGGCCAGGCCCTTGTCGACCGCCGCCTGGGCGATGTCGACCATCACCACATTCACGCCGGCCACAGCGCAGGCCTGCGCGATGCCGTTGCCCATCGTTCCGGCACCGATGATGCCGACAGTCTGGATAGCCATGAGAGAACTCCTTGAAGAAAACAAAAAGGGGGTGCGCGCGGCTGGCGCCACGGCAAAACATTGATTGTGAAGCAGCCCCGCGGCCGCGCCGTTGCCGCGTGCGACACCGGCGACCCGCCGGTGGCTTACAGTGCGGCGGTTGCTTTTCCCTGCTCGTTTTCCCGCTCTTTTCGACTCTCCGACCATGACCACCCTTGGCACCCCCCTTTCCCCTTCTGCAACCCGCGTGATGCTTTTGGGCTCCGGCGAACTAGGCAAGGAGGTGCTGATCGCCCTGCAGCGCCTCGGCGTCGAGACCATCGCCGTCGACCGCTACGAGAACGCCCCCGGCCAGCAGGTGGCGCACCACGCCCGCACCATCACCATGAGCGATCCCGAGCAGCTGAAAGCGCTGATCGAGGCCGAGAAGCCCACGCTGGTGGTGCCCGAGATCGAGGCCATCGCCACGCCCATGCTGCAGCAGCTCGAAGACGCCGGCGTGGTACGCGTGATTCCCACGGCCCGCGCCGCCCGCCTCACGATGGACCGCGAAGGCATCCGCCGCCTGGCCGCCGAGACGCTGGGCGTGCCGACCAGCCCCTACAAGTTCTGCGACTCGCTGGCCGAGCTGCAAGCCGCCATCGATGGCGGCATCGGGTACCCCTGCATCGTCAAGCCCGTGATGAGCAGCTCCGGCAAGGGCCAGAGCAAGATCGACGGCCCCGCCGACGTGCAGAAGGCCTGGGACTACGCCATGGCCGGCGGCCGAGTGAGCCATGGCCGCGTGATCGTCGAGGGCTTCATCGACTTCGACTACGAGATCACGTTGCTCACCGTGCGCGCCAAGGATGCCGGCGGCGCTGTGCAGACGCAGTTCTGCGACCCCATCGGCCACGTGCAGGTGAGCGGCGACTACGTGGAAAGCTGGCAGCCGCACCCCATGGCGCCCGCTGCGCTGCAGAAGGCACAGCAGATCGCACAGGCCGTGACGGCCGACCTGGGTGGCCAGGGCCTGTTCGGCGTCGAGCTGTTCGTGAAGGGCGATGAAGTCTGGTTCAGCGAAGTGAGCCCGCGCCCGCACGACACCGGCATGGTCACCATGGCCACGCAGTGGCAGAACGAGTTCGAGCTGCATGCGCGCGCCATCCTCGGCCTGCCGGTGGACACCTCGCTCAAGAGCCCGGGTGCCAGCGCGGTGATCTACGGCGGCGTGGACGCCACCGGCATCGCCTTCGACGGCGTGGCCGAGGCGCTGCAGGTGCCCGGCAGCGACATCCGCCTGTTCGGCAAGCCCGAGAGCTTCACCAAGCGCCGCATGGGCGTGGCGCTGGTGCATGCGGCCGACACCGACACCGCCCGCAAGCTCGCCAAGGAAGCCGCCTCGCGCGTGAAGCCGCGCAAGGCATAGCCAGTTTTCGCAAGCCGCGCCGCAACGGCGCGGGCATGGTCGAGCGGTTCCACCGGAGACACCATGCTGCACCCCCAGGCTCGCGCCTTGCTCGACTTCATCGAGGCGCGCGGCATTCCGCCGACGCACACCCTGTCGCCCGCCGACGCGCGGGCCTTCTACCGTGAACGCCGCGCCGCCACGCAGCCGCTGCCGGCCGAAGTGGCCGAGGTGCGCGACCTTGCCGCCGACGGCCCGCACGGCACCATCCCGGTGCGGCTCTACCGCCCGCTCGGTTCCGGCGCCGGCCCGCTGCCGGTGCTGGTGTATTACCACGGCGGTGGCTGGGTCATCGGCGATCTCGACACACATGACGTGCTGTGTCGCGAGTTGGCCAACGGCGCAGGCTGTGCGGTGGTCGCGGTCGACTACCGCATGGGCCCGGAGCACCGCTTTCCCGCCGCCGTCGACGACGCGCTGGCCGCCACCCGCTGGGTGCGTCGCGAAGCCGCGGCGCTGGGGCTCGATGCGAGCCGTCTCGCGGTGGGCGGCGACAGCGCTGGCGGCAACCTCGCGGCGGTGGTCTCGATTGCCGCGCGCGATGCCGGCGACCTGCCCATCGCCTTCCAGCTGCTGATCTACCCGGCCACCGACATGCGCCGTGGCCATCCGTCACACCAGGCCAACGGGCAGGGCTACCTGCTGACCAGCGACACGATGACGTACTTCCACGACCACTACATCACCGACCCGGCGCACGACCTCGACTGGCGCGCCTCGCCGCTGCTGCACACCGACCTGTCGAAGCTGCCGCCTGCGCTGGTGCTCACCGCCGGCTACGACCCGCTGCGCGACGAAGGCGCCGCGTATGCCGAGGCGTTGACCGCCGCCGGCAACCATGCCGTGTACGTGTGCTTCGAGCGCCAGATCCATGGCTTCATCACCATGGGCAAGGTACTCGACGAGGCCAACACGGCAGTGGCGCTCTGCGCCGCCGAACTGCGCCGCGCACTGGCACCGGCCTAGGGAAAGTCCCCGCGCAAATCGATATCGCGCGGGCGGCTCGCGCCGCTACGATCCAGCCAACAAAGACGCCACCCCGCAGTGGCAGTCCACCGATGCAGGAGACAAACACCATGCAGCGAACAAGGACGACGCCGCCAACGCACACAAGGTTGAGCGGCGCCGCACGGCAGGGGGAACGCCTGATGTGGCTCACGCCGCATCGCGTGTTCTATGCCGGTCTGCTCGGCGCCGCCGCCGAGCGCACGATGGGCGGGCACGGCGTGTACGTGTCGCCTGCCGGCGCGCCGCCGAACCGCATCCGCATTGGCGGCGGGGCGTGGATGACCGGTGAATTCATCGTGGTGCCGCCGCATGTGCTGCACCAGGTGGAGTGCGCGCATCCGCTGATCTTCAACCTGCTGATCGAATCGGAGTCGGTCGATCCGGCGCGCATGCCGGCCTTTTTGCAGCATTGCGGCCCGGTCGAGGCGCCGGCCTTCGTGCAGCGCGTGCGCGAGGCCCATGCGCACCTGCTGGCGGCCTCGGCGCGCGGCATGAGTTTCGAGGGCTTCGACTTCGACGCGATGTTCTTCGGCGAAGCGCTGGCGCCGCGCGCGCTCGATGCGCGCATCCGCAAGGTGGCCGACGCCATCAACGCCGACCCCGCCACGCCGATGTCGGCCGAGGAGTGCGCAGCCTCGGTGCACCTGTCTTTCTCGCGCTTCCTGCATCTGTTCAAGCAGGAGACTGGCATGGCCTTCAGGGCCTTCCGCGCCTGGAAGCGTGCGCGCAGCCTGCTGCGCTACGTGCAACAGGGCAGCACGCTGACCGACATCGCGCTCGACACCGGCTACCCCGACTCGACGCACTTCAGCCATTCGATCCGCCAGGTCTACGGCCTCAAGCCCAGTGACATCGTGGCCGGCTCGCGCCGCCTTGCGCTGCACGACGCGGCCGGCGGCTTCAGGCAGTAGGCGCGGCGCAGGGGCCCCATGCAGATCCTTCAACTCCTGCTGTCGGGCATTGCGCAAGGTTGCATATACGGCCTGATCGCGCTGGGCTTCGTGCTGATCTACAAGGCCACCGAAACCGTGAGCTTCGCGCAAGGCGACCTGATGATGCTCGGTGCCTTCGGCGCGTTCGCGGGCATGTCGCTGTTCGGCATGCCGTTCTGGCTCGCGGTGATCTTCGCGGTGGTGGCGATGGCGGCCTTCGGCGTTTTGCTCGAACTGGTGGTGATACGGCCCATCCTCGGGCAGCCGCAGTTCTCCATCGTGATGCTGACCATCGGCATCGCCTACGTGGCGCGCGGGCTCATCACCATGGTGCCAGGCATCGGCACCGAAACGCACACGCTGGCCGTGCCCTACAAGGACCAGATCTGGAAGCTCGGCGAGCTGGTGGTCAACCTGGAGCAGCTGGCGATCATCATCGCCACGGCCATCCTGTGCGGGCTGCTGTTCGCGATGTTCCGCTACAGCAAGCTGGGCATCGCGATGCAGGCTTCGTCGCAGAACCAGCTGGCGGCCTACTACATGGGCATTCCGGTGAAGCGGCTCAACGGGCTGGTGTGGGGGCTCGCGGCGGCGGTGGCAGCTATTGCGGGCATGCTGCTAGCGCCCATCACCTTCGTGCACGCGAACATGGGCTTCATCGGGCTGAAGGCTTTTCCGGCGGCGGTGGTGGGAGGCTTCGGCAGCCTGCCGGGCGCCATCGTCGGCGGGCTGGTGATCGGCATCGTCGAGTCATTCGCGGGCTTCTACCTGCCCGACGGTTTCAAGGACACAGCACCATACATCGTGGTGCTGCTGATGCTCATGATCAAGCCGAACGGATTGTTTGGCGAGAAGCTGCGCAAGAAGGTGTAAGTCTCATATGCGCTTCATCTTCAAGACCAGCTACGACCAGGACATTCGCCTTGCGCGCCACGGCGGGCATGTGTTCTGGTATGGCTTGCTCATTGCGTTCCTCATCGTCGCGCCTTGGGTCATCGACGAGTACTGGCTGGCGCAGCTGACCTTCGTGCTGATCTACGGGATCGTCGGGTTGGGGTTGATGCTGCTGGCCGGCTTCACGGGGCAGTTTTCCATCGGGCATGCGGCGTTCCTCGGCACGGGTGCGTATACGCAGGGCGTGTTGACGAATCTTGGCGTGCCATTTCCGCTGGCGCTGGTGGCTGCCGCAGCGTTGTCGGCGGCGGTGGGCGTGGTGGTCGCGCTGCCGGCGTTGCGCGTGAAGGGCATTTACCTCGGCATCGCGACGCTGTCGTTCGGCTTCATCGTCGAGGAGGTGTTTGCGCGGTGGGAGAGCGTGACGGGCGGCAATGCGGGGCTGCACGTGAAATCGCCGCAGCTCTTCGGCTGGTCGCTGGGCTCGGGCGACGGTTTCTACTTTCTGTGCCTGGTGGTGGCGGTGCTGAGCACGCTGGGCATCCTGAACCTGCTGCGCTCGCCGACCGGGCGGGCCTTCGTCGCGATTCGTGATTCGGAAATTTCGGCGCAGAGCATGGGCATTCACCTCGCGCGCTACAAGACGATGTCGTTCGCGATCTCGGCCGCGCTCGCGGGACTGGGCGGGGCCTTGTATGCGCACAAGCTCAGTTTCATCTCGCCGGACCAGTTCAGCATCCTGCAGTCCATCGACCTGCTGCTGATGGTGGTGATCGGCGGGCTCGGTTCGGTGCACGGCGCGTTCCTGGGCGCGATCTTCCTGATCGCGATGCCGCAGCTGATCTCCATCGGGAAGGACTGGCTGCCGGCGGTCATCGGCCAGGCGCCAGGGTTGCAGGGGCTGGTGTACGGCGTGGTGCTGATTGCCTTCGTGCTGTTCGAGCCGCTGGGCCTGTACGGCCGTTGGCTGAAGATCCGCACCTGGCTGCAGCTCTTTCCGTTCTACCGCAGGGGGCTGTTCAAGCGGCAGAAGTCGTTCACCAAGTCGGACCGGCTGAGATGAGCAGCGACGTTCTTCTTTCCGCCAAGGATCTGAGCGTGCGCTTCGGCGGTGTGCTGGCGGTCAACAAGGTGAGCTTCGACGTGCGGCGAGGCGAGGTGTTCACGCTGATCGGCCCGAACGGCGCGGGCAAGACGACGGTGTTCAACCTGATCAGCCGCATCTACACGCCGACCACGGGCGAGATCACGTGGCATGGCGAGGGGGGTGGCCCGATTGCGCTGACGCAGCAGACGCCGCATGCGATTGCTGCGTTGGGCATTGCGCGCACTTTCCAGAACATCGAGCTGTTCGAGCACGCGACGGTGTTGCACAACCTGCTGATCGGTCGCCACACGCACCGGCAGACGGGGTTCTGGAGCGAGGTGTTCTTCACACCTGCGACGCGGCGAGCGGAGATTGCTGCGCGCGAGAAGGCGGAGCAGGTGATCGAGCTGCTGGACCTTCAGCACCATCGCGATTCGATGGTGGCGGGGTTGCCTTATGGCGTTCGCAAGGTGGTGGAACTGGCGCGTGCGTTGTGCACGGAGCCGAAGTTGCTGCTGCTCGATGAGCCGTCTTCAGGCCTCAATGTTGAAGAGACTGCGGATATGGCTTTCTGGATTCAGGACATTCAGCATGAGCTGGGGGTGTCTGTCTTGATGGTCGAGCACGACATGTCGCTTGTTTCGAAGGTGTCCGATCGGGTGCTGGCGATGAACCAGGGCGAAGTGTTGGCCACTGGGTCTCCTCGCGAGGTGCAGGCGGATTCGCGTGTTATCGAGGCTTATCTTGGGACTGTGGATGACGTGAGCAGTTTGAGGAGGGTGGCGGCATGAGCGACGCAGTCCTCCAACTCCTCAATGTCGAGAGCGCTTATGGCCCCATCAAAGCCATCAGAGGCGTGAGCCTGAAAGTCAGGCAAGGCGAAATTGCTACCGTACTCGGCTCGAACGGCGCGGGCAAGACAACCATCCTCAAGACCATCTCCGGAATCATCGATCCCCGCAAAGGCAGCATTGAATTCCAGGGCAAGGACATCACCGCCAAAGACCCGGCCTACATCGTCCAGCAGGGCCTGAGCCACGTACCCGAGGGCCGCGAGGTGTTTCCGCTGCTGTCGGTGAAGGACAACTTGCTGATGGGCGCCTACACCCGGAAGGATCGCGACGGCGTGGCGCGGGACATGGAGACGGTCTACACCTACTTCCCCATCCTGCGCGAACGGGCCACGCAGGACGCAGGCCTGCTTTCTGGCGGCCAGCAGCAGATGCTTGCCATCTCGCGCGCGATCATGGCCGCGCCGCATCTCATTCTTCTTGATGAGCCCAGCCTTGGCCTGAGCCCGAAGCTGACGAAGGAGATCTTCGAGATCGTCGTGCGCATCAACCGTGAGCGCGGCACCACGATCCTGCTGGTCGAGCAGAACGCCAACATGGCGCTCAATGCGGCCGATCATGGCTACGTGCTGGAGAACGGCCGCATCGTGATGGAAGACTCCTGCGAACGCCTGAGGGAGAAGGAAGACATCAAGGAGTTCTACCTCGGCGTGAAGGACGACGGCGTGCGCGGCGAGCGGCGCTGGAAAAAGAAGAAGACCTGGAGGTAGCCACCATGCAAGGACTCTGGGAACTCAACACCTTCGAGCCCCGGCTCGACGTCGTCGTGCCCGGCGACACCATTCCCGCGATGTTCTGGAATGCCGTGAAGCAGCGCGGCGACAACATCTGGATGCGGCAAAAGGAGCTGGGCATCTGGCGCAGCTGGAGCTGGCACCAGACGGCCGACGCGGTGCGCGAGATCGCGGCCGGGCTCCAGGCCATCGGCTTTGCGCCGGGCGAGTGCGCGTCGATTTTGTCGAACACCGTTATCGAATGGGTGCTCGCCGACCTGGCTGTGCTCAGCTGCGGGGGTGTGTCCAACGGCATTTATCCGACCGATGCGGCTTCGCAGGTGCACTACCTCTGCGAAGACTCGCGCACCACCGTGCTCTTCGTGGAAGACGACGAGCAGCTCGACAAGGCGCTCGAAGTGCGCGCCGGCCTGCCGGGGCTGCGCTGCGTGATCGTGTTCGACATGGAGGGCCTGCGCGACCTCGACGATGCGGCGGTGATGAGCCTCGACGCGCTGCGTACCCTCGGCCGCGCGCACCTGGCCGCCGACCCGCAGGCCGTGGAGCGCACTGTGGCGGCCTGCCGGCCCGAAGATCTCGCCATCCTCGTCTACACCTCGGGCACCACCGGCAAGCCCAAGGGCGCGATGCACAGCCACGCCGGGCTCGTGTACACCGCGCGCGGCTACAACACGCTCATCGCGCAGGACGAGAGGGACGAGCGCATGTGCTTCCTGCCGCTGTGCCACATCGCCGAGCGCATGGGCGGCGAGTACTTCGCGATGTATACCGGCTCGATCCTCAACTTCGTAGAGAACCCGGAGACGGTGCCCGAGAACGTGCGCGAGATTGCACCCACCGTGTTCACGGCCGTGCCGCGCGTGTGGGAGAAGTTTTATTCGGGCGTGATGATCGCGCTGAAGGAAGCCAGCCCGCTGCAGCAGGCCGCCTACAAGTGGAGCATCGGCGTGGGCGAGGAGATCGCCAACCGCGTGCTGGCGGGCGAAGACGTCGGCCCGGTGCTGAAGTTCAAGTTCAGGCTGGCGCGCGTGCTGGCGCTGGACAACGCACGAAAGCTCATCGGCATCCACCGTTCGCGCTTTCTGGTGACGGGCGCGGCGCCTATTTCGCCCGAGCTGGTGAAGTGGTATCTCGCGCTCGGCGTGCCGATGCTGGAGGTGTGGGGCATGACGGAGTCGTGCGGGGCTTCCACCGCCGTGCCGGCCACTCGCATCAAGCCGGGCTCGATCGGGCCGGCCACTGGCTACAACGAGGTGCGCATCGACGCCGCCTCCGGCGAGATTCTGGTGCGCGGCCCCAATGTCTTCATGGGTTACCTCAACCTGCCCGAGAAGACCGCCGAGACCATCGATGCCGAAGGCTGGCTGCACACGGGCGACGTGGGCGTGATGGACGAGGACGGGTATTTCCGCATCACCGACCGGATGAAAGACATCATCATCACGGCGGGTGGGAAGAACGTGACGCCGAGCGAGCTGGAGAACGAGCTCAAGTTCAGCCTCTACATCACCGATGCCGTGGTCATCGGCGACAAGAAGCCCTACCTCACGGTGATCGTCATGATCGACCAGGAGAACGTCGAGAAGTTTGCACAGGACCACGACGTGCCGTTCAGCAACTACGAGAGCCTGACGCGCACGAAGGAAGTGCAGGATTTGATCCAGGGCGAGATCGATCGCGTCAACGCCAGGTTCGCGCGTGTCGAGCAGATCAAGAAGTTCTTTCTGCTCGAAACGCAGCTCAGCGCCGAGGACGAGGAGCTCACGCCCACGATGAAGCTCAAGCGCAAGCTGGTGCAGACCAAGTACGCCGAGCGCATCGAGGCCATGTATCGCTGACCGAGATTGCTGCAGATCCGTTTTTTTCGTCAACCCGAGGAGACAACCGCATGAAGCTCAAGACACTGACGACGCTGGCCGTGCTGGGCCTGATCGCGACGCTTGCGTCCGCTCAGCAGCAGGGCGTGAGCAAGGACGAGATCCGCATCGGCACCATCCAGGACCTGTCGGGTCCGCTCGCGGGCTTCGGCAAGCAGGCGCGCAACGGCATGCAGCTGCGGGTGGACGAACTCAACGAGCAGGGCAGCCTCAACGGCCGCAAGCTCAAGCTGTTCGTCGAAGACTCGGGCTACGACCCGAAGAAGGCGGTGCTGGCCGCGCAGAAGCTGGTGAACCAGGAAAAGATCTTCATCATGGCCGGCCACATCGGCACGGCGCAGAACATGGCGGCAATGCCGGTGCAGTTCGACAAGAACGTCGTCAACTTCATGCCCATTACCGCGGCGCGCGAAATGTACGAGCCGCTGAACCGGCTGAAGTATTCGTTCGCGGCCACCTACTACGACCAGATCCGCCTGGCGCTGCCGAAGATGATCAAGGACAAGGGCGCCAAGAAGGTCTGCACCATCTACCAGGACGACGAGTTCGGGCTCGAGGTGCAGCGCGGCGCGGAGGCAGGCCTGAAGGCCGCGGGTATGGAGCTGGCCGAGAAAACCTCGTTCAAGCGAGGCGCCACCGACTTCAGCTCGCAGGTCGCGAAGATGAAGGCCGCCAACTGCGACCTCGTGGTGCTCGGCACCATCATTCGCGAGACCATCGGCACAGTGGGCGAGTCGCGCAAGACCGGCTTCAACCCGACCTTCCTGGGTTCGAGCGCTTCCTACACCGACCTGATCCACAAGCTGGGCGGCAAGGCGATGGACGGCGTCTACGCCACCATGACGGTGCAGAACCCCTACACGGACGAGCAGTCGCAGCCGCTGCGCTTCTGGGCCAACAAGTACAAGACCAAGTTCAACGAGGACCCGACGGTGTTCTCGGTGTACGGCTACGTGATCATCGATTCGTTCATCAAGGCGGCGACCAAGGCCGGCCCGAACCTCACGACCGACAGCTTCATCAAGTCCATGGACAGCATGACCTTCGAGCCCGACATGTTCGGCAGCCCGAAGAGCAACTACACGGCCACCAAGCGCCTGGGCAACGACCAGTCACGCCTGTCGCAGATCAAAGACGGCAAGTGGGTCGTGGTTTCGGACTATGTGACACCATGACGGGACCATGCCCAATTACTGGTTGATGAAATCCGAGCCCGACGAGGTCTCTATCGACGATGCGCTCACCGCACCCGGCGCCACTGTGGCGTGGACCGGCGTGCGCAACTATCAGGCACGCAACTTCATGCGCGACGGCATGAAGGTCGGCGACGGCGTGCTGTTCTATCACTCGAGCTGCCCGGAGCCGGGCATTGCCGGCATAGCGCGAGTGGCTTCGGGCATCAAGCCCGATCCGACGCAGTTCGACGCGAAGTCGCCCTACTACGACGCAGGCTCGAAGAAGGACGACCCGCGCTGGCTGCTGGTGGATGTGCAGGCGGTGCGCAAGACGCGGCTGCTGGCGCTCCCCGAGTTGCGCGCCAGGCCGGAGCTGGCCGAGCTGATCGTGCTGCGCAAGGGCAACCGGCTGTCGATCACGCCGGTGGAGCCTGCGCACTGGAAGATCATCGAGAAGATGCTGGCCTGAGCCGGCTGGCTTGATGTTCAGCTGATCTTGTTCAGGATCGGGAACAGCTTGCCGAGCCCGTCGGCCATCACCTCGACCGCGAGCGCCGCAAGAATCAGCCCCATCAGTCGCGTCATGATGTTGATGCCGGTCTTGCCGAGCACGCGCGCGATCGGCTGTGCGAGCGAGAAGGCCAGGGCAGTGGCCAGCGCCACCACCACGCCGTAGCCCACCAGAATTGCAAGCTCCCACAAGTGCTGTGCCTTGTCGGCGTAGATGACCACGGTGGAGATGGTGGCAGGGCCGGTGAGCAGCGGAATGGTGAGTGGCACCACTGCGATCGACGCGCCCATCGACGCCTTCACCTCGGTGGCGCGAAGCTCCTCGACGTTGGTCTTGCTCTCGGCCGGCTGGGCGTTGAGCATCGACAGCGAACTCATGAGCAGCAGCAGGCCGCCACCGACCTGGAAGCTCGCGATGGAAATGCCGAAGAAGGACAGCAGCTGCAGGCCCAGCAGCGCGCTCACCGCGATGACCACGAACGCGCTGAAGGCCGACATGCGCACCGTGTGGCGGCGCTGCGCGTCGCTGTAGCCCTGCGTGTAGTGGATGAAGAAGGGCACGATGGCCAGCGGGTTGACGATGGCCACCAGCGTCACCAGCGGCTTGATCAGGTCCATGGAGGTGCTCATGTTCAACGGCCTCCGGTAACGTCGAGCAGGGCCATGGTGGTGTAGCTGGCCTCCGGCGACAGCAGCCACAGGATCGCGCCGGCAATCTCGTCGGCGCTGCCGGTGCGCTGCATGGGCACGGTGGGCGCGAGGTCGAAGGCGCGGTCGGGCATGCCGCCGGAGGCGTGGATCTCGGTGTCGATCAGGCCGGGGCGCACTGCGTTGACGCGAATGCCTTCGGCGGCCACTTCCTTGGCCAGGCCAATGGTGAAGGTGTCGATGGCGCCTTTGCTGGCGGCGTAGTCGACGTACTGGTCGGGCGAACCCAGCCGCGCGGCGCCGCTGGAGATGTTGACGATGGCGCCGCCCGCGCCGCCGTAGCGGGTGCTCATGCGCCGCACGGCCTCGCGCGCGCAGATGAAGCTGCCGATCACGTTGATGCGGAACATGCGCTCCAGCCGCGCCACGCTCATGTCGGCGACGCGCGCCTGCACGTCGACCACGCCGGCGTTGTTGACGAGGGCTGTGAGGCGGCCGAATCTGGCATCGACCTTCTGGAACATGGCGAGCACCTGCGCCTCGTCGCCCACGTCGGCCTGCACGGCCATGGCGGCACCGCCGTTTGCGCGGATGGTGCGCACCACCTCGTCGGCGGCCAGCGAATTGCTGGCGTAGTTGACGGCCACCGCATAGCCGCGCTGCGCGGCGAGCAGGGCGGTGGCGGCGCCGATGCCGCGGCCGCCGCCCGTGATCAAGAGCACGTGGTCCAAAACCTACCTCCTGCAGAGAAACTGCGTGTCAGTTAAAACCGTTGGCTTGGATTACATCATCGGGGGCACGCGCATGAGCACCAGCAAGAGCAAGACGATTGACTACTACTTTGCGCCACAGAGCCCGTGGACCTACTTGGGGCATTCCCGCTTTGCGGCGATTGCCGCGGCCGCCGGCGCCACGGTGCGCGTGCGGCCCATCGACATGGGCAGCGTGTTTCCCGTGTCCGGCGGGCTGCCGCTGGGCAAGCGCGCGCCGCAGCGGCAGGCTTACCGGCTGGTCGACCTCGCGCGCTATTCGAGCTATCTCGGCCTGCCGCTGAACGTCAAGCCGAAGTTCTTTCCGGTGGCCAGCGACGACGCGGCGCGGGTCATCATCGCGGTCGATATGCACGACGGCACCGAGGCCGCGATGCGCATGTGCGCGGCGGTGTTCGCGGCCGTGTGGGTGCAGGAGCGCAACATCGGCGACCCGAAGGTGCTCGATTCGCTGATCGTCGAGTGCGGGCTGTCGCCCAAGCGTGGCGAGCAGTCGCTGAGCCAGGCGGTGCAGGAGCGCTACGAGGCCTACACGCAGGAGGCCATCGACATCCAGGTGTTCGGCGCGCCCAGCTACGTGATCGACGGCGAAATTTTCTGGGGGCAGGACCGCCTCGACTTCGTCGAGCGGGCGCTGTGCCCGTAACCCCGGCATTCATTCATCTATCTGTTTGCCATCAAGGAGCAAGACAACATGGGTCAATTCATCGATCTCAAGGCCAAGGACGGCTTCAGTTTCCCCGCCTACGTGGCCGAGCCGGCGGGCAAGCCGCGCGGCGCGGTGGTCGTGGTGCAGGAAATCTTCGGCGTCAATTCGCACATCCGCTCGGTGGCGGACGGCTATGCGGCAGAGGGCTACCTGGCCGTGGCGCCGTCGACCTTCCAGCGCGTCAAACCGGACGTGGAGATGGGCTACTCGGAAGACGACATGAAGAACGGCTTCGGCCTGAAGACCGCTGTCGAGGCGCTGCCGGCGCCGGGCGTGCTGCAGGACATCGAGGCGTCGATCGCCTACGCGTCGAAGGCCGGCAAGGTCGGCATCGTCGGCTACTGCTGGGGCGGCTTGCTGGTGTGGCGCTCGGCGGCGCTGCTGCCGGGCCTGGCTGCTGCCGCGCCTTACTACGGCGGTGGCATGACCTCGCCGGAAGAAACGGCGCGTCAGCCCAAGGTGCCGGTGCTCGCGCACTTCGGCAACCAGGATCACTGGATTCCGCTGGACACCATCGAGTCGTTCAAGAAGGCGCATCCGGAGGTGGAAGTGCATGTGTATCCGGTTGGCCACGGTTTCAACTGCGACCAGCGCGGCTCGTACAACGCCGACGCGGCCAAGCTGGCGCGCGAACGCACGCTGGCGTTCTTCGCCAAGCATCTCGCCTGAGCCTGCGTTCGTCCTCCAATGAAAAAACCCGGCAGCACCGGGTTTTTTCATTTCATGAATGGCTCGGCTTGCGTGCCGTGGCGCCCGGGCCGACTCGGGTCTGAAGGAAGTCGAGCAGCGCGCGCAATGCAGCGCTGTTGTGGCGCCGTTGCAGGTAGGCGGCCGAAAACCACACGTCCTTGCGCGCGTAATCCTGCAGCACGGGCACCAGCTCGCCGTGGTCGAGGTGCGATTGCACGAGGATCGACGGCAGGTAGATCACGCCAAAGCCATGCATGGCCACGCGGATCAGCGGTGCGCCTTCGGTACAGTCCATGCGGCTTTTCACCGGTACGTCGATCGGCGTGCCGTTGTCGTCGAAGCGCCACGCCGGCTGCTGGCCCTGCGCCGAGAACGTGAGCGCGTCGTGGCCCGACAGGTCGCGCGGATGCTCGGGCTTGCCGTGCTTCTTCCAGTAGACCGGCGAGGCGCAGACCACCATGTTCATGAGCCGCAGCTTGCGCACGATCAGGTTCGCGTCCTCGATGGGGCCGCTGCGCAGTTCGACGTCGATGCCTTCCTCGGCGAGGTCGACGGCGCGGTTGGTCAGCTGCAGGCTGATGGTCACGTCGGGGTAGTAGCGCATGAAGTCGGCCAGCAGGTTCGGAAACTCGCCGCTGCCCATGCCGTGCGGGGCAGAGATGCGCAGCCGCCCGCCGGGTTGGCTGGCGCGGTCCTGCAGCTCGGACTGGGTGAGCTCGACCATCTCGAGCATCGGCGTGCTGCGCTCCAGCAGGAGCTGGCCGGCGTCGGTGAGGCTCACGGAACGGGTGGAGCGGTTGAGAAGACGCACGCCGAAGCGGGTTTCCAGCTCGGCCACATACTTGCTGACGGTGGCCTTCGACATGTCGAGCCTCTTGGCTGCCTGGGAAAAGCTGCCGTGCGAGGCGACTTCCCGGAAGGTTCTGATCAGATCGAGACTGTCCATGTGAATGAGTCCATTGTTTCCGTTTTGGGAACGCGATGGTTCGATTCTCCCGGGTTTTTCCTAGCTGGCTTGGGCGACACTTCGGTTACACGCCGACGTCGCCAGCCTGGCTGGGCCGTTGGAAGGAACTGAAATGAAGATCCCGAACATCATTGCCGCTGCCGTCCTGTTGTTGCTCGCCGCCTCCGGCGTGCAGGCACAGGGCTTCGAGCCGGTGCAGCCGCTCAAGACCGTCACCAGCCGCAGCGATGTGGTGGCCGGTGCCGATGCTGCGGCGCGCGGTGGCAATGTCTATGGCGACGTGGTAGCGGCGCCCCTGATCTCGCGGCCGAGTTCGCTGGATCGGGCGTCGGTCCGCGCCGAGGCCGTGGCTGCCGCTCACGCGCCGAACCAGAACCTGGACCGCCGTGCCTTCGTCAACAGCGAAGTGCCGCCGCAGTTCCAAGCCTCGCGGCGATAAGCCGGAAGCCTCCTCCTGCAAGGCCGGGCCGGTGCGAACCGGGCCCGGCTTTTTTCTGCTGGCATGCCTTGATGTCGGCATTGTTTCAATAGAGGAAACACGGTGTCTCTGAACAGAGTGTTTTGGCATGGCAGTTCGCCCGGAAACTCGCCGCACAGGCAAGCGAACCAGCAAGCCTGGTGGACGAACCATCCAACGAACATCCTAGGAGAACTGAATATGAAGACCTCGCAAATCCTCGCCGCTGCCGCCCTGACCCTGCTGGCCGCCGTTGGCGCTCAAGCTGAAACGTACCAAGGCGTGAACACCGCCGTCTCGACCAAGAGCCGTGATGAAGTCAACGCCGAAGCCGTGCGCGCCGCATCGGCTCCGAACCAGAACGTGACCCGCGGTTCGCGCGGCCCGGAAACGGTCGCCGTGTCGAAGGACCGCGCAATCGTCCAAGCCGAAGCCGTTCGCACCTCCTACGCTCCCGACCAGAACGTGACTGGCGGCTCGCGCGTCAACAGCCGCGTCATCTCGACCATGCAAAACCCGATGGACGCTCGCGTTCAGGCCGAGCAAGGTTCGGGCGCTGTCGCCAAGTAATTGAAGCGGTCCCTTGGGGCCGTCGAAATGCAAAAGGGCCACGCGAAAGCGTGGCCCTTTTTCTTTGGTTGGCGATTCCGGAATCAGCGCGTACGCGCGAGATAGCGCTTGCGCCAGAAGATCAGCACCAGCGCCACCGCGATGACCAGCATCGACGTCATCGCGATCCAGAAGCCGTCGGCCTTGTGCACCAGCGGTATGAATTCGAAGTTCATGCCGAAGATGCCCGCGATGAGGTTCAGCGGCAGGAACACGGCGGTGAGCACCGTCAGCACCCGCATGATGTCGTTGGCGCGGTGGCCCTGGACGCTGAAGTGCATCTGCACGGCAGTCTCGGCGTTCTGCTCCAGCCGGTGCACGTGGTGCACCACGCGCTCGATGTGCTCGAGCACGTCGCGGCTGCGGATCATGATGAGTTCGCGCTCACGCAGCTCCGTCTCGCCCTTGGGCACGGGGAGCGTCTCGAGCGAGTCGATCCAGTCCTGCATGGCGGCGCGCTGGTCTTCGCAGATCTCGTCCAGGTGGTGCAGCGACTGGCGCGCCTCCATCAGCGCGCCCCAGTTCGTAAAGCGGCTGCGCGGGTCGATCAGTTCGGTCTGCCAGTGGTCGAGCTGCTTGGTGAGTTCGCGCCGCAGGTCGAGGTAACCGTCGACGATCTGGTTGATCACGCGCAGCATCAGGTCCGAAGGGCTGGTCGGCAGGCGGGCCGAGGTGGCGCGCACGTCGAGCGCAGGGGCGCCGCGGTCGTCGGGCGAGGCGGCCGCCAGCAGGCGCGTGGCGAAGGCGTCGCGCACCGCGCCGTCTTCCGGGTGCACCGATAGCAGCACGCGGTCGAACACCGCGAAGCCCACCGGGCGGGTGTCGACGCGGCGCAGCACGGGCGGGCCGCTGCGGGGCAAGGGCGGGGCCTCACTGCCATTGCCCTTGCCGTTGCCCAGCGCCGCCTGGCCTTGTCCGTTGGCCAGCCGCCGGAACACCAGCACGTCGTACTGCGAGGTGTAGTCGTAGTGGGAGGGCAACTGGTCGTTGAGCAGGTCGGCCACGTGCAGGTCGACCAGTTGCGTGAGGCACAGCGTCTGCAGGATCTGCTGCACCTCGGCCAGCGAGGCCCGGAATTCCTCCCGCGTGAGGGAGATCCAGAGGTAGCCGCCGGTGCCGCACGCGCCCGGTACGGTCAGCGGTGCCAGCGCGGCGTGCTCGCTGACCTGCGAGCGGGTGATTTCGAAGATGCGCATGCCGTGCTGGGGCGCCGTTACTTCTGCAGCAGGCGCGCGGCGTCGAGCGCGAAATAGGTCAGCACGCCATCGGCGCCGGCGCGCTTGAAGGCCAGCAGGCTTTCGAGCACCACGGCGTCGTGGTCGAGCCAGCCGTTCTGGGCGGCCGCCTTGAGCATCGCGTACTCGCCGCTCACCTGGTAGGCGAAGGTCGGCACATGGAACTGGTCTTTCACGCGGCGAACGATGTCGAGGTAGGGCATGCCGGGCTTCACCATGACCATGTCGGCGCCTTCGGCGATGTCGATGGCGACTTCGCGCAGGGCCTCGTCGCTGTTGCCGGGATCCATCTGGTAGACCTTCTTGTTGCTCTTGCCGAGCGTGGCAGCCGAGCCCACGGCGTCCCGGAAGGGGCCGTAGAAGGCGCTGGCGTACTTGGCGCTGTAGGCCATGATGCGTGTGTGAATGTCGCCGCGGGCTTCGAGCGCGGTGCGGATGGCGCCGATGCGGCCGTCCATCATGTCGCTTGGCGCCACAATGTCCACGCCGGCCTGCGATTGTGTGAGCGCCTGCTTCACCAGTACTTCGACGGTCGCGTCGTTGAGGATGTAGCCGGTGTCGTCGAGCAGGCCGTCCTGGCCGTGGCTGGTGTAGGGGTCGAGGGCAACGTCGGTCATCACGCCCAGTTCGGGGAAGCGCGCCTTGAGGGCGGCCACCACGCGGGGAATCAGCCCGTCGGGGTTGAAGGCTTCGCGGCCATCGGGCGTCTTGAGGCTGGCGTCGATCACCGGGAACAGCGCCATCACCGGGATGCCGGCCGCCACGCACTGCTCGGCCACGGGCAGCAGCTGGTCGAGGCTCAGGCGGTCCACGCCAGGCATCGAGGGGACGGCATCGCGACGTTTCTCGCCTTCCTGCACGAACACCGGATAGATCAGGTCGTTGACCGTCAGCGCGTGTTCTCGAACCAGATTACGGGTGAAAGCGTCGCGGCGCAGGCGCCGCGGCCGCCCGGCGGGGAACATGGCCAGGGGGGAAGAAGATGACGTCATATATACAAAATTGTGCCTGAAGCGATCTTTCACAGACTTTCTCTCCGAGTGTCCAGTTGTCTGACAACTACGGAAATTCGTAGAACCAAGGTACTCAAATTTTTGCTTCAAATGTCAAAGAAAGTGCCTCAGTCGCTTGAAACCTTGTTTCGTCTTTGTTAAATTCTGAAGCGGGCGGCTTGCCGCTCCCCGCTTTTCCTCCCTGAGCGGGTGCCTTGATGTGTGACAGCAAAAGGGCTTCCCAGCCCGACGTGAAGACGTCGGGCTTTTTTTTGCCCGTCGTACGGGGGCATCGCCGCAAAAGAGAGGTCTGCAAGAGGGGCGCCCCTAAACTGCCGCCATGCTCTGGGTCAAATCTCTTCACATCGTCTTCATTGCAAGCTGGTTCGCGGGGTTGTTCTACCTGCCCCGGATCTTCGTCAATCTGGCGATGGTGCCGCCCGAGTCGGTGGCCGAGCGGGAGCGGCTGCTGTTGATGGCGCGCAAGCTCATGCGATTCACGACTTTCCTGGCGGTTCCCGCGCTCGGCTTCGGCCTGTGGCTCTGGCTGGGCTACGGCATCGGGCGCGGCCCGGGTAATGGGTGGATGCACGCCAAGCTGGCGCTGGTGCTGGTGGCCATCGGCTACCACCACGGCTGCGGCGTGCTGCTGCGCCGCTTCGTGGCGGGCGAGAACCGGCGCAACGACCGCTGGTTCCGCTGGTTCAACGAGCTGCCGGTGCTGCTGCTGCTGGGCATCGTGATCCTGGTGGTCGTCAAGCCGTTCTGAGCCCGGTGCACACGGTGGAGAGGCCGCACAAGTCCGCCGCGCTCCCCCTGGCGCTCGCATACGCGGCGCTGATCGTCTACGCCAGTCTGTATCCGTTCGCCGACTGGCGCGACCAGGGGATCGCGCCGTGGGCCTATCTGTGGGCGCCCTGGCCCAAGTACTGGACGGGCTTCGACTTCGCCGTCAACGTGGTGGGCTACGTGCCCTTCGGCTTCCTGTGCGCCCTGGCGGTGTTGCGCACGCGCCGGGCCACCAGCGTCTGGCACGCAGTACTGCGCGCCACCGTGGCGGGGGCGGCGATCTCGTTCGCCATGGAGACGCTGCAGAGCTACCTGCCCGCGCGCATTCCTTCCAACGTAGACCTGGGGTTCAACACGACAGGCGCCGTCCTCGGCGCTGTGCTGGCGGCCGGACTGGAACGGCTGGGAGCGGTTGCGCACTGGAGCCGCGCGCGTTCGCAGTGGTTTACCGAGGACTCGCGCGGCGCGCTGGTGCTGCTCGCGCTGTGGCCTTTTGCGCTGCTGTTCCCGGCGGCCGTCACCTTCGGGCTGGGGCAGGTGTTCGAGCGGCTCGAAGTGGCGATCTCCGAGTGGCTGCTCGACACACCCTTCATCGATTGGCTGCCGCTGCGGCAGTTCGAGCTCGAGCCGCTGGTGCCGGCGGTGGAACTGCTGTGCGTGATGCTCGGCGCGCTGGTGCCGTGCCTGCTGGGCTATCTGGTGGCGCGCTCCGTGGTCCAGCGCGCGGTGCTGCTGCCGCTGACGCTGCTGGCCGGCATCGCGGCCTCGGCGCTGTCGGCGGCATTGAGCTATGGGCCCGAGCACGCATGGGCGTGGCTGGGCCTGCCTGTGCAGGTCGGCATGGCCGCGGCGTTCTTTGCTGGCGTGCTGTTGCTGTTCGCGCCGCGCCGCTTGTGTGCGGCGCTGCTGCTGGTGGGGCTCGTGCTGCAGCTGAGCCTGCTGAACCAGGCGCCCGAGAGCGCGTACTTCGCGCAGACGCTGGCCACCTGGGAGCAGGGGCGCTTCATCCGCTTCCACGGGCTGGCGCAGTGGCTGGGCTGGACCTGGCCCTTCGCGGTACTGGCATACGTGGTGGTCACCCTGTCGCGCCGGGGGGGCGGCCCAACGCCGTCGCGACGGTCTGAACGTTTGAAGGTATCGACACGAGGCCAAGGGGCGGTCACTAAAATCTGCTGATGCCCAGCTCCTCCCCCGCCGCGCCGTCCGGCTATTACGGCCGCCACATCTTCTTTTGCCTCAACGAGCGCAAGAACGGCGAAGACTCCTGCTCCAAGCACAACGCACAGGAGGGCTTCGACCGCTGCAAGGCGAAGGTCAAGGAAGAAGGGCTATCCGGGCCCGGCAAGGTGCGCGTCAACAAGGCCGGCTGCCTCGACCGCTGCGCGGGTGGGCCGGTGGCTGTGGTGTACCCCGAGGCCGTCTGGTACACCTTCGTTGACGGCGATGACATCGACGAGATCGTCGAGTCGCACCTGAAGAACGGCCAGGTCGTCGAGCGGCTGCTGCTGCCTCCCGATGTCGGACGCTGAACTTTTCCGCCGACCCTCCGCTCGTACCTTGCGCCAATGAATTCCCAGACCGAAAAGATCAGCCTCCAGGGCGCCGCCGGCGCAATCGAGGTTCAACGCGACCAGCCTGCCGGCACCCCGCGCGGCATCGCGGTAATCGCCCATCCGCATCCGCTGTTCGGCGGCACGATGGACAACAAGGTGGTGCAGACGCTGGCGCGCGCATTCGTCGCCAGCGGGTGGACCACGGTGCGCTTCAACTTCCGCGGCGTGGGCGCCAGTGAAGGCGTTCACGACGAAGGGCGCGGCGAGCTGGAAGACATGCTCAATGTCGTCGGCCAGCTCGCGCCCGAGGGGCCGCTGGCGATTGCCGGATTTTCATTCGGCGCGTTCGTTGCGACCGGTGCCGCCGCAAAGCTCTGGACCGAACGCGACATCCGCCAGATCGTGCTGGTGGGCACGGCCGCCGCGCGCAACACCGTGGCCACGCTGCCGGCCGAGGCGCACGAGCGCATGCTGGTGGTTCATGGCGAAGCCGACGACACCGTGGCGCTGTCCGCCGTGATGGACTGGGCGCGGCCGCAGTCACTTCCTGTCACAGTCGTCCCCGGGGGCGGCCACTTCTTTCACGGACAATTGCCGCTGCTCAAAAGTCTCGTGGTCCGCCATCTGCGCGCGGACGTCGCATGAAAGCCTCGCAGGCTTGTTTTCGTCTCTTTCCAAACTCCCCATGAATCGTTTTCTTGGCGCGCTCCGCGCGCTGGTCTTTACCGCCGTCGCATCCGTCAGCCTGATTGCCGCCGCCCAGGTGCCGGCACCGCCTGAAATTGCCGCGCGCAGCTACCTGCTGCTCGACGTGACCGCGAACCAGATCCTGGCCCAGAAGGACATCGACAGCCCGGTCGAGCCGGCTTCGCTCACCAAGCTGATGTCCGCTTACCTGGTGTTCGATGCGCTGCGCGCCAAGAAGATCACGCTGACCCAGACGCTGCCGGTCAGCCCGCGCGCCTGGAAAATGCCCGGTTCGCGCATGTTCATCGACCCCAAGATGCAGGTGCCGGTGGAAGACCTGATCAAGGGCCTGATCGTGCAGTCGGGCAACGACGCCACGGTGGCGCTGGCCGAGGGTGTTGGCGGCACGGTGGAGCACTTCGTCGAGATGATGAATGCCCAGGCCAAGGCGCTGGGCATGAAGAACACGAGCTACAAGAACCCCGAAGGCCTGACGGCGCCCGGCCACACCACCACGGCCCGCGACCTGAGCATCCTGGCGACCCGCCTGGTGCGCGACTTCCCCGAGGAAGCCAAGTACTACGCAATCAAGAAGTACCGCTACCCGGGCACCCCGTCGACCAACGACACCAACCGCAATCTGCTGCTGTTCCGCGACCCGACCGTCGACGGCCTGAAGACCGGGCATACCGAGGCGGCCGGCTACTGCATGATCGCCACCGCCAAGCGCGATTTCCCCAACCTGACCGGCGGCCGCCGCCTGCTGTCGATCGTGCTGGGAACCACGGGCGAGACCGTGCGAGCCAACGAGTCGCAGAAGCTGCTGAACTGGGGTTACACGGCCTACGACGCCGTTCGCCTGTTCGACGCCGGCCAGCCAGCCGCTACCCCGGCCGTCTGGAAGGGCAAGGCGAACACGCTGAAACTGGGCCGTCCGGAGGCGATCGTGGTCGCGGTGCCGGCCGGCACCGCCAGCAAGATCAAGACCCAGGTGTCGCGCCCCGATCCGCTGGTGGCGCCGTTCACCAAGTACCAGGCCGTCGGCTCGCTCAAGGTCACCCTGGACGACCAGCCGGTCGCCGACGTGCCCCTGGTCGCCCTGGAAGCCGTCGAGCAGGCAGGGATATTCGGCCGCGCCTGGGATGCCGTGCGGCTCTGGATCAAGTAAGTCGGAGGAGTGACAAGGTCGCCAGCGGTCTTCCGCTGCCGCTGACCTTGCCGTTTCAGACTCGTTTGCTATACTCGTGGGCTTTTCGGAAATTTCCGAAGGGTTTCACGTTTTCGTTATTCCCGGCTTCCTTGCCTTGCGTCACGTCAAGGACCAAGGGCGGTTTTGCAACCAGGGCCGGGTTGTTTTGGGACTAATTCATTCATGCCAACCATCAATCAACTGGTGCGTCAGGGTCGAACGGTCGAAAAGATCAATTCGAAGAGCCCTGCCATGCAGAACTCGCCGCAACGTCGCGGTGTCTGCACCCGCGTCTACACCACGACGCCCAAGAAGCCCAACTCGGCGCTTCGTAAAGTTGCCAAGGTCCGTCTGACCAATGGCTTCGAAGTCATCTCCTACATCGGCGGCGAAGGCCACAACCTGCAGGAACACAGCGTCGTGCTGGTTCGCGGCGGTCGTGTCAAGGACTTGCCCGGTGTGCGTTACCACATCGTGCGCGGTTCGCTCGACTTGCAAGGCGTGAAAGACCGCAAGCAGTCGCGTTCCAAGTACGGCGCGAAGCGTCCCAAGAAGGCTTAAGCCTTCCTGTCGTCAAAAAACAAACGGTGTTCGGTTGCCTTGGCGGGCACATCGAACGAAGTGACCCACTGTCGGGTCGAGTAAGTGAGAGTCCTGACTGGCTCTCGCGGTGCCGGAAGCGGTGCCAACTGAAGCAAAGAGGTTAGAAAAATGCCACGTCGTCGCGAAGTCCCCAAACGTGAAATCCTGCCGGATCCCAAGTACGGCAATGTCGAGCTGTCCAAATTCATGAACGTGATCATGGAAGGCGGCAAGAAGGCGATCGCCGAGCGCATCATTTACGGTGCTCTCGACTTCATCGAAAAGAAGAACCCGGACAAGGATCCTCTCGAAGCATTCACCGTTGCCATCAACAACGTGAAGCCGATGGTCGAAGTGAAGTCGCGCCGCGTTGGCGGTGCGAACTATCAAGTGCCGGTCGAAGTCCGTCCTGTCCGTCGCCTCGCCCTGTCGATGCGCTGGATCAAGGAAGCTGCCCGCAAGCGCGGTGAAAAGTCGATGGCCCTGCGTCTGGCCAACGAACTGATGGAAGCCACGGAAGGCCGTGGCGGCGCCATGAAGAAGCGCGACGAAGTGCACCGCATGGCAGAAGCCAACCGGGCGTTCAGCCACTTCCGCTTCTAAAAATCAAACTTCGCTTGGGCGTTGGGTGCTGAGTGTCGGGCGTTGTGCCCGTGCTCGGGGCCCAGCGCTCAACGCATTTCAACCCGAAAGTAAATCATGTCCCGCAAGACCCCCATCGAGCGCTACCGCAACATCGGCATCTCCGCGCACATCGACGCTGGCAAGACCACGACGACCGAACGTATCCTGTTCTACACCGGTGTGAACCACAAGATCGGTGAAGTGCACGACGGCGCCGCCACGATGGACTGGATGGAGCAAGAGCAAGAGCGTGGCATCACGATCACGTCCGCTGCCACCACCTGCTTCTGGAAGGGCATGGCCGGCAAGTTCGACGAACACCGCATCAACATCATCGACACCCCTGGCCACGTGGACTTCACCATTGAAGTCGAGCGCTCGATGCGCGTGCTGGACGGCGCTGTCATGGTGTACGACGCCGTCGGCGGCGTGCAGCCCCAGTCGGAAACCGTCTGGCGCCAGGCCAACAAGTACAAGGTGCCCCGTCTCGCGTTCGTCAACAAGATGGACCGCACCGGCGCCGACTTCCTGCGCGTGCGCCAGATGATGGTGGACCGCCTGAAGGCCAACCCCGTCGTGATCCAGATCCCGATCGGTGCCGAAGAGCACTTCCAGGGCATCGTCGACCTCGTGAAGATGAAGGCGATCATCTGGGACGAAGACAAGGGCGTGACGTTCCAGTACGGCGAGATTCCCGCCAACCTGACCGACGTCTGCAACGAATACCGCGAAAAGCTCGTCGAAGCGGCTGCCGAAGCCAGCGAAGAGCTGATGAACAAGTACCTCGAAGGCGGCGAGCTGAGCGAGGAAGAAATCAAGAAGGCCATTCGCCAGCGCACCATCGCCGGCGAAATCCAGCCGATGCTGTGCGGCTCGGCCTTCAAGAACAAGGGCGTGCAAGCCATGCTCGACGCCGTCGTCGAATACATGCCCGCGCCGACCGACATTCCCCCGGTCAACGGCCTGGACGAAGACGAGGCGCCTGTCATCCGCAAGGCTGACGACAACGAGAAGTTCTCGGCCCTGGCATTCAAGCTGATGACCGACCCGTTCGTGGGCCAGTTGACCTTCGTGCGCGTCTACTCCGGCGTGCTGACCAAGGGCGACAGCGTCTACAACCCGGTTCGCGGCAAGAAGGAACGTATCGGCCGTATCGTGCAGATGCACGCCAACAACCGCGAAGAAGTCAACGAAATCCGCGCCGGCGACATCGCTGCCTGCGTGGGCCTGAAGGAAGTCACCACGGGCGAAACCCTGTGCGACCCGACGGCGATCGTGACGCTCGAGCGCATGGTGTTCCCGGAATCGGTGATCTCGCAGGCCGTCGAGCCGAAGACCAAGGCCGACCAGGAAAAGATGGGCATCGCCCTGCAACGCCTGGCTCAGGAAGACCCCTCGTTCCGCGTCAAGACCGACGAAGAATCGGGCCAGACCATCATCGCCGGCATGGGCGAGCTCCACCTTGAAATCATCGTGGACCGCATGAAGCGCGAATTCGGCGTGGAAGCCAACGTGGGCAAGCCGCAAGTGGCTTACCGCGAAACGATCCGCAAGACCGTCGAAGACGCCGAAGGCAAGTTCGTTCGCCAGTCGGGCGGCAAGGGCCAGTACGGTCACGTCATCCTGAAGCTCGAGCCGCAAGAGGCTGGCAAGGGCTTCGAATTCGTCGACGCCATCAAGGGCGGTGTGGTTCCTCGCGAATACATTCCCGCGGTGGAAAAGGGCGTTGTGGAAGCGCTGACGCAAGGCGTGCTGGCGGGCTACCCCGTCGTGGACGTCAAGGTCACGCTGCACTTCGGCTCGTACCACGACGTGGACTCGAACGAAATGGCGTTCAAGATGGCCGCAATCTTCGGCTTCAAGGAAGGCGCCCGCAAGGCCAGCCCCGTGATCCTCGAGCCGATGATGGCCGTGGAAGTCGAAACGCCTGAAGACTACGCCGGCAACGTGATGGGCGACCTGTCGTCCCGCCGCGGCATGGTGCAGGGCATGGACGACATGGTCGGTGGCGGCAAGGCCATCAAGGCTGAAGTGCCGCTGTCGGAAATGTTCGGCTACTCGACCACGCTGCGCTCGATGTCGCAAGGCCGCGCGACGTACACGATGGAGTTCAAGCACTACGCTGAAGCCCCCCGTAACGTCGCCGAAGCCATCGTGGCCGCTCGCGCCAAGTAAGTATTCAATTTCGAATCTGTCTGCGACCGTGTGCCCCTCGCTGCCCGTGGCGAGGGAACCAGCAATGCGGTGCAGACATAAAACCCAATCACGGGCACTGCTCTTTCAAGGATTGAAAAATGGCAAAAGGTAAATTCACCCGCACCAAGCCGCACGTGAACGTGGGCACGATCGGTCACGTTGACCACGGCAAGACGACGCTGACGGCTGCGATCGCAACGGTTCTGTCGGCCAAGTTCGGCGGCGAAGCCAAGGCCTACGACCAGATCGACGCTGCGCCTGAAGAAAAGGCCCGCGGCATCACGATCAACACCGCGCACGTCGAGTACGAAACGGCCAATCGCCACTACGCACACGTCGACTGCCCCGGCCACGCCGACTACGTGAAGAACATGATCACCGGCGCCGCTCAAATGGACGGCGCCATTTTGGTGTGCTCGGCCGCTGACGGCCCGATGCCCCAGACCCGTGAACACATCCTGCTGGCTCGCCAGGTGGGCGTGGGCTACATCATCGTGTTCCTGAACAAGTGCGACATGGTCGACGACAAGGAACTGCTTGAACTGGTCGAAATGGAAGTTCGCGAACTCCTCGACAAGTACGAGTTCCCCGGCGACGACACCCCGATCATCCACGGCTCGGCCAAGCTCGCCCTGGAAGGCGACAAGGGCGAACTGGGTGAAGGCGCCATCATGAAGCTGGCCGAAGCCCTGGACACGTACATCCCGACGCCCGAGCGCGCCGTGGACGGCACGTTCCTGATGCCCGTGGAAGACGTGTTCTCGATCTCGGGTCGCGGCACCGTGGTGACCGGCGCTGTCGAGCGCGGCGTGATCAAGGTTGGTGAAGAAATCGAAATCGTGGGCATCCGCCCGACGGTCAAGACCACCTGCACCGGCGTGGAAATGTTCCGCAAGCTGCTGGACCAGGGTCAGGCTGGCGACAACGTCGGCGTGCTGCTGCGCGGCACGAAGCGCGAAGAAGTCGAGCGCGGCCAAGTGCTGTGCAAGCCCGGCTCGATCAAGCCGCACACGCACTTCACCGCCGAGGTGTACGTTCTGTCGAAGGACGAAGGCGGCCGTCACACGCCGTTCTTCAACAACTACCGTCCGCAGTTCTACTTCCGCACGACGGACGTGACCGGCGCGATCGAGCTGCCCAAGGACAAGGAAATGGTCATGCCTGGCGACAACGTCAGCATCACCGTCAAGCTGATCAACCCGATCGCGATGGAAGAAGGCCTGCGCTTCGCCATCCGTGAAGGCGGCCGTACCGTGGGTTCGGGCGTCGTGGCCAAGATCCTCGATATCTAAGCCGGACGCAAAGGAATCACCATGGCTACCAAGCAAAAAATCCGCATCCGCCTGAAGGCATTCGACTACAAGCTGATCGACCAGTCGGCAGCCGAAATCGTCGACACCGCCAAGCGCACCGGCGCGATCGTCAAGGGCCCCGTGCCCCTGCCGACCCGCATGAAGCGTTTCGACATCCTGCGTTCGCCGCACGTCAACAAGACGTCGCGCGACCAGCTGGAAATCCGCACGCACCAGCGCCTGATGGACATCGTCGACCCGACCGACAAGACCGTGGACGCGCTGATGAAGCTCGACCTGCCGGCCGGCGTGGACGTCGAGATCAAGCTGCAGTAATCCGTTCGACCTCGCGTCGCGGTTATTTGTGAAGCCCGCCTGCAGAAATGCAGGCGGGCTTTGTGCTTTATGTCACGCAGATGTGGCATCCTCGCCGGACGACAGCCTCCCTCCATCGAGGCGTCGGACAGCTGAAACGAGGGCAGCACAGCTATGAGACAAAGTATCTCTTTTGCGTCGGGTTTGATGGCTTGCATTGCGGCGGTGTTGTTGACCGCATGTGGCGGCGGTGGGGGAGGTGGCGGTGGTGGCATTCCCCTGTTGCCTGTGGCCTCGTCGACAACGGGAAATGGCGATGGTGGTTCTTCTCTGCCGGTATTCCCGGCGGGGACGGTGGCTGTACTGAGCGGGACTGCCAGTTATGAGTCGGTGCCAAATCCCAGCGGCCGCTTGGTGTATGCCGACACCGCTATCAAGCCAGTGCGCAGGGCTTATGTCGAAGTGCTCGATGCCACCAGTGGCACCCAGTTGGCCATCACCTCCACTGACGACAACGGCGCTTATTCGGCGAGTGTTCCGATGAACACGAGTGTCATCGTCCGGGTGCGTGCCCAGCTCCTCCGCACCGGTGTGCTTCCGAGTTGGGACGTCACCGTGCGCGACAACACCCAGTCGAGCGCGATCTACTCCATGCAGTCGTCGGTGTTCTCCACCGGCGTCGCGGCGCTCACGCGTGACCTGCGCGCTGGCAGCGGGTGGGGCGGGTCGAGCTACACCAGCCAGCGCGTGTCCGGGCCATTCGCTGTGATGGACACGATCTACACCGCGATGCAGAAGGTGCTGTCGGTGGCTCCGGCGACGGCGTTTCCGTCGCTGAAGGTGTTCTGGAGTGTCAACAACACGAACTCCGGCGGCAGCATCGCGCTGGGCCAGATCGGCACTACGTTCTTCATCGGCAGGAGTTCGGGTGCCGAGATCTACGTGCTTGGCAAGGAAGATGTGGACACCGACGAATTCGACGCGCCGGTGATCGCGCACGAATGGGGCCACTATTACCAGGCCTCCTTCAGCCGCGACGATTCGCCGGGCGGCGCGCATTCCACGAGCGAACTCATCGACCGCCGGCTCGCCTTCTCCGAAGGATGGGGTAACGGCTGGTCGGGCATCGCGCTGGGTCGTAGCAACTATGTCGATTCGGGTGGACCCGGCCAGGCCCAGGGCGGCAGCCTCGATCTCACGCAGGGGCCGGCGACCAACCGAGGGTGGTTCCGTGAATCCTCGATCCAGTCGATCTTCTGGAACCTGAACCAGCAGGTCGGTTTCAAGCCGATCCACGACACGATGACGGGGGCGCCGTTCAGGAGCGGCGCGCCGGTCACCTCAATCCATCCGTTCGCCGTGGCATTCAACGCGACAGCGCAGGGCAGTGCATCCACGCTGGCCTCGCTGCTCGCAGGGCAGAGCATCACGGTCAATGATGCCTACGGCGCGGGGGAGGGCAATGATGGCGGCGTGTCGATCGCGCTGCCGATGTACAAGCAGGCGGTGGTCGGTACGGCCACTTCGGCCTGTGTGACGAACGCTGCGGATCCTCAGCGTGACGGAAACAAGCTCGGAAGCTTCGCGTACCTGCGTTTCACGGCGCCCGCCAACCGTGGCTACCAGTTCACGATCTCCCCACCGGGGGGCGCTAATCCCAACTACGCAATCTATCGAGGTGGCGTGGTGAGCCGAAATACCAGTTCGGTCAACCTGTCGGCTGGCGACTATGTGCTGGTTGTCAACGATCTCAACAACTCCGCCGCCAGCACCTGCTTCGGCGTGATCATTCAGTAGCAGCGAGGAAGGCCGCCATGAACCTCCGTTCCAACTCGACGATTGCCGCCATGGCATGCCTGGCGCTAGCTGCCGCGTCGGCGCCAGTCTTCGCAGATGGCGTGCCGGCGCCCCGCACCGCAAAGCACTCCGCTTCGTCCCGCAATGCTGCGCCCATGACGGTCGCGGCGCGCAAGCCCAACGATTCAGGCGTCGTGATCCAGTTCAGGGTGGAGGGTACGGCCCAGGTCGGCCGGCCGGTTTCTGTCGTTCTGCAGTTCGACGGCGTGAGCGATCCGGCAGGTGCCACCGCACGCCTGACGACCGATGCCGGCCTGACCCTGACCACAAGCAGCAGCCTGGCCCTTCCCGCCGGCCAGCGTACGACCGCCACCGCCACGGTGACGAGCGACCGCGAAGGTCTCGCCTATCTGAACGTCTTTGTTACGCAGAACGGCGCCATGAGCATCGTCGCCATCCCCGTGCAGACCGGCTCGGCCGCCCCGGCCATGAAGGCTGCAGGCGAGATGAAGTCGTCCGCGGAAGGCGAAAAAATCATCTCGCTGCCGGCCAAAGAGCCGAAATAAGCCGCGAAAGACCCCGGAAACGGGGCTTCGGCGCCCTCAAAACGGCCACAACTGCAGTGCTTGCGCGGAGCCCGCATCGCGGGCTATAATCGCTGGCTCTGCCCTTGCTGCGTCCGCATGGGTGTCGTTCTGGCAGAGATTTATCAACCTTCTTGCGCTGTTCGGGGAAGCCCGGCAAACGCTGTCGCCAATTGAAGTGGCAGCGGCGTAGGGAGTTTCCATTTTTGGAGAAAACAAATGAGTCTGAGCAACTCCCTCGGGTTGCTGGGCCGCAAGGTGGGGATGATGCGTCTCTTCACCGATGACGGGGACGCAGTTCCTGTCACGGTGGTGGATGTGTCCAACAACCGTGTGACCCAGATCAAGTCCCAAGAGACCGATGGCTACGTCGCCCTGCAGGTGACGTTCGGTTCGCGCAAAGCATCGCGCGTGACCAAGCCCGAAGCCGGCCACCTCGCCAAGGCGGGTGTCGAAGCAGGCGAAATCATCCAGGAATTCCGCGTTACCGCCGATACCGCTGGTCAGCACAAGGCTGGCGGCGTGATCGCAGTGACGAGCGTCTTCTCCGTGGGCCAGAAGGTGGACGTGCAAGGCACTTCCATCGGCAAGGGCTACGCTGGCACGATCAAGCGTCACAACATGAGCTCGCAACGCGCGTCGCACGGTAACAGCCGTTCGCACAACGTTCCCGGCTCGATCGGTATGGCACAAGACCCCGGTCGCGTGTTCCCCGGCAAGCGCATGACGGGCCACCTCGGCGACGTCACCCGCACGACGCAAAACCTCGACGTGTTCCGCATCGACGAAGCACGTCAACTGCTGCTCATCAAGGGCGCGATTCCGGGTTCGAAGGGTGGCTTCGTCACCGTGCGTCCCGCCGTCAAGGCCAAGCCGCAAGCGGCCCAAGGAGCGAAGTAATGGAACTCGAACTCCTGAACGAACAAGGCCAGGCCGCGTCGAAGTACGACGCCCCCGAGACCGTGTTCGGCCGTGACTACAACGAAGACCTGGTTCACCAGATCGTCGTTGCATTCCAGGCCAACGCACGCCAAGGCACGCGCGCCCAGAAGGACCGCGAACAGGTCAAGCACTCGACCAAGAAGCCTTTCAAGCAAAAGGGAACGGGCCGCGCCCGTGCCGGTATGACGTCCTCGCCGCTGTGGCGCGGGGGTGGCCGGATTTTCCCGAACATGCCTGACGAAAACTTCTCGCAGAAGATCAACAAGAAGATGTATCGCGCCGGCATGGCGTCCATCTTCTCGCAGCTGGCTCGCGAAGGCCGTCTGGCCGTGGTCGATTCGATCAAGGTCGACTCGCCCAAGACCAAGCCGCTGGCAGCCCGTTTCAAGGCGATGAATCTCGAGTCCGTGCTCGTGATCGCCGAAGAAGTCGACGAAAACCTGTACCTTGCCTCGCGCAATCTGGTCAACGTTCTCGTGGTCGAACCCCGCTACGCCGATCCGGTGTCGCTGGTTCACTACAAGAAGGTGCTGGTCACCAAGGGTGCCGTCGACAAGCTCAAGGAGATGTTCGCATGAGCCGCGTGAACCCTACCGCCGCTGAACGTACGTTCGAAGAAGGCCGCCTGATGGCGGTGCTGGTCGCCCCGATCGTGTCCGAAAAGGCCACGATGGTCGGCGAGAAGTCGAACGCTGTCACTTTCAAGGTGCTGCAAGACGCCACCAAGCCCGAGATCAAGGCCGCTGTCGAACTGATGTTCAAGGTCGAAGTCCAGGGCGTGTCGGTGCTCAACACCAAGGGCAAGACCAAGCGCTTTGGCAAGTCCATCGGCCGCCGCGACAACGTTCGCAAGGCCTATGTGACGCTGAAGGCCGGTCAAGAGCTCAACCTCGTCGGGGAAGGCGCTTAATCATGGCCGTCATCAAGATGAAACCCACTTCGCCGGGCCAACGCGGCGCGGTGAAGATCTCGCGTGACCACCTGTTCAAGGGTGCTCCTCACGCGGCCCTGCTGGAACCCCAGTTCCAGAAGGCCGGCCGTAACAACAACGGTCACATCACGATCCGTCACCGTGGCGGTGGTTCCAAGCACCACTACCGTGTTGTCGACTTCGTGCGCAACAAGGACGGCATCCCGGCCAAGGTCGAACGCATCGAGTACGACCCGAACCGCACCGCCCACATCGCTCTGGTCTGCTACGCCGACGGCGAGCGCCGCTACATCATCGCTCCGCGCGGTCTTGAAGCTGGTGCAACGCTGCTGTCGGGCGCCGAAGCCCCGATCCGCGCCGGCAACACCCTGCCGATCCGCAACATCCCGGTCGGCTCGACGATCCACTGCATCGAACTGCAACCCGGCAAGGGCGCGCAGATCGCACGTTCGGCCGGTACGTCGGCTACGCTGCTGGCCCGTGAAGGCGTTTACGCTCAGGTCCGCATGCGTTCGGGCGAAGTCCGCCGCATTCACATCGAATGCCGCGCGACCATCGGCGAAGTGGCCAACGAAGAGCACAGCCTGCGCCAACTCGGCAAGGCAGGCGCCAAGCGCTGGAAGGGCATTCGCCCGACCGTTCGCGGCGTCGTGATGAACCCGGTCGACCACCCGCACGGTGGCGGCGAAGGCAAGACTGGCGAAGGCCGCCATCCTGTCGACCCATGGGGCAATCTGACCAAGGGCTATCGCACCCGTAACAACAAGCGCACGCAGGTCTTCATCGTGTCGCGTCGCAAGAAGTAAGGGATAGCCAATGACTCGCTCTCTCAAAAAGGGTCCTTTCGTCGACCACCACCTCGTGGCCAAGGCCGACAAGGCCGTGACGACCAAGGACAAGAAGCCGATCAAGACCTGGTCGCGCCGCTCGATGGTCCTGCCCGAATTCATCGGTCTGACCATCGCTGTGCACAACGGCAAGCAACACGTGCCCGTGTACATCACCGACCAGATGGTCGGCCACAAGCTCGGCGAATTTGCGCTCACGCGCACGTTCAAGGGGCACCCCGCGGACAAAAAAGTCCAGAAGAAGTAAGGAACGACCATGTCTGAAACACGTGCAGTCCTCCGCGGTGTCCGCCTGTCGGTCGACAAGGGCCGTCTGGTCGCGGATCTCATCCGCGGCAAGAAGGTCGATCAAGCGCTCAACGTTCTGCAGTTCACGCAGAAAAAGGCCGCTGTGATCATCAAGAAGGTGCTGGAGTCGGCTATCGCCAACGCCGAGCACAACGACGGTGCCGACATCGACGAGCTGAAGGTCAAGACCATCTACGTCGAGCAAGGTGCAACGCTCAAGCGCTTCACGGCGCGGGCCAAGGGTCGCGGCAATCGCATCAGCAAGCCCACGTGCCATGTGTACGTGACGGTTGGCAACTAAGAAGGCCTGGAAGAAATATGGGACAGAAAATCCACCCAACCGGGTTCCGCCTTGCGGTCACCCGTAACTGGTCCAGCCGTTGGTACGCAAGCGACCGCGATTTCGCGGGCATGCTGGCCGAAGACATCAAGGTTCGCGAATACCTGAAGAAGAAGCTGAAGAACGCTTCGGTGTCGCGCGTCATGATCGAGCGTCCCGCCAAGAACGCACGCATCACGATCTACTCGGCACGTCCGGGCGTCGTGATCGGCAAGAAGGGCGAAGACATCGAGAACCTCAAGCGCGAACTGGGCAAGCAGCTCGGCGTGCCGGTTGCGGTCAACATCGAAGAAGTGCGCAAGCCCGAAATCGATGCGCAGCTGATCGCCGACAGCATCACGCAGCAGCTCGAAAAGCGGATCATGTTCCGCCGCGCCATGAAGCGCGCCATGCAAAACGCCATGCGTCTGGGTGCCCTGGGCATCAAGATCATGTCGGCTGGCCGCCTGAACGGCATCGAAATCGCACGTACCGAGTGGTACCGCGAAGGCCGCGTGCCGCTTCACACCCTGCGCGCCGACATCGACTACGGCACCTCGGAAGCCAAGACCACCTACGGCGTCATCGGCGTCAAGGTCTGGGTCTACAAGGGCGACACGCTGGGTCGTAACGACCTGCCGGCCGTCGAAACGCCGCGTCCTGAAGAAGAACGTCGTCCGCGCGGTCCGCGCCGTGATGGCCGCCCTGGTGGCGACCGTCCGGGTAGCGACCGTCGTGGTCCCGGCCCGCGTGCCGGTGCCCGTGGCCCGATCGGTGGCAACACCGCCCCGGCCGATGGCAGCGACAAGCCCGCAGAAGCAACCGGCGGTGCCGGTGCAGACTCGAAACCCGCCGTTAAGCGCGTCCGCAAAGCCGCGCCCGCTGCAGCAGCGGACGGTGCCAAGACCGAGTAATCGGTCGCTCCCGGGCACGCAAGTGCCTGGGGCCCTCACGGAGTAACAAAACATGCTGCAACCTGCACGCAGAAAGTTCCGCAAGGAACAAAAGGGCCGCAACACCGGCATCGCAACCACGGGTAACTCGGTTGCGTTCGGTGATTTCGGTCTCAAATGCACCGACCGCGGCCGCCTCACGGCGCGCCAGATCGAAGCCGCTCGTCGCGCGATTTCGCGTCACGTGAAGCGCGGTGGCCGTATCTGGATCCGCGTGTTCCCGGACAAGCCAATCTCTACCAAGCCCGCTGAAGTGCGGATGGGTAACGGTAAGGGCAACCCCGAGTACTACGTCGCTGAAATCCAGCCTGGCAAGATCGTGTTCGAGATCGTCGGCGTGCCCGAAGAGCTCGCCCGCGAAGCGTTCCGCCTGGCCGCCGCCAAGCTTCCGCTGCGTACGACGTTCGTCGCTCGCCAGCTCGGCGCCTGAGAGGAGAACATCCATGGCAACACGTAAGAAAAAAGAAACCGCGGCTCCGGCCAAGGTGACGAAGGCTGCAACCCTGCGCACGAAGGACGTCGTGGGCCTGCAAGCCGAAATCAAGGATCTGCAGAAGGCCCATTTCGGCCTGCGCATGCAGAAAGCCACGCAACAGCTGTCGAACACCTCGACGCTGCGCGTGACGCGTCGCGACATCGCACGCGCCAAGACCATTCTTGCTCAGAAGCAGCAAGAAACCCCCGCCGCCAAGTAAGGAGTGAACATGACGGAAGCTAAAAAATCCCTCAAGCGCACCTTGATCGGCAAGGTGGTCAGCGACAAGCGTGCAAAGACCGTGACCGTGCTGGTCGAGCGCCGTGTGAAGCACGAGCTCTACGGCAAGATCGTGGCCAAGACGAGCAAGTACCACGCCCATGACGAAAAGGGCGAGTACAAGCTGGGCGACACCATCGAGATCACGGAAAGCCGTCCGATCTCGAAGACCAAGAACTGGGTCGTGACCCGTCTGGTCGAGAAGGCCGTTCTGGTCTGATCATCCCCGGCTCGATACAGCCCATCTGGAAACGGCCCACAATGTGGGCCGTTTTTCTTTTTCAGGAGCACATTCAATGATCAAAGTCGGCGACACCCTTCCTTCGGCCACCCTGCAGGAATATTCCGAGGTCGAAGGCGAAGGCTGCAGCATCGGCCCGAACGCTGTGGACGTGAGCAAGGCTTCGGCGGGCAAGACCATCGCGCTGTTCGCGCTGCCCGGTGCCTTCACGCCCACCTGCTCGGCCAAGCATGTGCCGGGCTACGTGCAGCATTTCGACGACTTCAAGGCCGCCGGCGTGGACGAGATCTGGTGCGTGAGCGTGAACGACGCCTTCGTGATGGGCGCTTGGGCGCGCGACCAGAAGACCGGCGCCAAGGTGCGCATGCTGGCCGACGGCAGCGCCGACTTTGCCAAGGCCACCGGCCTCACGCTCGATTTGACCGGCCGTGGCATGGGCCTGCGCAGTAACCGCTATTCGATGCTCGTGAAGGACGGCAAGGTCGCGACGCTGAACGTCGAGGCGCCGGGCAAGTTCGAAGTCAGCGACGCCGATACGCTGCTGGCCCAGGCCCGCGGCTGATCGGCTACCCCGGTCATCAGAGATCCACTTTGAGGTAGTGGGCCCCGGCGACGGGGTTGTGATAGTAGGGCGGCACCTCCGCGAAGCCCAGGTCTTCGTAGAGAGCCCGCGCCGACTCCATGTCGTCGAGCGTGTCGAGCAGCACGCAACCGTATCCCGCGCTGCGTGCGGCATCGATGATCGCCTCGGCCAGCTGACGGCCCAGGCCAAGGCCGCGAAAGCCGGGGCGTACGTACAGGCGCTTCATTTCCGCAGCGTTCACGTAGTCCGCGCTGTCGAGCGGGCGCAGCGCGCAGCACCCCGCCACATGCGCCAGCGTGCCGTCGGCGCGCTGCAGCGTCGGCGCCTGGCGCCCGGCGTCTTCCGAGACATTGACCGGATCGACCAGCGCGAGCAACAGCGTGCCGCGTGGCTCGGCGTACTCGCCCGGCAGCTGGGCCAGCTCGCTGTCGAAATCCTGAAAGTCCAGATCGATGCCCAGCGAACCCGCGTAGTCGCTGAAGATCGCGCGCGCGGCCTCGATCTCGTGCGCTTCTTCGGGAGTGAGCAGCACGACGGCCGGCATCGCCGACAGCGGCAGGGGGCGTGACACGGAAAAGCTCATACGCGCAACGAAGAAACCCAGTAAGCCACGCCCGCGCACAGCGCGAACAACACCAGCGCAAGCCAGCGCGAGGCCGCATCGTCGCGGCTCGGCGCCACTTGGCCGCTCTCGGCGGAAACCAGCTTGTCGCCAGTCACCATCGGCCGCACCAGGCGATGCCGCTTGACGAGCACGTAGAACAGCACCGCCAGCACATGCAGGCTCACGAGCGCGATCACGGCCCACTTGCCCTGCGCCTTGTGCCAACTCGTGGCCAGGCTTACGACCTCGCCCGAGACAAAACGAGTGAGCGGCCCGGACGCCGAGATCTCGTCATCTGCCATTAGCCCGGTAGCGACCTGCAACGCCAGGATCGCCAGCACCGCGAACACCGACAGCGCACCCAACGGCGTGTGCCCGATCAAGTGGTCCGGATGCGCCCGTCCGCGCAGGTAGGCCACGACCGACCCCGGCCCGTAGACGAAGGCCGCAAAGCGCGACCAGCGACCGCCCACAAAACCCCAGAGCAACCGGAACAGCAGCAGCGAAAGCACCGTGTACCCAAGGCGGAAGTGCCATTCCATGACACCGCCCAAGCCGGTGCCGATCATGCCGATGACGGCGATGGCCAGCGCCCAGTGAAAAAGGCGCGTCGGCAGGTCCCAGACCCGTGTGCGGGCACCGGAGCCGGAGGCCACGCGAAAGGCGGCCACGGAGGAGTCGGTCATCGGAGAAGGCGCCAAGGGGGCGCAATGCTGCGGAAGGCGCAGATTAGCAAAGTCCGGGCCCCAGTCTGCTTCGGGTTGTTGCTATGCGCCGGATACGGCCCGCCCCTACACTCGCCGGCAGTGCCGCATTCGACGGCGCTTTCCCCACAACGAGGACCCACGATGACCAGACTAGCTTCGTTCGCCCTTGCAGCCGCCTGCGCTGCCATGTCCCTCCCCGCAGCGGCCCAGTTTGCCAAGCCCGAGGACTCCATCAAGTACCGCCAGAGCGCGCTGTTCGTGATGAGCCAGCATTTCGCTCGCCTCGGCGCCATGGCCAACGGCCGTGCGCCCTACGATGCAAGCGCCGCCGCGGCCAATGCCGAAGTGGTCGCCGACATGGCGAAACTGCCCTGGGCGGGCTTCGGCGCCGGCACCGAGGGCGGCAAGGCCAAGCCTGACGTCTGGAAGGAAGACGCCAAGTTCAAGGAGCGCCAGCAGAAGCTGATGGAAGAGACCGGCAAGCTGGTGACCGCCGCCAAGGCTGGCAACCTCGACGCGCTCAAGGCCCAGTTCGGCCCGACCGCCGCGAGCTGCAAGGCCTGCCACGACAGCTTCCGTAACCAGTAACCGGCTAACCGGCATCTCGCAAAAACAAAAGGCGCTCTTTCGGGAGCGCCTTTTCGTTGGGATGACCGGAGATCAGGCTTCGGCCAGCAGCTTTTCGATCAATTTGTGCAGTTCGGCGAAGTCCGGTTCGCCCACATAGCGCTTCACGATCTCGCCGCGCTTGTTGACCAGGTAGGTGGTCGGCGTGAGCTTCACGTCGCCCCAGGCCTGCGCCACGCTGCCGGTGTTGTCGATCGCCACCTTGAAAGGCAGCTTGCGCGTCTGGGCGAAATTGACGACGTAGCTCGGCGGGTCGTAGCTCATGGCCACGGCCAGGGTGTCGTAGCCCTGTGCCTTGTATTTGTCGTAGGTGGCGATGACCTTGGGCATCTCGCCGACGCAGGTCACGCAGCTCGTGGCCCAGAAGTTGACCAGGGTGACCTTGCCCTTCAGGTCCGCCGTGCTCTTTTGCGTGCCGTCGAGCAGCACGAAGGTCGAGGCCGGCGCGGCGGTGGCGCCTGAGCCGAGGTACACGCCCACGCCGGTGGCCAATGCGATGACGACGGCGGCAGCGGCGATGTATTTTTTCATGGCTTCAAGCAAGAGAAGGGCGGCGCGATTTTAGTTCCGCGTGCCGGATCGTGCTGGCGGCGTTCCGGCGGCCCTCGCGCGGTTCGATAATCGCTGCCCCATGCCGTCGTCGCCCGCTTTCTCTTCTTCCTGGCTTGCGCTGACCGCGGCAGCCCTGCTCGCAGCCTGCAGCCCCACTTTCAACTGGCGCGAAGTACAGGTCGCCGAATCGGGCCTGATCGCGCTGCTGCCCTGCAAGCCCGACCGCGCAAACCGCGCCCTGCCATTGGGCGCCGAATCGGTGCAGGTCGACATGGCGGGCTGCGAAGCCGGCGGCGCGACCTTCGCCATCGCGCACGCCTCCGCCAAAGGCCCCGAACAGGCCGAGGCCTGGCTCAACGCATGGCACGCTGCCACGCGCGGCCAGCTGGGAGAAGCGCAGATGACGGAAGGCCCCGCCAGCGTGCAGCGCGCGACCGCCACGCCCGCCCCGCTGCGGCTCGACGCCCAGCCAAAGCAGCAGGGCGCCGCGCCGGTACAGGTGCTCTGGTTCGCCCAGTCGCAAAAAGACGGCAGCGTTGCGCTCTACCAGGCCACCGTACTGGGCAGGCCTTCCTCGGCCGAAGCGCCAAAGACGTTCTTCGAGGGCCTGCGGCTCCCATGAGCGACGGTCGCGTTTGCTATCGTTTTGATAGTGCCTCCCGCGGCGCTGTCTGTTTTTCGGGGCTGCTGCGTTATGTCATATATCTACTTCCCTTGGGCGCCCCCGCATAATCGACGAGTCGTCCTCCGTCCCGCATGAACAGCATCCTCATCATCGCCCACTCACCGTTCGCACATGCGCTGCGGCAGTGCGCGCTGCATGTGTTTCCCGATTGCGAGCAGGCCATCGTCGCGCTCGACGTGCTGCCCAACGTGTCGCCCGAAGAAACGCTGGCGGCCGCGCGCATCACGCTTGCGCAGCAGCTGCACACGCCGCGCTCGCAGGTGCTGGTGCTGGCAGACGTGTTCGGCGCCACGCCCTGCAATGTGGCGCAGAAGCTGGTGGACGGCGTCCGGTCGCGGCTGGTGGCGGGGGTCAATCTTCCGATGCTGCTGCGCGCCGTCACCTACCGGCATGAGCCTCTGGAGACGCTGGTGCAGCGCGCCCTTGCGGGCGGCACCGCGGGCGTCATGCAGGTGGCGGTGGCGGCTCCCCAGAATCAGGCGAAAAGAAAGCACAGTGATCAAGAAATCCGTGACCATCAGCAATAAGCTGGGCCTGCACGCACGCGCATCGGCCAAGCTGACCAAGCTCGCAGGCAGCTTTCCCTGCGAGGTGTGGCTCTCCCGCGGCGACCGCCGCATCAATGCCAAGAGCATCATGGGCGTGATGATGCTGGCCGCCGGCATCGGCTCGACCGTCGAGCTCGAAACCAATGGCCAGCAGGAAGAAGAAGCGATGAACGCCATCGTCCAGCTCATGGACGACAAGTTCGGCGAAGGCGAGTAAGGACCGTCCCATGACCTTCGCAGTCCACGGCCTCCCTGTCGCCCGTGGCATTGCCATCGGGCGCGCTGTGATGGTGGTGTCGAGCCGCATCGACGTGGCCCACTACTTCATCAAGCCGGAAGAAATCGAGACCGAGATCGACCGCGTGCGCACCGCGCGCAATGCAGTGGCCGAAGAGCTCGCAAAGCTGCAGGCCAACGTCGCGCTGATGGGCCCCAACGACGCGCCGCACGAACTCGCGGCGCTGCTCGAGGTGCACCAGATGCTGCTGCAGGACGAGGCCTTGAGCGGCGGCGTCAAGCACTGGATCAGCGAGCGGCTCTACAACGCCGAATGGGCGCTGACCACGCAACTTGAAATCATCGCGCGCCAGTTCGACGAGATGGAGGACGAGTACCTGCGCGAGCGTAAGGCCGACCTCGAACAGGTGGTCGAGCGCCTGCTGCATCGCATGAAGGGCACGGCCGCCGTGCTGGCGCCGAGCCCGCCGCGTCGCAAGCGCGCCGCCGCCACGGACGACGACAACGACGACCCCACCGCGGGCGACGGCATCGACGTGCCGCTGGTGCTCATCGCGCACGACCTCTCGCCGGCCGACATGCTGCAGTTCAAGAAGAGCGTGTTCGCCGGCTTCGTCACCGACGTGGGCGGGCGCACTTCGCACACTGCCATCGTCGCGCGCAGCATGGACATTCCGGCCGTGGTCGGCGCGCGCACCGCGAGCCAGCTGGTGCGCCAGGACGACTGGGTCATCATCGACGGCGACGCCGGCGTGGTGATCGTCGACCCGTCGCCGATCATCCTGGCCGAGTACGGCTTCAAACAGCGCCAGGGCGATCTCGAACGCGGCCGGCTCGCGCGGCTGCGCCACAAGCCGGCCATCACTCTCGACGGCCAGCGCATCGAGCTGCTCGCCAACATCGAGATGCCCGAAGACACCGTGGGCGCCGTCAAGGCCGGTGCGGTGGGCGTGGGCCTGTTCCGCAGCGAATTCCTCTTCATGGGCCGCGAGTCGACCACGCGCCAGACCCGCCTGCCCGACGAAGAAGAGCAGTACCAGGCGTACAAGCGCGCGGTCGAGGGCATGCAGGGCATGCCCGTCACCATCCGCACCATCGACGTGGGGGCAGACAAGCCGCTCGACAGCAAGTCGGCCAACAAGCAGGAGCACCTGAACCCCGCGCTCGGCCTGCGCGCCATCCGCTGGAGCCTGGCCGATCCGGCGATGTTCCTCACACAGCTGCGCGCCATCCTGCGCGCGGCGGCGCACGGCGAGATTCATCTGCTGATCCCCATGCTCGCGCACGCGAGCGAGATTCGCCAGACGCTGTCGCTGATCGATTTCGCGCGCACCGAGCTCGACAACCGCGGCGCGGTGCACGGCCCGGTGAAGCTCGGCGCCATGATCGAGATTCCCGCGGCTGCGCTCACGCTGCGCATCTTCCTGAAGCATTTCGACTTTCTGTCGATCGGCACCAACGACCTGATTCAGTACACGCTGGCCATCGACCGCGCCGACGAGTCGGTGGCGCATCTCTACGACCCCGCGCACCCGGCGGTGCTGCGTCTCGTGGCCGACACCATTGCCGAGTGCCGCCGCCAGGGCAAGGGCGTGGCCGTGTGCGGCGAGATGGCGGGCGACGTGGCCTTCACGCGCCTGCTGCTGGGCCTGGGCCTGCGCAGCTTCTCGATGCACCCCTCGCGCATTCTTGCCGTCAAGCAGGAAGTGCTGCGCGCCGACACCAGCAAGCTCGAGGCATGGGCCAAGAGCGTGCTCGAGTCCGACGACCCCGCTGCCATGATGGCGGGTTGAGCGTACTTTTCACCCACCCTCGCGGGTGGGTGAAAAGAAACGATACACGCCGAAACTGCGGCGAAAGGACTTGCGGGAACCCCGCAAGCACGATCAGGCCTTCTCTTCCAACCCCGAAAGAAAGGCCTGCATCATGAAATCTCTCCCCCTGACCCAGATCATTGCCGTCGGCTCCTTCGCCATGCTCGCCGCAGCCGGCGCCAAGGCTGAAAGCTACGAGGGCGTGCAGCCCGCCGTGTCGGCCAAGAGCCGCGCCGACGTCAGCGCCGAAGCCGTGAACACCGCATCGGCACCCAACCAGAACGTGGTGCGCGGTTCGCGCGGCGCCGAGACCATGGCCGTGTCGACCGAGCGCGGCCGCATCGTCGCCGAAGCCGTGCGCGCCACCGCTGCGCCCGACCAGAACGTGTCGGCCAGCTCGCGCGTGAACAGCCAGGTCATCTCGACGATGCAGAACCCCGTCGACGCGCGCGCCTCGGCTGCCAACGCCAAGAGCAGCCGCCTGTAAGCAAACAGCCCCCGGCTTGCCGCCTCGCGCGTCGCAATAAAACGAAACACGCCGCAACCGCAGCGAGAGGACTTGGCCCGGTGCAAATCGCACCATGGAGCTTCCTCCTCACAGACAACACAAGGAATCACCATGAAATACTGGATCAAACGAACTCTCTTCGGTTTTGCGGGCGCCGCAATGGTTGCCGGCAGCATCGCCGGCTGTGCTGGTCAACGGCACGGCTGGGGCGGCGGCGACAGCGCCGAGTTCCGCGCGAAGATGATCGAGCGCGTGGGCAGCAAGCTCGAGCTCGACGCCACCCAGAAGCAGAAGCTCACCGTACTGGCCGAGAAGCTGCAGGCGCAGCGCGAAGCCATGCGCGGCGCCGGCGGCTCGGGCGATCCGCGCTCGCAGTTCAAGGCGCTGTTCGCGGGCAACAAGCTCGACCAGGCCGGCGCCACGCGCCTGGTCGAAGAGAAGACCGCCGCCGTGCGCAATGGCAGCCCCGAGATCATTGCCGCCGCTGCCGACTTCTACGACAACCTGAATGCCGCGCAGCAGCAGAAGGTGCGCGACTTCATGGACCGAGGTGGCCGCCGCTGGAGCCATCGTGGATAGGCTCCACTCACCCCCAGGCTTCGCGCACTTCGTGTCGCTTCGCCTTCCCCCTCTCCGGGGGCGACAGCTGTGGACCGGCGAAGCCGGCTCCACCGTATCTCCCGAACAGGCAGCGGTAGCCGGCGGGGTGCGCGCGCTGCTGCGGGTCGAAGGCGCCGTGGTGCTCGGCGTGGCACTCGCTGCTTACGCCCAGTTCGGCTTGGGCTGGGGCGTGTTCGCGCTCTGGCTGCTCGCGCCCGATCTCTCGCTGCTGGGCTACCTCGCGGGGCCGCGAGTGGGCGCGGCGCTCTACAACGCGGCGCACTCGTACATCGGACCGGTGCTGCTGCTGGCGCTCGGCGTGCTTGCGGCCATGCCGTGGGCGGTGGCCGGCAGCCTGATCTGGCTGGTCCACATCGGCTTCGACCGCGCACTCGGCTACGGGCTCAAGTACGCGGCGGGCTTTGCCGCCACGCACCTGGGCCGCATCGGGAAGGCCGATCCATGGTGAGCGCACGCGGCATGGTCCCCGTCATGCGCCCGCAGGCCGCGCGCGCATGGATGCTGGCCGAGGCGCTCGCGCTCGGCCTCGCATCGATGGTGCACGCCGGCCGCATCGTGCCGGGCTATGCGCATGGGCACGCCCGCATCGCTGAAGCGGTGATCGCCACCGTGCTGGTGCTCGCCACGGTCGAAACCTGGCTGCGCCCAGAGGATGCGCGCCGCGCCGCCATCTTCGGCCAGGGCTTCGCGCTGCTGGGCACGCTGGTCGGGCTCGGCACCATCGTGGCGGGCATCGGTCCGCGCACCGTGCCCGACGTGGTCTACCACGCGCTTTTGCTCTCACTCCTCGTGACGGGCCTGACCTGGGCGGTGCGATGCCGGCAGGTTTGATGGTCAGCGAGGTCATCCGCCATTTCCTTGCCAGGAGGCACAATCCCGCCATGCCGCGCATCCTGCTGATCGACGACGACGAACACCTCGCCGCGCCGCTGACCACCTACTTCGCACGCTTCGGCTGCACGCTCGAGAGCGCAGTGCGCCCGAGCGAAGGCCTCGCCAAGCTGCGCGCCGGCACCTACGACGCGGCCATCCTCGACGTCATGCTGCCCGAGATGGACGGCTTCGCGCTGTGCCGCGAGATCCGCAAGGAAAGCGACATTCCCATCGTCATGCTCACCGCCCGCGGCGAGGTTATGGACCGCGTGGTCGGCCTTGAACTCGGCGCCGACGACTACGTGCCCAAGCCCTTCGAGCCGCGCGAGCTGGTGGCGCGCGTGCAGACCATCCTGCGCCGCCAGCGCAGCGTGCCGCAGGCGGTGGCCAACGGCACGCAGCACCGCGTGTTCGATGGCCTGTCGATCGACCTCGACCGGCGCCAGGTGCTGCGCCACGGCGAGCGCGTGGAGCTCACGGGCACCGAGTTCGAACTGCTGGCGCTGCTGGCCGCCGAACCCGGCAAGGTGTTCAGCCGCGACGACATCCTCAACCGCCTGCGCGGTCACGAGGCCGAGCTCTACACCCGCGCGGTCGACATCGTGGTGAGTCGCCTGCGCAAGAAGCTCGAGCCGCTGGACTGCATCAAGACGCTGCGCAACGCCGGCTACGCATTGGCCGTCGCACGCAGCGAGCCTGCATGAGTTTCGGCCGTCGGGAATCCCGCAGGATGAGGTGGCGCGGCGAGGAGTGCCGCGACGAGCAATCGCGCGAAGACTGGCACGCGAAGTGGCATGCGCGCTGGAACGAAAAAGTGCAAGGCAAGCGCCGCTGGCGCCGCTCCCTGCGCGTGCGGCTGGTGCTGATGTTCGTGGTGCTGGCCATGGTGATGGCGGCGGTGTTCATGGGCGGCATGAAGAAGGCTTTCTCCACCGGCTGGGCCGAAGCCGCCAAGCCGATGCTGACGGACTACGCCGACCGCCTGGTCTCGGAGATCGGCACGCCGCCCGACGTGGCGCGCGCACAGGCGCTGGTGGCACGGCTGCCCATCACCATCCGCATCGTCGGCCCCAAGGTCAACTGGGATTCCAACCCCGGTGGAGCGAACAGCCCCGGCGGTTGGATGCACGACCGCGAAGACGTGTTCGGGGGTGACAAGTGGTTCATCCGCCCCACCGCAGACGGCCACCGCGTGATCTTCGGCTGGGCGCCCAAGCTCTGGCAGCTGGCGCCGCGTGCCACCGGTTGGGCCACGCTCGGCGTGCTGCTGTCGTGCGTGCTGCTGGGCTATGCCTACGTGAGCCGGTTGCTGCGGCCGCTGATCGACATTCGCGAAGGCGCGCAGCGCTTCGGCCGTGGCGAGTTCACGCAGCCCATTCCGGTGCGCCGCAACGACGACCTCGGCGATCTCGCCGAACGCATCAACACCATGGCCGACGACATCCAGGCCATGCTCGACGCCAAGCGCGGGCTGCTGCTGGCCTTGAGCCATGAACTGCGCTCGCCGCTCACGCGCGCCCGGCTCAATGCCGAGCTGCTGCCGATCACGCCCGAAGGCCAGGCCGAGCGCGAGGCGCTGCTGCGCGACCTCAACGAGATGCGCGACCTCATCAGCGACCTGCTCGAAAGCGAACGCCTGGCCAGTCCGCACGTGGCGCTGCAGCGCGAGCCGGTCGACCTGGCGGCGCTGATCCGCGAGATCGTGGCCGAGATGCCCGATGCGCAGCACGTGCATCTCGACCTGGCCGAAGGCCTGCCGCCGCATGCCGTCGACCGCATGCGCATCCGCCTGCTGGTGCGCAACCTGCTGGACAACGCGCTGCGCTACAGCGCCGACGCACCGCGGCCGCCCTGCGTGTCGCTGCGTGCGGTGCTCGACGGCAGGAAGCAGGGCATCGAGATCGAGGTGCGCGACCATGGCCCCGGCGTGGACGACGAGCAGCTCGAGCGGCTGACTGAGCCCTTCTACCGCACCGACGGCGCACGGGCGCGCGCCACCGGCGGTGTCGGCCTCGGCATGTACCTGTGCCGGCTGATCGCCGAGGCGCACGGCGGCGAGCTGACGGTGCGCAACGCCGGGCCGGGGCTGCAGATCATCGTCAGACTGGCCTAGAACGTCCGGCGGGCGCTGTCACCTGCGCTACCAGCCCGCCTGCAGGCCACGGCTACGATGCGCCTCCGTGCCAGCGTCCGGCATTCAAGGTCAAGGAGACACCATGAGCAGCTCACTCACCAACCACCAGGTTCGCCTCGCCAAACGCCCCGAGGGCACGGCCACCCGCGAGAACTGGAAATTCACCACCGAACCCGTCGGCGAGCCGGCCGAGGGCGGCGTGCTGGTCAAGACGCTGTCGCTGTCGCTCGACCCCGCCATGCGCGGCTGGCTCAACGACGCCAAGAGCTACATCCCGCCCGTGGGCATCGACGAAGTGATGCGCGCCGGCGGTGTCGGCCGCGTCATCGCCTCGAAGAACCCGCAGTTCGCGGTGGGCGACACCGTCTACGGCACGCTGGGCGTGCAGGAATACATCCTGATCCCCGAAGACCAGATCAAGCGCAACGGCCTGGTCAAGATCGACCTGCGCGTGGGCACCATTACCCAGTGGCTCAACGTGCTGGGCATGCCCGGCATGACCGGCTACTTCGGCCTGATGGACGTGGGCATGCCCAAGGCGGGCGAAACGGTGGTGGTTTCCGGCGCGGCCGGCGCCGTGGGCCAGACCGTGGGTCAGCTGGCCAAGATCAAGGGCTGCCGCGTGGTCGGCATTGCCGGCGGCGCCGCCAAATGCGACTGGGTGGTGAAGGAGCTGGGTTTCGACGCCTGCATCGACTACAAGGCCGGCGCCGGCGCGGTGCGCGAAGGCCTCAAGACCCACTGCCCGAAGGGCGTGGACATCTACTTCGACAACGTCGGCGGCGAGATCCTCGACATGGTGCTGGCGCGGCTCGCGCGCAAGGCCCGCATCATCATCTGCGGCGCCATCAGCCAGTACAACAACGCCAACAGCATGCCCGCGGCCGGCCCCAAGAACTACCTGAGCCTGCTGGTGAACCGCGCGCGCATGGAAGGCATCGTGGTGTTCGACTACGCCGACCGCTATCACATCGCCATCGCCGAGATGGCCGGCTACCTGAAAGACGGGCGCATGAAGAGCAAGGAAGACATCGTGCAGGGCCTGGACACCTTCCCCGAGTCGCTCAACAAGCTCTTTGCCGGAGAAAACTTCGGCAAGCTGGTGCTGCAGGTGGCGGAAGCCTGAAAAAGAAGAAAAAGGCGCTTCTTCAGCTTTCGTCGGGCCGCATGGGAATGTCGCCCATCGCGTCGTCCTCGCGCAGGCCCCGCGCGGCCTTCAGCAGCTCGATCGACAGGCCGTCGCCATGGCCCGCGAAGCCCCTGGCGATGCCTTCGAGCACCGTCGACAGGCCGGTGTCGCCGTCGCCGCGGGCGTCCATGCTGATGTTCAGCACCCGGGCCGCCATCTGGCGGTAGGTGACGGCGCCCGCGCCCTCCAGCGCGGCCACCAGATCGAGGTACAGCGCCAGGTTCAGGTCGAACACCAGCTTGGGCGTGATCTCGAAATCCCTGTTCTTGTCGTCCATGTGGGTTGGCTCCTTTTTTCCTGAGCCTCCACTCTAGCCAGAAAAGAAGACGCCGAGCCGTCGGATACAGCCTGATTCAGCGCGAATCAACGGGCGCGTGTGCCCATGACTGCCGCCGAGACGATGAGCCAGGCCGCGATGGCGATGGTCCAGGTCAGCGGCCGGCCGGTGACGAGCAGCAGCAGCGCGGTCGAGCCCAGCGGCGTGAGGTAGCTCAGGATGCCGATCTGCCGCGCGTCGCCGCGCTTGAGTGCGATGTCCCACACGAAGAAAGCCGCGCCCAGCGGGCCGAGGCCGCAGAGCACGAGCAGCAGCCAGTCCCGGCCCGACAGCGCCACCGAAGGTTCGAGCACGGCATGGCAGGCCAGCGAGAGCACACCAGAGACCAGCCCGAACAGGCCGATGGCCGAGGTCGGGAAGGCCGCCACGCGCTTCGTCCAGAGCGAGTAGCTCGCCCAGACGAAGGCCGAGCCCAACGCCGGTATGAAGCCCCAGTACTCCTGCGCCCCCGTTGCCGCCGCGCCGCCGCCGCGCGCGCCGAGGATCGCGATCGCCGCGCCCGCGAACCCCAGCAGGGCAGCCACCACGTGCAGCGGCCGCAGCGACATGCCCGGCAGCAGCACCGGCGCCAGCACCACCATCAGCAGCGGCCACAGGTAGTTGACGAGGTTGGCCTCGACCGGCGGCGCGTGCCGCAGCGCGATGAACAGCAGGAAATGAAAGCCGAACAGCCCGTAGATGCCCAGCGCCAGCGTGCGCGGCGGCACCCGCCAGGCCGAGCGGTCGCGCAGCACCAGCGGCCAGCTCGGCACGCTGCCGACGATCAGTGCGAGGCCGGTCAAGAGAAATGGCGGCAGGTGCGATAGCGCGGTGCCGAGCGAGGCGAGCGTGGCCCAGAGCGCGATGGCCAGCAGGGCGTAGACGGTGGACGACATGGGCGGCAAGGCTAAGCGACGCGGTCGTCGCGCAATGACGGTCCGTCGTCGCGCAACGACGGTTTTGCGCCGGGGAAGGCGCAGTCAGCGGCGCAGCGCGGCGGTGAGTGCGGAGTGCGATCGGTAGCCCGTGCGCCGCGCCGTCTCAGCGACGCTCATGCCGCCCAGCCGCAGCTCACGCGCATGCGCCAGCCGCAGCGAGCGCAGCCAGTGCATCGCGCTCACGCCCTGTTCGTCGCGGCAGCGCTGCGCGAACTGGCTCGGGCTCAGGCAGGCGACATCGGCCAGGTCGGCCACGCTCAAAGGTTCATGCCAGCGGGCTCGGGCCCAGTCGGCGAGCAGGGTCCAGTCGATGCGTCGGCGGCGCGAATCGGCAGATGCCGGTGCGGGGCTCCAGGCCTCCAGCAGCAGCGCGGGGCCGTGCTGCAAGGCCAGGGCCGAGGCCTGCGGTTGCTTCATGCATTGCGCCAGGTAGCGCGCCAGCGTGTGCAGTTGCGGTGCGTCGGGCGGTGCGCGCTCGGCGCAGCGGGCCCATGCCGGCTGCGTGGTGTCGAGCACCAGGCACAGGCTGCCGTGCTTGCGCGCGCTGAAGTCGTGCCGGTCGCCCGGGGCGACCACCTGCGCCTCGCCCACACCGATGCCGGCGCCCCGGCCTTCGACCTCGATTTCCAGCACGCCGTCGAGGCCGATCAGCACCTGGAAGTGGTCGTGCGCGTGGCTGCCGTGCGAGTGGCCGTAGTCGCGCAGGGCGAGTTCATGGTGGGGCAGCGGGGAGGAACCGAGGACAGGCATGGGCTGTCATGGATTGTCCACGCAGCGCCTCGGCAATGCCACAAGCAGCATCAGCCTCCGTCGGCGTCCTGCAGCGCCTGCCCGTTGACCCGCACCGCTTCGACCAAGCGCCCCTGGCCCGTCGCCAGCGGCTGTGAGCGGCCCTCGGCCCGCACCTTGTCGCCGACCTTCAGGGCCAGCCGCGCGAGGCCGTCGGGCTTTGTGTGGACGAAGTCGCCAGTGTCCAGCACCACGCCGTTGGCCTGTCCGTGGCGCGCGTAGTTGAAGCGAACTACCGTGCCGTCGATGCGTTCACCGGCGTCCACCTGCCGCGGCGCCTTGCCGTCGACCGAGGCCAGCCGCTCGAAGCGGTAGACCGTGTGTTCGGTTTCGCCTTTGGGCGAGGGGTCTTGTTCGATGCCCTCGATCACCAGCGCCTGGCCGGCCTGCAGGCCGGCAAACGCGGGCGCGGCGCATTCGTCGTGGCGATCGAACACGAACTGCGTGGGCACGCCGTCGGTGTCGATTAGCACGCCTTCGATGCGGCCCTTGGGGCTGTAGACCAGGTGCTGGAAACGGCCTTCGACCGACCAGACGTCGAGGGTGTCATGAGGATGTGGCATGGGATGTCCTTTGTCAGTATGTTTGTGAAGCAGAAAGCGCAATCAACCGAGCCGCAGCAGCACTGCGGATGCCGCGCACACGATCAGGAAGGGAATGCCGATGCGATGGAACTCGCGCAACCCGTGCGGCACCTTGGCCAGCCGCAGCGCGATGAGGTTGGCCAGCGAGCCCAGCACGCAGCCGAAGCCGCCCACGCTCACCCCTGCCGCCAGCGCGGGCAGGTCGTGCACGTAGCGGTCCAGCAGGATGGTGGCCGGCACGTTGCTGATGAACTGAGAGGTGACGATGGCCGCGAGGTACGCGCGCCAGCCCTCGGCAATCGGCCACTGGCCCACCAGCGTAGCCACGGCCGGCAGTTCGGCCAGCTGGCGCAGGTCGACGAACATCAGCGCGATGATCGCCAGCAGTGCCCAGTCGACACCCAGCAGCACGCGGCGCTGGAACAGCAGATAGGCGACGAACACCACCACCAGGCCAGCCAGCAGCCAGTGCCGATCGAGCGCGACGACGAAACCCACGAACAGCACGCCCGACAGCGCCAGCAGCCTCGGCTGCACCGGTGCAGCCTCGGCGGCCGGCTTGAGCGCGATGGCCGTGCGCGGCACCAGCAGCCACACGGCCACGAACAGCCAGAACAGCATGACGAGCACGGTGGGCGCCATCATGAGCATGAAGCCACCGAAGCTCTCCCCGGTGCGGTGCCACAGGTACAGGTTCTGTGGATTGCCGATGGGCGTGAGCGCGGAGCCCGCGTTCACCGCCAGTGCCTGGAGCACCACCAGCCGCGCCAGCGGCAGGTGCGCCTGCGTGGCCAGCACGCGCGTGAGAGGTACCAGCAGGAACAGGCTCACGTCGTTGGTGACCAGTGCCGACAGCACGGCGGCCGTGGCGGTGAGCAGCAGCGCCAGTTGGCGCAGATTGGTGGTGCGCGCCAGCAGCCGCTGGGCGGCCGACTGCAGCATGCCGCTCTTTTCCACGCCCTGCGTGATGGCGAGCAGCCCGGCCAGGGCCCCCACAGTCTGCCAGTCGATCAGCTTGAGCCAGTCCATCGGCGCGCGCGGGCGCACAAAGGCGAACAGCACCGCCACCGCCACCAGCACCCAGAGCAGGCCGTTTCCGCCGCCTTCGTGGGTTGCGGGAGCGTCGGCCCCGGAAGCGGCGGACGAAGAGGACAGGGTGGACACGGTGTCTTTGGTCATGGAGCGGCGGTGGTCAGTGCGGAGGCGGCCGGCGCGTTCGCCATCGAACGGCGCCGGTCGCGAGTTTCCGGCATTGCGAGCGCAAAGAGCGTCAGCGCAGCGGCCGCGATGCCCGCCAGCATCACGAAGGCCGTGCCATAGCCGGCCAGGTGCGCGACCGTGCCCGCCACCAGATTGCTGAGCGCTGCGCCCAGCCCCACGCAGGCTGCGCCGATGCCCAGCGCGAAGTTGAAGTGCCCGCTGCCGCGCGTGATGTCGCCGATCATCAAGGTCAGCATCACGCCGAAGATGCCCGCGCCGATGCCGTCCAGCACCTGCAGCGACAGCAGTGCGGCCGGGCTGTCGGCCAGCAGGTACAGCAGCCCCCGCACCGGCAGCACCGCGAAGCCGGCCAGGAAGATGGGCTTGCGCGCCAGTCGCGGCGCCCAGCGCCCGACCGCCAGGGCAATCGGAATGGTGACCAGCTGCGTGACGATCACGCCGCCCGACAGCCACAGCGTGGCCGAGGTGCCGGCCCGCGTGCCGACCTTCTGCGCCACCAGCGTGAGCATGGCGGCGTTGGCCAGGTGGAACAGAAAGGCGCAGACCAGCAGCACGATGAAACGGCGGTCGTACCAGCGTGCGGTGGAACGCGGCGCGTCGGCTTCGTGATCGGCATCGGCATCGGCGCCGCGCGCCAGTCGTGGATCGACGTCGCGCTTGCGGATCAGCATGGCCGCCGCGATGGTCGGCAGCGCCATCGCCACCGCGTAGAAGAACATGGCATGCGGCCCGAACGCGTGGCCCACCCAGCCGGTGCCCAGCGCCCACAGCACCGTGCCCGCCGCAGTGATCGCGGCGTTGCGGCCGACGCGCGCATCCAGCCCGGCGCGGCCCACCATGCCCAGGCTGACGGCCGCGATGGCCGGCGCCACCAGCGTGCCCGCAGCGCCGATGAGCGACTGGCCCGCCAGGATCACACCGTAGCCCGGCCAGTTCGCCATGACCACGAGGCACGCAGCAATAAGTGCGATGGCCCCGGCGATCCAGCGCGGCTTGTGCCGCGCGCTGTCGATCAGCGCGCCGGCCGGCGCCTGCACCAGCAGCCCCACCAGCGCCGAGACGAACATCACGGTGCCGATGCGCTGCGGGTCCCAGGCCAGCGTGCCGGCCATGAAGACGATCAGGAACGGACCGACACCGCCCTGGATGTCGGGCGCGAAGAAGGCCAGTGCGTCGAGTGCGCGCAGGCTGCGGCGCGAAGGTGCGGCGGAGGAGGTCATGGCAGGCTGGGCTGGAAGATCAGGACGCCGGCATCGGGGTCGGTGGCGCCATCAGCGGTGCGTATGGCGCGGGGCCGGCGCCCCTCGGGCCGCGGGGACCGCCGGGGCCTCGGTGTGCAGGCTCCAGCCCCGGGCCCCCGAACACCTCGCGCACCGTGTCCGCGGTCGGACCCATGCTGGTGGCCTCCAGCGCCGTGCCCTGTGCGCCGCGCGTGCCCCAGCCGCGCGCATGGAACTGGGCGCCGGGCTGCAGCTGCGCGCCGTACATCGCGCCGATGTGCGGCGGAAAGCGCACGGTGGTCTTGTCCGCGAGAAGCACGCCGTGCACGTCGCCACGGTCGGTGTACAGCAGGCGATCGATGCGCCCGCCCGCCGACAGGGCAACGAGCGCGCCCGGCTCGCGCGGCGGCGGGGCCATGCCGGGCACCGGCGGCTCGTCGGTCACGCTGCGGCCGTTGGCGGCGAGCGACTGCATGCGCACCACCGGTACGCCAGGCGCGCGCCAGCCGCTGACCTGCACCGTATCGCCGGGCCTGAGTATCTGCATCACTGCAGCCGAGAGGTGCGGCGGAAATGCGACCTGCGTGCCGTCGGCCAGCAGCAGCCCGTCGGCCTCGCCGTTCGGGTTGAGCAGCCATTGCTGCACGCGGCCGCTGGCGACCGTGCCCGCTGTCGGCACGGCGTGTGGCAGTGGCGCGGTGGCGCCGGGCCGCTGCGGGGGGAGCGGTCCGCCCGATGGTGGGGGCGGCATCTGGGCGAAGGCGGCGCTGCCGGCCAGCAGGCAGGCGGCGGCGATGAAGGTGATACGGGGTGTCATGGTCAGCTCCTTGTGTGGATGGATGCCCAAGGACATCTCACACAACGTGCCAGCGCATGAATCCTTTTAAATCAACAACTTGCGTGTGTTTGGCAGCTTGCCATCGCATGATCCGGAGACACCGGGTGTCCGGTTTGCGGACACCTGCGGCTCATTCGAGCCCGTACTGCGCCAGCTTTCGATACAGCAGCTGCCGGTGAATGCCCAGCCGGCGCGCCGTTTCGGCGCGGTTGCCCTGCGTCTGCGCGAGCGCGTTGGCTATCAGCAGGCGCTCGAGCCTTTCGACGGCGGCGGGCAGCTCGCCCTCGAGCCAGTCGGCAGGCAGCGTGTCGGGGGCTGCGCCGCGCGGCGAGGCACCGAGCGCGATGGCCAGGTCCGCGCCGCCGATCACGCGGTGCCGCACCAGCGCGTGGCAGCGCTCCATCACGTTGCGCAGTTCGCGCACGTTGCCCGGCCACGGGTGGCTCAGCAGTCGCTGCGCCGCCTCGGCCGACAGCGCCTTGGGCGCGTCCGGCGAATGGGACGCATCGGACATCGCCGCGCGGCTCAGGAAGTGCTCCGCCAGCGGAATGATGTCCGCCAGACGCTCGCGCAGCGGCGGCATGCGGATCGACAGTACGTCGAGCCGGTACAGCAGGTCTTCCCGGAAGCGCCCCTCGCGCACGGCGGCGGCCAGGTCGCGGTGGGTCGCGGCGACCACGCGCACGTCGACCTTCACCGTCTTGTGGCTGCCCAGCGGCGTGACTTCGCCCTCCTGCAGCGCGCGCAATATCTTGGCCTGCACGTCCAGCGCCATGTCGCCGATCTCGTCGAGCAGCAGCACGCCGCCGTCGGCCGCGCGAAAGCAGCCGGGCCGCTCGCCGGTGGCACCGGTGAAGGCGCCGCGCACGTGGCCGAAGAGCTCGCTTTCGAGCAACTCCTTCGGAATGGCCGAGCAGTTGACGGCCACGAAGGGGCGTTCGGCGCGGGCCGAGTAGCGGTGCAAGGCGCGCGCCACCATTTCCTTGCCGGTGCCCGTCTCGCCGAGCACCAGCACCGGCATCGCGTTGGCCGCGGCCAGGCCGATGCGCTTGTGCACCTCGCGCATCGCCTGGCTCGGACCGATCAGGTCGCCGTCGTCGTCGTCCCCGGTGTTGCTGGCGGACGGCGAGGCCGCCGTCTGCCGCTGCAGCGCGCGTTCCAGCACCTCGCGCACCGCCTCGCGGCTGATCGGCTTGGCCAGGTGGTCGAAGGCGCCCAGCCGCATCGCCTCGATGGTGTTGCCCGCGCTCGAGAACGCGGTGAGCACGATCACCGGCGGCAGCCGCGCCATGCGCGCCTGCAGGGCCGCAAGCGTTTGCAGGCCGTCCATGCCGGGCATGCGGTGGTCGAGGAACACGGCATCGAAGCGCTCGCGCGACAGCGTCTCGATGGCCTCGTTGCCGCTGGCGACGGCGACCGTCTCGTGGCCCAGGCCCTGCAGCGTCTCGGCCAGCGTGTCGCGAAAGGCGTTGTCGTCGTCGACGATCAGGAGGTGCGCCATGGAAGTTCCAGTTCGAAGCGGGTGCCCGGTGTCAGCGGCACGTGATGCAAGTCACCGCCATGCGCCAGCGCCACTTCGCGTGCCAGCGCCAGTCCCAGCCCGGTGCCGTCGGCGCGGCCGGTGGCGAAGGGCTCGAACAGGCTGGCCTGCAGCGATTCGGGCACGCCGGGGCCGTCGTCGTCCACGCGGATGGCCAGCGTGCGCGCATCGGGCTGAAGGGCCGAGAGCACGACGTGGCCGCCGCGCGGCGCGTGGCGCACCGCGTTGTCGAGCAGGTTGTCGACCGCGCGCGCCAGATGCACCGGGTCGAACACGGCCTGCGCAGGTCCGTCATGCCGCAACGCTACCTGCACGCTTGCCGCACCGGACTTGTTGGCGACGGCCGCGACGCGCTCTTCGAGCCAGCGATGCAAGTCGACCTGCAGCGGTGCCAGCGTCACCGGCTGCACGAGCGCAAGAAGGCTCTGCACCAGCCCATCGAGCCGGTCGATCTGCCCGACGATCACGCGCAGTGCCTCGCCCTGCTTCTCGGGTGTGGCGGCCAGTGCGTTCTCGGCCTTCAGCCGCATGGTGGCGATGGGGTTGCGGATCTCGTGCGCGATGCCGCCCGTCATGCGGCCCAGCGCGGCCAGGCGCTGGTCGCGGCTGCGCTGCTGGGCGGCCACGCGCAGGTGGGCGCGGGCCTCCTCGAAGCGCAGGCGGTAGTGGTTGAAGCCGTCGACGATGCGGTCGAGCTCGCGCACGCCGGTGCGCGGCAGCTCCGGCATGGCGCCGCCGACGGCATCGGCCTGCGCCAGCCGGTTTTCCAGGCGCTGCACGTGGCGCAGCCCGCGCAGCAGGATGAAGCCCAGCCACAGGCCCGAAGCCAGCACCAGCAGCAGCAACACGCCCAGCCCGGTGCGCAGGCTGTCCTGCGCAGCCAGCGCACCGCCGTTGGTACGGGTCATGGTCCAGGCCGCCAGGTCGTTGCCCGGCGCCGCCAGCGGGCAGGCCGCGACGATCAGCGCCTCGCGGCTGCCGCGCACCACGTCGGTCTGCGGCTGTTGCGTGCGGGCCGCGAGCTGCGCCATTTCGGCGATCAGCGGCTGCTCGGCGGCAGGCACGTCGCGCTTCACGCCGCTGCCTTCGTAGGTTGGGTAGGCGTAGGCCAGCTGGCCGCCGCCGGCCTGCCACACGCCGCCTTCGACGTGCGGCGCCTCGACCAGCACCAGCTGCAGCAGCACCTGCAGCAGGTCGACCTGGGGTTGTGCGGGGGCGGGCGCGGTGGCCGACCTGGCATAGCGCGCGGCGATGGCCCGGCACGACTGCTCGGTGGCCGTGCGCCCCGCCGCCACCTGCGCGCCCGCACTGCTGCGGTACAGCGTGAGCATCACCACCGCCAGCGCGGCGCACATGCCGAACAACAGCACCCAGAAGAACAGCAACTGACCGCGCAGGGATTTCATCTGCCGCGATCCTGCTCCGCCTTCGGGCCGCGGCGCATCAGCCGTGGTCACGTTCGCGCAGTTCGCGCTTGAGCACCTTGCCGATGGCGCTGCGCGGCAGCTCGTCGATGAAGCTCAGCCGCGCCAGGCGCTGCGTCTTGCCGAGCTGCGCGTTGGTCCATTGCAGCAGCGCGTCTTCGCTCGTGGCGTCGCCCTCGCGGCGCACCACGAAGGCCACAGGCGTCTCGCCCCATTGCTCCGACGGCACGCCGACCACCGCCACGTCGGCCACCGCCGCATGGCCGCGCAGCACGGTCTCGAGGTCGCTCGGGTAGATGTTGAAGCCGCCGCTGATGATCATGTCCTTCTTGCGGTCGAACAGCGTGAGGAAGCCGTCGGCGTCGAAGCGGCCCACGTCGCCGGTGCGGATGAAGCGCTTGCCGGTGGCGTCGAACCACTCGGCCTCGCGCGTCTTCTCGGGCTGGCGGTGGTAGCCGGTCATCATGCCGCCCGAGTGGCCCACCACCTCGCCGGCCACCTCGGTGTTGCCGCGCGGCAGCTCGTTGCCTTCCTCGTCGATCAGGCGGATGTCGCTGCCCTCGGCGGGCTGGCCCACCGTGTGCAGCTTGGTCGGGTGCAGGTGAGCTTCCAGGATGCAGGTGCCGCCGCCCTCGGTCATCCCGTAGAACTCGATCAGCCCGCCGGGCCAGCGCTTGAGCACGTCGCCCTTGAGCGCGGCGTTGAAGGGCGCGCTGGTGCTGAACTTGAACTTGTAGGAAGACAGGTCGTGCTCGTCGAATCGCGGGTGCGCCATCAGCCGCTGGTACTGCACCGGCACGAGCATGGTGTGCGTCACGCGGCGCTGCTCGGCCAGCTGCAGGTAGCCGAGCGCGTCGAACTTGGGCATCAGCACCACGCAGCCGCCGAAGGCCAGGGTGGGGAAGAACACCACCAGCGTGGTGTTGGAGTAGAGCGGCGTCGACAGCAGCGTGACGGTGTCGGTGCTGTATTCGTACCTGGCGCCGCGCTGCACATGGGACCAGCGCATGCCGTGGCCCTGCACGATGCCCTTGGGCTCGCCCGTGGTGCCAGACGAATAGATGATGTTGAAGGCCCACGCCGGCTGCACCTCGACGGCCTCGGGCTGCGAACCGGCCGGTGCCAGCCAGCCTTCGATGTCGCGGCCGACCTGCGAGCCGTCGAGCGCGACGCGTGCAATGCCACCGTCCTTCGCGGGGCCGATCACCTCGGCGGCCGAGGCGTCGCTGAACAGGATGCGCGCGTCGGCGTCCTCGATCATGCGGGCCAGGCTGGCGGGCGTGGAGCCAGGCGCCAACGGGGCCACCGCGACGCCCGCGCGCAGCGCGCCCAGGAACACGGCCGCGTAGTTCACCGACGACGAGGCGCAGATGGCGATGGCGTCGCCCGCCTTGAGCCCGTCGCGCTGCAGGCTTGCCGCGACGCGGTCCATCAGCGCGTCGAGCGCGCGGTAGTCCAGCGTGCGGCCGGCATCCGCCAGCGCGGCGTGGTCGGGTGTGTGTTGTGCGTGGAGGCGAACCAGGTCGGCAATGGCGCCGAAACTGCGTTCCATAGAGGCTTGAACAGCGGGGTGCATGGGAGAGTCAGTCCTTCATCTTGGCCAGCCGGCAGGATAGCGGACCCGTCGCGCATGGCCAGCGCCTGGGCGACGCCTGCCGGTGCAGGACACAGCGCCGTCAGTTGCCGATCAGGAAGGCGGGGCCACGATGCCCGACCATCAAGGAGCTCACCATGGGATTACTCGACATCCTCCAGCAGGCCATCGGCAACAACAGCAACAACGCCGAGGCCCACATCGACCAGGTCGCGCAGCACGCCTCTCCCGGCGAGCTTGGCGCGGGGCTCGCCGCGGCCATGCGCTCGGACCAGACGCCGCCTTTCGGCGACATGGTCGGCAAGCTGTTCGGCCAGTCGTCGCCCGCGCAGCAGGCCGGTGTGCTCAACCAGATCCTGGCCACGCTGGGCCCGGCGGCAGCCTCGGCACTGGCCGGCGGCGTGCTCGGGCGCGTGCTGCAGCCGGGGCAGACGCAGGTCACGCCCGACCAGGCCTCGCAGTTGTCGCCCGCGCAGGTGACCGAGATCGCCACGCATGCCGAGCAGCAGCATGCGGGCGTCATCGACGAGGTGAGCCAGTTCTACGCGCAGCACTCGGGGCTGATCAAGACACTGGGCGGCGCGGCCATTGCCATCGCGCTGGCGAAGATGAAAGAGAACGCCACGCGCGGCTGACGGACTCCGGGGCGGTCAGCGTGCCGACGCTGTGGTCTCGGCCCGCACCGTGTCCCCACCGCCTATCACCTTGTAGAGCGTGATGCGGTTGCTCTGCTCCGACAGGCGCAGCGTGATCAGCGTCTGCTGCGCTGTGTACAGCGAGCGCTGCGCGTCCAGCACTTCGAGAAAGCTGTAGCTGCCGCTGCGGTAGAGCGCGTTCGACAGCGTGTAGCTCTTCTGCGTGGCATCGACCAGCGACTGCTGCGCCGCGATCTGCTCGCCGATCGAGCCGCGCGTGGCCAGCGCGTCGGCCACTTCCTTGAACGCGGTCTGCACGGTCTTCTCGTAGGTGGCGAGGTCGATCTCGCGCTGCGCCTTTGCCGAGTCGAGGCTGGCGCGGTTGCTGCCGGCGTTGAAGATCGGCAGGCTGACCGACGGCGCGAAGCTCCAGGTGCTGTTGCCGCCCTTGAACAAGCCCGACAGCGCCGTGCTCGACGAGCCTGAGCTCGCGGTCAGCGAGATGCTCGGAAAGAAGGCCGCGCGCGCCGCGCCGATGTCGGCGTTCGAGCCCTGCAGCGTGTGCTCGGCGGCCAGCACATCGGGCCGCTGCTGTAGCAGCGTCGAAGGCAGCCCCGCGGGCACGTCGACCAGTGCGCTGGCCGTAGCCATGCCAGCGGCCGGCAGCAGGTCGTCGGGCACGGTGGTGCCGGCCAGCAGGTCCAGCGCGTTGCGGTCGAGCGCCACCTGCGCGGTGTAGCTGGCCACGTCCACACGCGCGGAATCCACCGTCGTCTGCGCCTGGGCCAGCGACAGCGCCGAGCTGGCGCCCAGTTCATGCATGCGGCCGGTCAGCGCATAGGTGCGCTGCTGGCTGGCCAGCGTGTCCTGCGCGAGCTTCAGCCGTTCGTTGTCTGCGGCCAGCGTGAGCCAGGCCGAGGCGACTTCCGCCACCAGGCTGATCTGCGTGCTGCGGGTCGTGGCCTCGGTCGACAGGTAGCTCTGCAGCGCCGCCTCGTTGAGGTTGCGCACGCGGCCGAACAGGTCGAGCTCGTAGCTGCTGAAGCCCAGCGACGCGCTGTAGGTCGAGCCGATGGACGATTCGCCGCTGCTGCTCGTTGCCGCCGAGGTGCGCGCGCGCGTGGCACCTGCCGTGGCCGAGACGCTGGGGAACAGCTCGGCGCGCTGCACGCCGTACTGCGCGCGCGCCTTCTCGATGTTCTGCACCGCCACGCGCAGGTCGCGGTTGTTGGCCAGCGCGAGCGCAATGGTGCGGCGCAGCCGGTCGTCGGTGATGAAGCTCTGCCAGCCGGTGGTGGCGGAGACGGTCGCGTCCTTGGCCTCCTTCGCACCCGTGGAGGCCGGCCAGGTGGCGGGCACCGGCGCTTCTGGCCGCGAGTACACGGGCGCGAGGTTGACGCAGCCGGCCAGCAGCGCGGCTGCAACGAGTGCGGAGAGTCTGAAATGAATTCGGGTCATGGCGTTCATGCCTCAGGCAGCGCGGTCAGCGTGGATGCCGCCGCGGGTTTTTTCTTTTGCGCGAAGAAGCGCCGGATCACGACGAAGAACAGCGGCACGAAGAAGATGCCCAGCGCGGTGGCGGTCGCGATGCCGCCCAGCACGCCCACGCCGATGGCGCGGCGGCTGCCCGAGCCCGCGCCGGTGCTCAGCGCCAGCGGCAGCACGCCGAACATGAAGGCCAGCGAGGTCATGAGAATGGGCCGCAGCCGCAGGCGCACCGCCTGCAGCGTGGCCTCGACCAGCGCAACGCCTTCGTCCTGAAGCTGTTTGGCGAATTCCACGATCAGGATCGCGTTCTTCGCCGACAGGCCCACCGTAGCAAGCAGCCCCACCTGGAAGTACACGTCGTTCGACAGCCCCGCCAGCTTCGTCGCCAGCACCGCGCCCAGAACGCCCAGCGGCACCACCAGCATCACCGAGAACGGCACCGACCAGCTTTCGTACAGCGCGGCCAGGCACAGGAACACGAACAGGATCGACACCGCGTAGAGCAGCGGCGCCTGCGAGCCCGACAGGCGTTCCTGATACGAGCTGCCGGCCCATTCATAGCCGATGCCCTGCGGCAGCTGCTTCATGATGTTTTCCACCGCATCCATCGCCGCGCCCGAGCTCACGCCCGCGGCTGGGTCGCCGATCAGCTCGAACGACGACATGCCGTTGTAGCGCGACAGCTGCGGCGAGCCGTACGTCCAGCGGCTGCTGGCGAAGGCCGAGAACGGCACCATCTCGCTGCTGGCGTTGCGCACGTACCAGCTGTTCACGCTGTCGGGCTGCATGCGGAAGGGTGCGTCGGCCTGCACGTAGACCTTCTTCACGCGGCCGTTGTTGATGAAGTCGTTCACGTAGCTGCCGCCCATGGCGCTGGACAGCGTGTCGTTGATGTCCGAGGTCGACAGGCCCAGCGCAGAAGCCTTGCGGTCGTCGATGTCGATGGCGAACTGCGGCGTGTCGTCCAGGTTGTTGCTGCGCACCTGGCTCAGCGCCGGGTCTTTCTTGGCCAGGGCCAGGAATTGCTCGCGCGCCTGCGCCAGCGCCTCGTGGCCGATGCCGCCCAGGTCCTGCAGCTGCACGTCGAAGCCCGCGTTCGAGCCCAGGCCGCGCACGGCCGGCGGCAGCATGACGAACACGTTGGCGTTGCTGGTGCGCGCGGCCATCTCCATCGTGAAGCGGCGCGACAGCGATGCGGCGTCCTGCGCCTTGCCGCCGCGCTCGCTCCAGTCCTTCAGCGTGATGAAGGCATTGCCGGTGGCCTGGTCGCCGCTCAGGCCGGTCAGCGTGATGAAGTGGGCAACCTCTTTCTGCGAGGACAGGTATTGCTCGAAGCTCTTCATGGTCTGCTGCAGCTGTTCGTCGGTGGCGCTGGCGGGCAGCTTCACCTGGGCCATCAGCGTGCCCTGGTCTTCGTCGGGCAGGAACGAGGTGGGCAGGCGCATGAAGGTCACGGCCAGCACGCCCACCAGCAGCGCGTACACCAGCAGGCTGCGCTTGCCGCGCCGCAGCAGGCCGCCGACGCCCGAGCGGTAGCGGTCTGCATTGCGCTCGAAGTTGCGGTTGAACCAGCCGAAGAAGCCGCGTTTCTCGTGATGCTGGCCGGCCTCCACGGGCTTGAGCAGCGTGGCGCACAGCGCCGGCGACAGCGTGAGCGCCACCAGCACCGACAGCAGCATGGCCGCGACGATGGTCACCGAGAACTGGCGATAGATCACGCCCGTCGAGCCGCCGAAGAAAGCCATGGGAATGAACACCGCCGACAGCACCAGCGCGATGCCCACCAGCGCGCCGGTGATCTCGCGCATCGACTTGCGCGTGGCTTCCTTCGGCGAGAGCCCTTCCTCGGTCATGAGCCGCTCGACGTTCTCCACCACCACGATGGCGTCGTCCACCAGCAGGCCGATGGCCAGCACCATGCCGAACATGGTCAGCGTGTTGATCGAGTAGCCCAGCAGCGCCAGCACGCCGAAGGTGCCCAGCAGCACCACCGGTACCGCAATGGCGGGCACCAGCGTGGCGCGCAGGTTCTGCAAAAAGAGATACATGATCAGCACGACCAGCACCATCGCCTCGCCCAGCGTCTTGGCCACTTCCTCGATGGAGATGCGAACGAAGGGCGTGGTGTCGTAGCCGACCACGGCCTTCATCTGGTTGGGGAAGAAGGGCGACAGTTCCGCGAGCTTGGCCTTCACCGCGTTCGACACCGTGAGCGCATTGGCGCCGGTGGCCAGCTTCACGCCCATGCCGCCCGACGGCTTGCCGTCGAAGCGCGAGCTGACGGTGTAGCTCTCGCTGCCGAGCTCGATGCGCGCGACGTCGCCCAGCCGCACGATCGCGCCGCTGCTGCTGTCCGACTTGACGATCACCTCGCGGAACTGGTCGACGGTGCGCAGCTTGCTGCGCGCGGTGATGGTCGCGGTAAGCCGCTGACCCGCGGCCGCCGGCAGCGCGCCGAGCTGGCCGGCCGAGACCTCGGTGTTCTGGCTGGTGAGCGCGCTGGTCACGTCCGAGGGCATCAGCGAATACTTCTGCAGCTTGGCGGGGTCGAGCCAGATGCGCATGGCATAGCCCGAGCCCAGCGTCTGCACGTCGCCCACGCCGTCGATGCGGCTGAGCACGTCGAGCAGGCTGCTGGAGATGTAGTCGCCGATGTCGGTGGCCGAGGCGCTGCCGTCCTGCGAGACCAGCGAGACGATCATCAGGAAGTCGGTGCCCGACTTGGTGACCGTCACGCCCTGGCTCTGCACCGACTGCGGCAGTTGCGACTCGGCCTGCTGCAGCTTGTTCTGCACCTGCATCTGCGCCACGTCGGCGTTGGTGCCGGCTTCGAAGGTGAGCTCGATGCGCGCGGTGCCCGACGAGGTGCTGCTCGACGACATCGAGACGAGCCGGTCGAGGCCCTTCATCTTCTGCTCGATCACCTGCGTGACCGAGTCCTCGATGGTCTTGGCCGATGCGCCCGGGTAGGTCGCGTTGATGGAGACCTTGGTGGGTGCGATGTTGGGGTACTGCTCCAGCGAAAGCGTGGCGATGGACAGCCCGCCGGCAAGCATGATGACGATGGCGATGACCCACGCGAAGATGGGCCGGTCGATGAAGAAGCGTGCCATGTGCGTTGCTTCCTCAGCGGCTGGTGCCGACGCTTGCCGCGCTGGCCACCGTTGCGGTGGTATCGGCGGTCACGGGTTTCACTGTGTCGCCCACTTTGACTTTGAGCGAGCCCTCGACGATCACGCGCTCGCCCGCCTTCAGCCCGTCGGTCACTTGCCAGCGATTGCCGACCGCGCGCGACACCTTCAGCGCGCGCTTCTCGACCTTGTTGTCGGCAGTGACCACCAGCGCCGATGCATCGCCGCTGGCCGTGCGCGTCACGCCCTGCTGCGGCACCAGCAGCGCCCGTTCGGCCACGCCCTCTTCGAGCACGGCGCGCACGTACATGCCGGGCAGCAGCGTGCGCTCGGGGTTCGGCACCAGGATGCGCAGCGTGACCGCGCCCGTGCCTTCGCTGACGGTGACGCTCGCGAACTGCAGGCGCCCGGTATGGGCGTAGACCGTGCCGTCTTCCAGCAGCAGCTTCACCGAGGCTTCGCTCTTGTCGCCGCTGCTCTTGAGCGTGCCGGCCGCCAGTTCGCGCTGCAGCCGCAGCAGCTCGGTGGTCGATTGCGTCACGTCGACATGGATCGGGTCGAGCTGCTGCACCGTGGTGAGTGCGGTGGTCTGGCTGGCCGTGACCAGCGCGCCCGGCGTGACCGTCGAGGCTTCGATGCGCCCTGCGATCGGCGCGGTGATGCGCGTGAAGCCGAGGTTGATGCGCGCCGTGTCGAGCGAGGCGCGGGCCACGCCGAGCTCGGCTTCAGCTTGCTGCAGCGTGGCCTGGCTGTCTTCGCTGGTCTGCCTGCTCACGGCTTCGATCTTCGCGAGCTCGGCATTGCGGCGCGCGGTGACCTTCGCGGAGTTGACCGTGGCCTCGGCCTTGGCGACGCTTGCCTGCGCGCTGGCGTAGGACGCCTTGTAGCTGGCAGGATCGAGCTGGTAGAGCACCTGCCCGGCCTTGACCAGCGCGCCCTCTTCGAACAGGCGCTGCTGCACGATGCCGCCGACCTGCGGGCGGATCTCGGCGCTCAGGCGGGCGCGGGTGCGGCCCGACAGCTCGGTGGTGATCGGCTGGTTCTCGGGCTGGATGGTGACCACGCCGACTTGCGCGGCGGGGAGCTGGGGCGGTGCGGAAGAAGAGCCGGAGCATCCCGCGATCGCGCCCAGCAGGCCGATGGCCAGGGCGCACGCGAGGCCGGTGCGGATGAAGCGGGAAGACATGTTCAGGATTCCAATCAGGTTGGAATCCATGGTCTTCAGTGAATGTGGAGCGAATGTGGAGGTCCCTGCGGCATGCACGGCCATGGGTACGGAGTACACCGCGCGGGCCTCATCTGGCTTATCTTGTGGCCCTTCATGAAGATCAGCATCACCACCAAGCTCTTTCTTGCCGTGCTGGCCACCGCCGTGCTGGCCGTGGTCGCGATGGGCGCCGCCTCGCGCTGGAACTTCGAGCGCGGCTTTGTCGGCTACCTCAACGAGCAGGGCGTAGAGCGGCTCGACGCCGTGCTACCGAATGCCGTTGCGGCCTACCGGCAGAACGGCAGCTGGGACTTCCTGCGAGACGACCCGCGCCCGTGGTTCGAGATCATGCGGCCCGCGCCTTCCGCCACGGGCGAGCGCTTCGAGCCGGGGCGCACCCCGGCGCTGGTGTCCGACCTGACGGGCGCCGTGCTGCGCATCGCGCTGCTCGATACGGACAGGCGGGTGATCGTGGGCTTCAGGGAGATTCGCAAGGGTGCCATCGAACGCGCCGTGGTGGTCGACGGCAAGACCGTGGGCTGGGTCGCCATGATGCCGTTCCAGAGCGTGAGCGAGGCCGGCGACCAGCGCTTCCAGAAAAACCAGCTGCGCGCGAGCTGGATCATCGGCAGCCTGTGCGTGCTGCTGGCCGCGGGCATCGCGTGGTGGATCGCGCGGGTGCTGCTCGCGCCCGTCAAGCGCGTGGCGGCGGCCACGCATCGGCTGACATCGGGCGACTACGCGAGCCGCGTGGCAGTGGCATCGCACGATGAGGTGGGACAACTGGCGCGCGACTTCAATTCGCTGGCCTTCACCTTGCAGCGCAACGAGCGGATGCGCCGCGAGTTCATGGCCGACGTGTCGCACGAGCTGCGCACGCCGCTGGGCGTGCTGCACGGCGAGCTGGAGGCGATGGAAGACGGCGTGCGCCGCCTCGACGCGCAGGCCGTGCGCTCGCTGCAGCACGAGGTGGGCATGCTCAACAAGCTGGTGACCGACCTGTACGACCTGTCGATGGCCGACGTGGGTGCGCTCGCGTACCGCAAGGCCGACATCAACCTGCGCGAGCTGCTGGAGCTGAGCGTGGATTCGTTCCGCGAAAGGCTGGCTTCGGCTGGCCTGCGGCTGGAGCTGGTGCTGCCCGCGCAGCCGCTGATGATGTTTGCCGACGAACGGCGCATGCAGCAGCTGTTCAGCAACCTCGTGCTGAATAGCTGCCGCTACACCGACGCGGGCGGCGTGCTGCGTATCGAGGCGCGCGAGGACGGCAACGAGATCGCGATCGATCTCATGGATTCGGCGCCTGGCGTCGACGCGACGCTGCTGCCGCGCCTGTTCGAGCGCTTTTTCCGCGGCGAGGCTTCACGCAATCGCGCCAGCGGCGGCGCGGGGCTTGGCCTGGCCATCTGCCGCAGCATCGTGGAAGCGCATGGCGGCACCATCGAGGCCAAGGCTTCGCCGCTGGGCGGGCTGTGGATTGCGGTGCGGCTACCGCAATGAACGACACGACCATGGCAACTGCTTCTTCACCCGCACACATCCTGATCGTCGAGGACGAGCCGCGCATGGCGGCGCTGCTCGCCGACTACCTCCAGGCCTCGGGCTACACCTCGCAATGGATCGCCAACGGGCTGGAGGTTGTGCCCTCCGTGAAGACCCGCCGGCCCGACCTTGTGCTGCTCGACCTGATGCTGCCCGGCCAGGACGGCATGAGCGTGTGCCGCGAACTGCGGTTGTTCAGCGAGGTGCCCGTCATCATGCTCACGGCGCGCGTCGAGGAGGCCGACCGCCTGATGGGCCTCGAGATCGGCGCTGACGACTACATCTGCAAGACGCCCTTCAGCCCGCGCGAGGTGGTGGCGCGCGTGAAGGCGCTGCTGCGCCGCAGCGGCTATGCGTCGCGCGAGGCATCGCCCCTGCAGATCGACGAGCAGACGTACAAGGCGACGCTGCACGGCACCCCGCTGGGGCTGACGCCCATCGAGTTTCGCCTGCTGAAGGCGCTGGCCGATGCACGCGGCCGCGTGCTGTCGCGCGACAAGCTGCTCGACCATGTGCATGCAGACCAGCGCGCAGTGACCGATCGGGCGGTCGACAGCCATGTGAAGAACCTGCGCCGCAAGCTCGACGCGGCGAGCCAGGGGCAGGAGTTGATACGGTCGATCTACGGGGTGGGGTACCGGCTCGACCTGCCTTGATCGCCGCGCTCGCCCGTATCAAGCGCCAGTCGCAGCAGCTTGCCGCACGGCACCGATGATGTACTCGATTTCCTCGTCGTCGAGCATCGGGTAGAGCGGCAACGCGAGCGAACAGCCGGCCAGCGTCTCGCTGTGCGGCAGGGCGCCGTTGCCGTGCCAGGGCTGGAGTGCCTCGTGCCGGTGCAGCGGCTGCTCGTAGTAGATGCGGGTGGCGATGCCGGATGTGGCCAGTCGGGCCGCAAAGGTTTCGCGTTCGCGCGGGCCGGGCAGCCGGATGACGAAGTAGTTCCACGCGTGGCCGGGCGAGTCTGGCGGCAAGCGAATCGGCAAGTCCGCCCAGGCCGACAGGTAGCGTGCGGCGATGGCGCGCCGTCGCGCGATGTGGGCCGGGAAATCGTCCAGGGCGGCATTGAGCAGGCAGGCTTGCAGTTCGTCCATGCGGCTGTTGTGCCCGAGGCAGTGGTGCTGGCCGTCGTGGTAGCCATGGTTGCGCAACAGCCGGGCCTTGCCGGCGTGGAGCGGGTCCCTGAAGGCCAGCGCACCGGCGTCGCCGGCAGCACCGAGGGTCTTGGTCGGATAGAAGCTCATCGCCGCGGCGTCGCCCCATGTGCCGGCGTTGCCCGCCGCGGTGCCGTCACTGGCCCGGGCGCCGAGGCACTGGGCCACGTCCTCGACCAGCAGCAGTTTTTCGTCGCGGCAATATGCGGCCAGCTCGGGCAGGCCGCTCGGGTCGCCAAAGAGGCCGACCGCGAGGATCGCGCGGGTCCGGGGCGTGCGGGCGTTGCGGAAATGCGCGAGCGTTGGCAGGAAGTCGTCTGGCGCGCTGTCGACGAAGACCGGCCGCGCGCCGGCGCCGAGCACTGCTTCCGCGCACGCGACGAAGGTGTAGGTCGGCATCAGGACCTCGTCGAGCGCATCTCCTCCACCCGCGCTTCCGATGCCGAGGCTCTTGAAGGCCAGCAGCAGTGCTTCGGAGCCCGACCCCACGGCCACGGTCTCGCGGCCGTGCAGCAGGGTCGACAGCCGAGCCTCCAGAGCCTGGACCTGCGGGCCGAGGATGTACGTGCCGCTGCGCAGCACGGCGGCGAGGGCCTGGGCCAGGCGCGTCGCCATCGGTTCGGCGGAAGCCGCCGGCCGGAACAGCGGGATCTTCATGCGTGCAGTATCTGGCAGGCCCGGGTGACGGCCACAAGGCCGTCGGCACCCGACGCGACGCGGCTGGCCTGGCCCAGGATGGCGCGCCGGAAGCCCTGGTACTGCCGTGCCAGGGCATCGTCGCCGGTCGCCGTCGCTGTCGAACCGCGCAGATCCAGCAGCTGCTCACGGTGGCCGTCGCACACGTGCAACCGGGCGCTGGCCGGCATGCTGCCGTAGCCGCTCTCGAATTCGGCGACCAGTTCGCCCAGCCGCACGCGGGCGCGGACGCCTTGTTCGCCGATGTGCCGCGCGAGCACTTCCAGTGGTGCTTCCACGGGAATCGCGCACAGCCAGGCGAACAGGTCGATGTCGTGCACCATCAGGTCGAGCACGCTGTCCCTGGCCGTGGCCGTGCGGGTCGAATAGCGGCGAAACCGCATGAAGGGACGCCGGCCCTGCTGGCCCTGGCCGTGGCTCGCCGCCGCGTTCCGAAGCCGGTCGAGCATGGCTTCGTCGAACACCGGGTTGAAGCGCTCGATGTGCCCGGTGCTCAGGGTGACGCCGCATTGCCGCGCGGTGTGGATCATCAGGGCGCCTTCGTGCCGGTCGATGCAAAGCGGCTTCTCGACCAGCACGTGGCAGCCGCGCCGCATCAATGCCATCGCGACTTCGGCGTGCGCGTCGTCGCTGGTGGCGACTGTGACCGACGCAATGCCCGGCGGCAGATCGTCCAGGCTTGGCAAAAGCGGCAGCGCCGCGAGTTCGCTGGCAGCGCGGGCCGACGACGAGCAATCCACCAGGGCACGCAGATGGAAGCCGCTCAGGGCGAGGAGCTTTCGGGCGTGGACGCAGCCGAAGCGGCCGAGGCCCACGACTGCATGGGCCAGCGGAGCGTCGAACGGGGGCGGAGCCGTGGAGGTGGCTATGGGGTCGGCGACGATGGCCGTGCTGTCGTCGTCGATGGCAGGCGTCGTGAAGGACATCGCGGCGTCGATGACTGTGTCAGCGCATGGCGTCGCGCAGCCGGTCGGCCACGGCTTGCAGATGGGCGCCACGGATCACGTGCTTGTACACGCCGGCCGCGACGCGCTCTTCGCCGATGATTTCGAAAGAGGGCTTGGTTGCGGGCGCTTCCGCCAGTTCGTAGCGCGTGGGCTGTGCGGCGAAGAGGCATTCGCGCCCATAGGCCTGGGCGCCGAACTCAGCGATGAAGCCCGCCAGCTCCCGCTCCAGCTGGCCGCCGAAGCTGCGCGCATAGCCGTGCATGTCGTCAAGCTTGGCTTGCAGCTCGTGCTCGTCGAGCTGCACCATGACATGGTGCTCGGAAGCCAGCCGCGCCAGCGGGCTGGGATGGCCCACGGTGGGATAGCCGAGCGAGACGACCTCGCGGCCGCGCGCTGCGGCGTGCGCGGCGACCTGGTTGGCCAGCAGGCGACACAGGTCGTGCGAAGGGTTGTAGTCCTCCGCTTCGTCGGCGACGATGCAGTCGATGCCTTGTTCGACGACATGCGTGGTCAAGGCACTGACCCACTGTGTGAACAGGCGCGTGTCGCCTTCGAGCAGTGCCCGGTAGATGTCGGCATCGGCGACCGGTTGCACAACCGTTGGAATCCAGTTGGCACCAGCTTGCGCCAGGTTGTCGATCGTCGGCTCGAGCCGAGGCACACCGGTCGATCCAGCGCCGTTGGTCAGCACCACGAAGTCCGGCCGCTCGTTGCGCAGCCATTTCCAGAGCAGCAGTTCGTGCCCCGAATGAGCGGCGATCACCAGCGGCTTCATGCGCTTGGGCCGCCCGGTCGGACGAGGGTCGAAATACGGCGCAGCGGACCGGTCACGCGCCATGAGTGACTGGCATAGACCTCGCGCAGTTGGGCCTGGAGCAGGGCGAGTTCGGCGCGCGCCTGGCGAGCCTGCTGCTCGGCTTCGGCCAGCCGTGCATTCCAGTCGGCGTTCGATTGCGTGGCCTGCGCGGCCTGCGCGGCGGCATGGTCCGCCTGCCGCTGTGTCTCGGCTTGCAGCGCGTCGATCCGGGCTTGATATATGCGCTGATGGTCGTTGAAGGATTGCTGCAGCCCCGCGATGTGCTGATGCAAGGACGCAATATTCAGATGCGCCGCCGAAGGGCTGCCGCGCCGGATCCAGTCCTGCATGTAGCGGGACATCTCGTCCGCCCGCCGGCTCGCGGGCACCTCGACCACCGGATGCTGCAGGACCATGCGCTGCACGCAACTCTCGAGCGCACCGAGCGTGGCGTCGAGGCTGCCATGCGCGCGCATCCATTCGCCGGCCTTGCCTGCATCGTCGGCGTCATAGCGGTCGAGTTCGGCGCCCACGCTCTCCCGAGTGATCGGCCGGATCAGCAATGCCCGGCCGAAATTCCAGCGTCGTGCGTGGGCCACGGTCTGCGCCGTCACCATCTCGCCCATGCCCCAGACCGGATCGAGCACCACCACCGAGTTGCCAGTGCACAGCGCCTCGGTGGCGCAGCGGCCCTTGCCGAAGACGATGTCGTAGCGGCCAAGTGCCTCGGCCGGGTCGGGCAGGTGGTTGCCCGTGCCGCTGCCGATCACGTCCAGCGACAGTCCGCGCTGCACGCAGGCGGCGCGGATCTCCTCGAGTTGCGCGTCGTGCGAGGCGTAGTTGCTGAAGACCAGCGCGGTGCGGGGCCGCGCCGGCAGCTCGCCGCGCCGGGGAAAGCGCGAAAGGTCGATACCGTTCTGGATCAGCTCGATGCGTTCGCGCGCGATGCCGAACTCGTGCACCAGGCGCTGCGCGCAGTTCTCGTCGACGGCCACATGGCATACGACCTGTGCGAACTGCGCCGGGCGCCCGTGATCGTCGCTGCGGTCATGGCATATCGTGAGGACCGGCACGTCGTGGAAATGCAGCAGCGCGCGAACCGTCTCGTGGTGCGTGTTGCCGACGATCACGTCCGGTCGCGCAGCCATGTCGGCCAGGTCGGTAACGCAGGCGATGGAGGCGAAGCGCAATTCGTTCGCCATGTCGCCGAAGGCCGTCGCGAAGATGGTGACGGCATGCCCGCGGCGGCGCAGCCACATTGCCAGGTCGCGCGTGAACATTTCGGCGCCTGTGCGATGCAGCAGGTAGCACATCGCCAGCAGGATGTGCAGGGGCCTGCCGGACGGCGGCGCGTCCACAGCAGGGGCCGTCGCCGTGTCGTTGTTCAATCGAGCGACGGCGCGCCGGCCAGAACGTGTCCTGCCTGCTGGTCTGCGTGATAGCTGGACCGCACCATCGCACCCACCGCCGCATGGCTGAAGCCCATCTTGTAGGCCTCTTCCTCGAACATCTTGAAAGTGTCGGGGTGCACGTAGCGGCGCACCGGCAGGTGCGAGCCCGACGGCGACAGGTACTGGCCGATGGTCAGCATGTCGATGTCGTGGGCGCGCATGTCACGCATGACCTGCAGGATTTCTTCGTCGGTCTCGCCCAGGCCGACCATGATGCCGCTCTTGGTCGGCACATTGGGGTGCAGCGCCTTGAACTTCTTCAGCAGGTTCAGGCTGAACTGGTAGTCGCTGCCGGGGCGCGCTTCCTTGTAGAGGCGCGGCGCGGTTTCGAGGTTGTGGTTCATCACGTCCGGCGGGGCGGCCTTGAGGATTTCAAGGGCGCGGTCGTCGCGGCCGCGGAAGTCGGGCACCAGGATCTCGATCTGCGTCATCGGCGAGAGCTCGCGGATGTTCCTGATGCAGTCGACGAAGTGCTGGCTGCCGCCGTCGCGCAGGTCGTCGCGGTCGACGCTGGTGATCACCACGTACTTCAGGCGCAGCTTGGCGATGGTCTTGGCGAGGTTGAGCGGCTCGTCCTTGTCCAGCGGGTCGGGGCGGCCGTGGCCCACGTCGCAGAACGGGCAGCGGCGCGTGCACTTGTCGCCCATGATCATGAAGGTGGCCGTGCCGTTGCCGAAGCATTCGCCGATGTTCGGGCACGAAGCCTCTTCGCAGACGGTGTGCAGGTTGCTCTCGCGCAGGATCTGCTTGATTTCGTAGAAGCGCGTGGTGGGGCTGCCGGCCTTGACGCGGATCCACTCGGGCTTCTTGAGCACTTCGCCGGTCTGCACCACCTTGACGGGAATGCGCGAGAGCTTGGCCGCCGCTTTCTGCTTGGCCAGGGGGTTGTAGGTTTCGGCGCTCTGGGCGTCGCGGACGACTTCTGTGGTGCTCATTGGTATGTCAAGGCGCCAGGTAGGCGGTGAGCTTCTGGCTCAGCACCGTGGCGGCTTCTTCCCATGTGGTTTGGATGCCGATTGTAGAAAGGTCGACCGTTTGCAGCCCTGCATAGCCGCAAGGGTTGATGCGGGAGAAGGGTTCGAGGTCCATCTGCACGTTGAGCGCCACACCGTGATAAGTGGCATGGCGGCTCACCTTGATGCCCAGCGCGGCGATCTTGCCGAGGCCGCGGAACGGGTCGGCGGCGGGCATTGGGCCGGTCAGCGCGGCGTGCGAGAACGGGTCGTCCTGGCGCACGTAGATGCCCGGCGCGCCGGGCACGCGGTGGCCGGTCACGCCGAAGTGGGCGAGCGTGCGCAGCACCGATTCCTCGATGCGGTAGACGTATTCCTTGACGAAGTAGCCCGCCCGGCGCAGATCGATCAGCGGGTATGCCACCACTTGGCCGGGGCCATGGAAGGTGACCTGGCCGCCGCGGTCGGTCTGCACGACCGGGATGGCGCCGGGGTTCAGGATGTGGTCCTGCTTGCCCGCGATGCCTTGCGTGAACACCGGGGCGTGCTCGCAAATCCATAGCGCATCGGGCGTGTCGGGCGTGCGTTCCATCGTGAACTGTTTCATCGCCGCGAAGGTATCGGCGTAGTCGACGCGGCCCAGCGGGTGCAGCTCGATGGCGGGAACGGTGGCGGTGTCTGTCATGGCGTGGTCCGCCGCGCGGGCCGCTTATGGGTCAAAGCACGACCTTGACCATCGGGTGCGCGGACAGCGCGCGATACAGGTCGTCGAGTTGCTCGCGGCTGGTGGCCGTGACGGTGATGGTCACGCCGAGGTAGTTGCCGGCCTTGCTGTCGCGCAGCTCGATGGTGGTGGCGTCGAAGGTCGGGTCGAATTGCTCGGCGATCTGCGTGACGGCATGCACGAAGCCGTCGACCTTGGCGCCCATCACCTTGATCGGAAACTGCGAGGGGTACTCGATCAGCGATTCCTTGCGCGGGTCGGGGATTGCGTTGGTGTCGGTGGTGGTCGTGTTGTCGGTCATGCCAGGGCTCCGTGCTTCTGTGCGTTGTGTTGCTTGGCCTGCTGGTAGGCCGCATACAAGCTCTTGTAAATGGGGCCGGGGAGGCCGTTGCCAATAGCCTGCCCGTCGAGCGTGACGACGGGTAGCAGCTCCTTGCTGGCCGAGGAGATCAGCAACTCGTCGGCGGCGAACACCTCGTCGCGCGAGATGGGGCGCAGCGCAAAGGGAATGCCGAGCGCCTTGCACAGGCGCTCGAACAAGCTGTAGCGGATGCCGGTCAGCACGAGGTTGTTCTTGGGCGGGCCCATCAGCTTGCCGTCCTTCACGATCCACACGTTGCTCGACGAGGCCTCGCTGAGCCATTCGTCGCGGAACATGATGGTCTCGGCCGCGCCGGCCTCCACGCTGATCTGCCGCGCGAGCACGGCGCCCAGCAGGCTGGTGCTCTTGATGTGGGCCTTCTGCCAGCGGAAGTCGGCCGCGGTGACGCAGGCCACGCCCTTGGCGCGGATGGCGTCGGAGATGGGGGGCAGCGGGTTCACCATCACGAACACCGTCGGGCGCAGGCCGCGCACCATTGCGTGGTCGCGCGGAGCCACGCCGCGCGTCACCTGAAAGTACACTGACTGGGGTTCGTCGCCGCCGGGCTCGACCAGGCGCATCACGATCTCGCGCCATTGCTCGAGCGAAAGCGGGTTTTCTATCTGCAACTCGGCGAGCGAGCGGTCGAGGCGGGCCATGTGCTCCTCGAAGCAGAAGGGCTGGCCGAAGTAGACGGGGACGTATTCGTAGATGCCGTCGCCGAAAATGAAGCCACGGTCGAGGACGCTGATCTTCGCGTCGCGCAGGGCGGTGTACTCGCCGTCGAGGTAACAAAGCGTGGCGGGCAGGGCGTCGGTGATAGGGTGCATGAAGGAATTATGGTTGTGTGCGCCGCGTCGGGTTCGCGTCAGGGAATGCAGCGTCGATTTGCATGCGCGACAGCGCGGGGTGGCGGGACCGGCTGGGTTTTTACTTATAATCAATGGCTTTGTAGAAATTCTGGGTCGTCATCCGGGCTTCATTCGAAATGAAAACAATCGCCCGTCAAGACTCGGAGGTCGCTGAAGACCTCGATGCAGAATTCAAGCCGTTGACCGCCGATGAGGCGCGTGAACTGCGAGCAAAGAACCCTTCGGTCTCCCCATGGCGGGTGATCGCGGGTCAGTTGGTTGTCGGTCTGGTGGTGGCTCTGGCCGCCTGGGGACTGACGGGGAGGCAAAATCTGGGTTGGTCCGCCGCTTACGGTGCGATCGCGGTGGTTGTTCCATCAGCGGTTTTCGCGCGCGGGCTGACCGGTCGGTTTTCTTCCTTGAATCCGGGCACTGCGGTGTTCGGATTCTTCCTGTGGGAAATGGTCAAGATGGCCTTGTCCGTGGCGATGCTGATCGCCGCGCCAAGGCTGATAACGGCGCTGAGCTGGCCAGCAATGCTGATCGGCCTGGTGGTGACAATGAAGGCGGCCTGGTTGGCGGTGATGTTCTCGCCCCGGCGCCGGCAACAGAGAGACGAGTAACGGAATGGCTGCTGAAAACGCTGCGGAACATGGTCAGACCGCGGGTGAATACATCGTTCACCACTTGACGCACCTGCAAAGCTCCAAGCCCGGAGGTGTTGCTGACTTCTCGGTTTTCAATTTCGACTCGCTCTTTTTCTCGATCACGCTCGGCATCCTGGGTTGCTGGCTGCTCTGGCTGGCTGCCCGCAAGGCCACTTCGGGTGTTCCCGGCCGTTTTCAAGCGGCTGTCGAACTGCTCGTCGAAATGGTCGACCAGCAGGCCAAGGGCATCGTCCACAACGCCACGAGCCGCAAGTTCGTCGCGCCGCTGGCCCTCACGATCTTCGTGTGGATCTTCCTGCTGAACGCAATGGACCTGTTCCCGGTCGATTTGTTCCCGGCAATTTGGGCCAAGATCTTCCACATCGCCGGCGAAGACCCGCACCACGCCTACCTGCGTGTCGTGCCCACCGCCGACCTCTCGGTGACCATGGGCATGTCGGTGGCCGTGCTGCTGATCTGTATCTACTACAACATCAAGATCAAGGGCGCCGGCGGCTGGATCCACGAGCTGTTCACCGCACCCTTCGGCAACCACTGGGCGCTGTACCCCTTCAACTTCGCCATGCAGATGATCGAGTTCGTCGCCAAGACGGTCTCGCACGGCATGCGGTTGTTCGGCAACATGTACGCCGGTGAACTGATCTTCCTGCTGATCGCCCTGATGGGTGGTGCCTGGTCCATGTCGGCCACCGGCATCGGCCTGGCCATCGGCCACATCATCGCGGGCACGGCCTGGGCCATCTTCCACATCCTGATCATCACGCTGCAAGCCTTCGTGTTCATGATGCTGACGCTGGTCTACATCGGCCAGGCTCACGAGCACCACTGATCATCCGTTTTCGTTTTTGTTTTTTGTTTTCTCTTCAACCAAAGTCCTCTAGGAGTCATCATGGAAGTTATTAGCTTTGTTGCACTGGCCGCCGGCCTGATCATCGGTCTGGGCGCTGTGGGCGCATGTATCGGCATCGGCATCATGGGCAGCAAGTACCTCGAGTCGGCCGCACGTCAGCCTGAACTCATGGGTGAACTTCAAACCAAGATGTTCCTGCTGGCTGGTCTGATCGACGCCGCTTTCATTATCGGCACCGGTATCGCTCTGTGGTTCGCAACGGCCAACCCGTTCCTGGCCCAGATCGCTCTCCTGCCGAAGTAAGTCTTTCTCGTCGGACCTGCGTCGTCGTTCCCTAGTCCTCTGGCGTCTAGCGAATGGCTTCGATTCAATCCCAAAGAGAGGGTGAAAAGTGAGCATTACCGGTACCCTGATCGTTCAGATGATCGTGTTCCTGATCCTGGTCGGGTTCACGATGAAGTACGTGTGGCCGCCGATCGCGAAAGCGCTGGACGACCGCGCTGCGAAGATCGCCGAAGGCCTCGCTGCCGCCGACAAGGCCAAGTCCGAGCTGTCCGCCGCCAACAAGCGCGTGGAAGCCGAACTGGGTCAGGCACGCAACGAGTCCGCACAACGTCTTGCCGACGCCGAACGTCGCGCCCAGGCCATCGTTGAAGAGGCCAAGGCCCGCGCGACCGAGGAAGGCAACAAGATCGTTGCAGCCGCACGCGTCGAAGCCGACCAGCAGGCACTGAAGGCCCGTGAAGCACTGCGCGAGCAGGTTGCCGCACTGGCCGTCAAGGGCGCAGAGCAGATTCTGCGCAAGGAAGTGAATGCAGGCGTTCACGCCGATTTGCTCGCCCGTCTGCAGACCGAACTCTGATAGAAGCCATGGCAGAACTCGCCACCATTGCACGCCCCTACGCCGAGGCGCTCTTCAAGGCGTCGTCGTCCGACGTCGCCGGTACCAGCGCCTGGCTCGAAAAGATTGCCGCCATCGCGGCCAATCCGGAGCTCCAGCAGTTCGCCGACAACCCGAAGGCCACGGCCGAACAGGTGATCGGCGTGGTCGCCGGTGCATTCGGTGCACCGTTGGCCGCTCCTGCCCAGAACTTCCTGGGTGCGCTCCTCGAGAACGGGCGCTTTTCGGTGCTGCCGGAAATTGCGAAGCAGTTCCGGGCACTGGCCAACGCGAAGAGCGGTTCGTCCGACGCCGTGGTCTACAGCGCCTTCCCGATCGACGGCCCGGCGCTGGCCAATGTGTCGGCCGCGCTCGAAAAGCGTTTCGGTCGCAAGCTCCAGGTCACGGTCCAGCAAGAGCCGGAACTGATCGGCGGCATTCGTGTGGTGGTCGGCGACGAGGTGCTCGACACCTCCGTCAAAGCGCGCCTTGAACAAATGAAAGTTGCGCTGGCAGCCTGACGGTTTCCAGCCCTCTACTTGTAGCCTCAAAGAAAGAAGGAAAGAGTCATGCAACTCAATCCCGCAGAAATTTCCGAACTGATCAAGAGCCGCATCGAGGGCCTCGGGGTCAGCGCCAACATCCGTAACGAAGGCACCGTGGTGTCGGTGACGGACGGCATCGTGCGCGTGCACGGCCTGTCCGACGCGATGCAGGGCGAAATGCTCGAATTCCCGCCCACGGCAGACGGCACGCCGTCGTTCGGCCTGGCGCTGAACCTCGAACGCGACTCGGTCGGCGCCGTGATTCTGGGCGAGTACGAGCACATCTCCGAAGGCGACACCGTCAAGTGCACGGGCCGCATTCTGGAAGTGCCCGTGGGCCCCGAGCTCATCGGCCGCGTGGTGAACGCACTGGGCCAGCCGATCGACGGCAAGGGTCCGATCAACGCCAAGATGACCGACGTGATCGAAAAGGTCGCACCGGGCGTGATCGCCCGCAAGTCGGTCGACCAGCCGATGCAGACCGGCCTGAAGTCCATCGACTCGATGGTGCCCGTCGGCCGTGGCCAGCGCGAGCTGATCATCGGCGACCGCCAGACCGGCAAGACGGCAGTGGCCATCGACGCGATCATCAACCAGAAGGGTCAGAACATGACCTGCGTCTACGTTGCGATCGGCCAGAAGGCTTCGTCGATCAAGAACGTGGTGCGCGCACTGGAACAAGCCGGTGCCATGGACTACACCATCGTGGTTGCGGCTTCCGCTTCGGAATCGGCTGCCATGCAATACGTGTCGGCCTACTCGGGTTGCACGATGGGCGAGTACTTCCGCGACCGCGGCGAAGACGCCCTGATCGTCTATGACGACCTGTCCAAGCAGGCCGTTGCCTACCGCCAGGTCTCGCTGCTGCTGCGCCGCCCGCCGGGCCGCGAAGCCTACCCCGGCGACGTGTTCTATCTCCACAGCCGTCTGCTCGAGCGCGCAGCCCGCGTGAACGCCGACTACGTCGAAGCCTTCACCAAGGGTGAGGTCAAGGGCAAGACCGGTTCGCTGACCGCACTGCCGATCATCGAAACGCAAGCCGGCGACGTGTCCGCTTTCGTGCCGACCAACGTGATCTCGATCACCGACGGCCAGATCTTCCTGGAAACCAACCTGTTCAACGCAGGTATCCGCCCCGCCATCAACGCCGGTATCTCGGTGTCGCGCGTGGGTTCGTCGGCTCAGACGAAGATCATCAAGGGCCTGTCCGGCGGTATCCGTACCGACCTGGCGCAGTACCGAGAGCTGGCTGCGTTCGCGCAGTTCGCTTCCGACCTGGACGAAGCCACCCGCAAGCAGCTCGACCGCGGTGCCCGCGTGACCGAACTGCTGAAGCAGGCACAGTACAGCCCGCTGCCGATCTCGCTGATGGGCGCGTCGCTGTTCGCCGTGAACAAGGGCTTCATGGACGACCTCGAAATCAAGAAGGTGCTGCCGTTCGAACATGGCCTGCACCAGTTCCTGAAGTCCAGCCACGCCCCGTTGCTCGACAAGATCGAGAAGGCCAAGGCGCTTGACAAGGAAGCGGAAGCCGAATTGCTGGCAGCCGTCACCGCGTTCAAGAAGTCGTTCGCCTGATCGACCCCTTGATCGACGCAAGAAGGAGCTCTCATGGCAGCTGGTAAGGAAATCCGCGGCAAGATCAAATCGGTGGAAAACACCAAGAAGATCACCAAGGCCATGGAAATGGTCTCGGTTTCCAAGATGCGCAAGGCGCAGGAACGCATGCGCGCCGCTCGCCCCTACAGCGAAAAGATCCGCAACATCGCAGCCAACCTCGGCAAGGCGAACCCGGAGTACACCCACGCGTTCATGAAGACGACCGATGCCAAGGGCGTCGGCTTCATCATCGTGACCAGCGACAAGGGCCTGTGCGGCGGCTTGAACACCAACTTGCTGCGCGCCGTCACCGGCAAGCTGCGCGAAGCGCAGGCAGCGGGCAACGTGGTCGAGTCGGTCGCCATCGGCAACAAGGGCCTGGGTTTCCTGAATCGCATCGGCGCCCGCGTGGTGGCCCATGTGACGCAGCTGGGCGACACGCCGCATCTGGACAAGCTCATCGGGCCGGTCAAGACGCTGCTGGACGCCTATGCCGAAGGCAAGCTGTCGGCGGTGTACCTGTGCTACACGAAGTTCATCAACACCATCAAGCAAGAGCCGATGGTGGAGCAACTGCTGCCGCTGAAGGCCGAGACGCTGCAAACCGAGTCGGGTCATCATTCGTGGGACTACATCTACGAACCCGACGCGCAAAGCGTGATCGACGAGCTGCTGGTGCGCTACGTGGAATCGCTGGTGTACCAGGCCGTGGCCGAAAACATGGCGTCCGAACACTCGGCGCGCATGGTGGCCATGAAGGCTGCGACCGACAACGCGGGCAACGTGATCAGCGAACTGAAGCTGGTCTACAACAAGACCCGTCAGGCAGGCATCACCAAAGAGCTGTCCGAAATCGTGTCCGGCGCGGCCGCGGCCGCAGGCGTTTGATTGAGGCAATGCAACAGGCCGCGTTGCTGATCGGATGCGCTCTGCGCGCCCGGTAACCCAAGGCCTTTATTTAAGGGGACTCTGCGCAAAATGAAGAAGATTCTTGCTCTGGTGGCGATTGCTGCCGCTCTGACTGCCTGCTCCAAGAAGGAAGAGGCGCCCGCGCCTGCACCGGCTCCCGCTGCTGCACCCGCCGCGCCCGCTCCGGCTCCTGCGCCCGCAGCAGCACCGGCAGCTCCCGCTGCAGCCCCGACGGCATCGGCCGCCGACCTGCCGCAGGAGTGCAACGACTACCTGGCCAAGGTGCAGACCTGCGTTGGTTCGCAAAGCGGCGCCGCTGCTGACGCGATGAAGGCCAGCCTCGACCAGACGAAGGCCACCTGGGCTTCAATGGGTGCCGACAAGGCTGCGTTGGGTCAGGCCTGCAAGGCTGCTTCGGACGCCTTCGCTGCGCAAGCGACGGCCATGAAGTGCTGATGAACTGACGAGAAGAAGTAGAGATTCAAGGGTGCCGGCCCGTCCGGCATTCTTGCAAAAGCGGCCCGTTTTGGCACCAGGACGCTTCTGCAAGAACCTGTCGCAAATTTATTGAGATCCATCCAGAAGGAAACGCCATGGCTGAAGGAAAAATTGTCCAATGTATCGGCGCCGTGGTCGACGTGGAGTTCCCGCGTGACCAGATGCCCAAGGTGTACGACGCCTTGAAATTCGAAGGCGGCGGGCTGACCCTCGAAGTTCAGCAGTTGCTCGGCGACGGCGTGGTGCGCACCATTGCGCTGGGCTCGTCCGACGGCCTGCGCCGCGGCCTGATCGTGACCAACACCGGCGCGCCCATCACCGTGCCGGTCGGCAAGGCCACGCTCGGCCGCATCATGGACGTGCTCGGCCGTCCGATCGACGAGCGCGGCGACGTGGGCCAGGAGCTCACCGCTTCCATCCACCGCAAGGCTCCCGCGTACGACGAACTGTCGCCTTCGCAAGACCTGCTGGAAACCGGCATCAAGGTGATCGACCTGGTGTGCCCGTTCGCCAAGGGCGGCAAGGTGGGCCTGTTCGGCGGCGCCGGCGTGGGCAAGACCGTGAACATGATGGAACTCATCAACAACATCGCCAAGGCTCACTCGGGTCTGTCGGTGTTCGCCGGTGTGGGTGAACGTACCCGCGAAGGCAACGACTTCTATCACGAGATGGCCGACTCCGGCGTCGTGAACCTCGAGAAGCTCGAGGACTCGAAGGTGGCCATGGTCTACGGCCAGATGAACGAACCTCCGGGCAACCGTCTGCGCGTGGCGCTGACCGGCCTGACCATCGCCGAGTCGTTCCGCGACGAAGGCCGTGACGTTCTGTTCTTCGTGGACAACATCTACCGCTACACGCTGGCCGGTACCGAAGTGTCGGCTCTGCTGGGCCGCATGCCTTCCGCCGTGGGCTACCAGCCGACGCTGGCAGAAGAAATGGGCCGCCTGCAAGAGCGGATCACGTCGACCAAGGTCGGCTCGATCACCTCGATCCAGGCTGTGTACGTCCCTGCCGACGACTTGACCGACCCGTCGCCCGCTACCACCTTCGCCCACTTGGACTCGACCGTGGTGCTGTCGCGTGACATCGCCTCGCTCGGTATCTACCCCGCCGTTGACCCGCTGGATTCGACCTCGCGCCAGCTCGACCCGAACGTGGTCGGCGAAGAGCACTACAACGTGGCCCGCGCCGTGCAAGGCACGCTGCAGCGCTACAAGGAACTGCGCGACATCATCGCCATTCTGGGCATGGACGAACTGGCTCCCGACGACAAGCTGGCCGTGGCCCGCGCCCGGAAGATCCAGCGTTTCCTGTCGCAGCCGTTCCACGTGGCCGAAGTGTTCACGGGCTCGCCCGGCAAGTACGTGCCGCTGGCTGAAACCATCCGTGGTTTCAAGATGATCGTGAACGGCGAAGCCGACCACCTGCCGGAACAAGCGTTCTACATGGTGGGCAGCATCGACGAAGCGTTCGAAAAAGCCAAGAAGGTCGCGTAAGGCGGCATAGGAACTCAGATGGCAAACACCATTCACGTCGACGTGGTCAGCGCGGAAGAGTCGATCTTCTCGGGCGAAGCCAGGTTCGTCGCGCTGCCCGGTGAAGCCGGTGAGCTCGGCATCTATCCGCGCCACACTCCGCTGATCACGCGCATCCGCCCTGGTGCAGTGCGCATCGAAACGGCCGACGGCAAGGAAGAGTTCGTCTTCGTGGCCGGCGGCATTCTCGAAGTGCAGCCCAACGCCGTTACCGTGCTGTCCGACACCGCGATCCGCGGCAAGGACCTCGATGACGAGAAGGCCAACCAGGCCAAGGCCGCCGCCGAGGAAGCGCTGAAGAACGCGAAGAGCGACATCGACATCGCGATGGCGCAATCGGAGCTGGCTGTTATGGCCGCCCAGATCGCAGCACTGCGCAAGTACCGCCAGAAGAAGTAATCGGCCTTTCCGATTGCTCCGACAAGAAGCCGCCTTCGGGCGGCTTTTTTGCGTCTGTACGCTTTCATTCGATCATCTTCGGCTGAAACATGGTCGAAGTTCGGCCTTGTCTGGCTGAAGAGCGCCGCCTAGTATTCGCCTTCGTCCAGCAGCCGGGGCTGCGGGCGCAAAGCAAAAGAACACCGGAGACAAAGCGCGTGGCACCCTGGAGTGGCATCACTGCGGACGAAATGCGGCTGCTGGAAACGACCTTCTGGTCGGCCGGCGGTTCGCGCCATGCCATGGCCGAGCAACTTGGCTTCTCCAAGAGCAAGGCCAACGGGCTGATCGCCGGCCTCGTCGACCAGGGCCTGCTCGCCGAAGCTGGCCTGCAACGCTCATCGGGCGGCCGTCGCGCCGAAAACCTCCAGCTGCATGCCGGACTCGGCGTGCTCATCGGCATCGACATCGGCGCCACCAGCCTCGACGTGGCCGTGCTTCGGCCCGACCTCACCGTGCTCGCTCAGCACGACGAACCCGCCGACGTGCGCGAAGGCCCGGCCGTGGTGCTGGCTCGGGTGCGCACGCTCATGCGCGAGCTGCTGGCCCGCTGCAACGCGAGCGCCAAGGACGTGCTCGGCATCGGCATCGGCGTGCCCGGCCCCGTCAACTTCGAGATCGGCCAGCTCGTGAATCCGCCGCTGATGCCCGCATGGGACAGCTTCTCGATCCGCGACTACCTGCGCGAGGACTACGCGGCGCCCGTCTTCGTCGACAACGACGTGAACCTCATGGCGCTCGGCGAACTGTGGCGCCTCAAGCGTTCGCTGACCAACTTCCTCGTCATCAAGATCGGCACCGGCATTGGCTGCGGCATCGTCTGCCACGGCGAGGTGTACCGTGGCGCGGCAGGCTCGGCCGGCGACGTGGGCCACATCTGCGTCGACCAGGAAGGCCCGCGCTGCCATTGCGGCAACCTCGGCTGCGTCGAGGCCATGGCCGCCGGCCCTGCGATCACGCGCATGGCGATGCAGGCCGCCGAGGCCGGTGAAAGCGCGACGCTGGCCGAATGCCTGCGCGTGCACGGGCGCATCGACGCCATCGATGTGGGCCAGGCCAGCCGCGGCGGCGACACGGCCGCCAACGCCATCATCCAGCGCGCGGGAAGCCTGATCGGGCAGATGCTCGCGTCGGTCGTCAACTTCTTCAATCCGTCGCATGTGTTCATCGGCGGCGGCATCACGCGCATCGGCCCGCTGTTTCTCGCGGCCGTGCGGCAGAGCGTGTACCAGCGCTCGCTGGCGCTCTCCACGCGACATCTCGAAATTCAGTACACCCCGCTGGGCATGCAGGGCGGCCTGATCGGTGCCGGCGTGCTTGCGATGCAAGAGACCCTGAAGGCCCGCGGAGTGGCGCCATGAACGCGGCTGAGAACATCAAGGGCAGCGTCGCTGTCGAGTTCGATGGCGTGGTGAAGGCCTTCGGCCCCGTGCAGGTGCTGCACGGCGTGAGCTTTGCGCTCGCGCCAGGCCACGTCTACGGACTGCTCGGCGAGAACGGCGCGGGCAAGTCAACACTGATGAAGATCCTGGCTGGCTACGAGCCGCTGAGCGGTGGCACGCTGAGCGTCAACGCGCAGCCGCAGCAGTTCGCGAGTTCGCGTGATGCCGAAGCGCTGGGCATCGTGCTGATCCACCAGGAGTTCAATCTCGCCGAAGACCTGAGCGTGGCGCAGAACATCTTCCTCGGCCACGAGAAGAAGAAAGGCTGGCTGCTCGATGACGCATCGATGGAGCGCGACGCCGCCACCGCACTTGCAGCAGTGGGCCTGAACATCGACCCCCGCACCAAGGTGCGAAAGCTCATCGTCGCCGAGAAGCAGCTCGTCGAGATCGCAAAAGCCATCGCCCGCCGAGCGCGCCTGCTCATCATGGACGAGCCCACCGCCACGTTGACGCCGGGCGAGACCGAGCGCCTGTTCAAGCTCATTGCCCAGCTGCGCGCCGATGGCGTGACCATCGTCTACATCTCGCACAAGCTCGACGAAGTGGAGCAGGTGACGGACGAAGTGATCGTCATGCGCGACGGCCGCTTCGTCGCGCGCGCACCTACGTCCGAGGTCACACGCCAGCAGATGGCCAACCTCATGGTGGGCCGCGAACTGGCCGACCTGTACCCGCCGCGCGACGTGGTCGTCGCGGCCGACGCACCCGCCATGCGCGTGCGCAACTTCAGCGTGCCCAGCTGGGCGCAGGACGCGAGCTTCGAAGTGCGCCCCGGCGAGATCCTCGGCTTCGCGGGCCTCGTCGGCGCGGGCCGCACCGAGCTCTTCGAAGGCCTGCTCGGCCTGCGCCCCGCGAGCGGCAGCGTCGAGATGCTCGGCAAGCCCGTGCCCCACAACAAGGGCTGGCGCAACCCGCGCGATGCCGCGAAGCACGGCCTCACCTACCTCAGTGAAGACCGCAAGGGCAAGGGCCTGCACGTCAACTTCGGCCTGCGCCAGAACCTCACGCTGATGGCGCTCGAACGCTATGCCCAGCCCTGGCTCAAGCCCGATGCCGAGCGCGGCGCGCTGGCCGAGGCAGTGAAGGACTACGGCATCCGCACCGGTTCGCTCGACGTCAAGGCATCGTCGCTGTCGGGCGGCAACCAGCAGAAGCTCGCGCTTGCAAAAGTGCTTCAGCCGCAGCCCAAGGTGGTGGTGCTCGACGAGCCTACGCGTGGCGTCGATGTGGGCGCCAAGCGCGACATCTATTTCCTGATCCAGCGACTCGCCCGCGAAGGGCTCGCGGTGATCGTCGTCTCGTCGGAGTTGATGGAGCTGATCGGCCTGTGCCACCGCGTCGCGGTGATGCGCGCGGGCCGCCTCGTTGCCACGCTCGACGCGGACCATCTGACTGAAGAGGAGCTCATCGCTCATGCCACCGGAACAGCCAACACCACCGCAGACGCTTGAAGCCGCGCAGCAGCAGCACCGCAGCGAGGCCAAGCCGGGCTGGGTGCAGCGCCTGCACGGGCTCGGCCCGGTCATCGGCCTCGTGCTGCTGTGCATCGCCGGCACGCTGCTGAACGGCGACTTCGCGACCCTCGACAACGCAATGAACGTGCTCACGCGCACAGCCTTCATCGGCATCATCGCGGTGGGCATGTGCTTCGTGATCATCTCGGGCGGCATCGACCTGTCGGTGGGCTCGATGGCCGCGCTCATCGCGGGCAGCGTGATCATGTTCATCAACTGGGCCGGGCCGGCCTCGGGCTCGCCGCTGCTCGCGGTGGTGATGGGGGCGGTGCTGGCGGTGGTGCTCGGTGCGGTGTTCGGCCTTGCGCATGGCCTGCTCATCACCAAGGGCCGCATCGAGCCCTTCATCGTGACGCTGGGCACGCTCGGCATCTTCCGCGCGTACCTCACGTACTTTGCCGACGGCGGCGCGCTCACGCTCGACAACGACCTGTCGGACCTCTATGCACCGGTGTACTACGCGAGCCTTGCGGGCATCCCGGTGCCGGTTTGGGTGTTCGTGATCGTCGCGGTCATCGGCGGCGTGATCCTCAACCGCACGGCCTACGGGCGCTACGTGCAGGCCATCGGCTCGAACGAACAGGTTGCGCGCTATGCGGCCGTGGACGTCGACCGCGTGAAGATCCTCACCTACGTGCTGCTCGGTGTGTGCGTGGGCATTGCCACGCTGCTGTACGTGCCGCGCCTGGGCTCGGCCTCTCCGACCACCGGCCTGCTGTGGGAGCTCGAAGCTATCGCCGCGGTGATCGTCGGCGGCACCGCGCTCAAGGGCGGCGCGGGCAGCATCACGGGCACCGTGGTGGGCGCGATCCTGCTCTCGGTCATCAGCAACATCCTGAACCTCACCAGCATCATCAGCGTGTACCTGAATGCTGCCGTGCAGGGCTTCGTGATCATCATCGTCGCGTTCCTTCAGCGAGGACGCCGCTAATCCCTTTCCCGTTCGTTCCATCAACCACAAGGAGACACCCAGCATGACGACTTTCACCCGACGCCTCGCACTCACGGCAGTTGCCGCCGCAGCGTTCGCCAGCCTGCCTGCGCTTGCCGCGGAAAAGGTCAACCTCGGCGTTTCGATTCCCGCGGCCACGCACAGCTTCATGGGCGGCATCAACTACTGGGCCAACCAGGCGAAGAAAGACCTGGAGAAGGAACACAAGGACCTGAAGATCACGATCAAGACAGCTGCCAACGCGCCAGAGCAGGCCAACCAGCTGCAAGACCTGTCGACCGTCACCAAGATCAACGCGCTGGTCGTGTTCCCCTTCGAATCGGCTGCGCTGACCAAGCCTGTCGCGCAGGTCAAGGCCAAGGGCGCCTACGTCACTGTGGTCGACCGCGGCCTCACCGACACCAGTGCACAAGATGCCTACGTGGCCGGCGACAACACGGCGTTCGGCAAGATCCCGGCCGAGTACATCGTGAAGCAGCTGAACGGCAAGGGCAACGTGGTGGCGCTGCGCGGCATCGCGACCACGCTCGACAACGAGCGCATGGACGCCTTCAACGCCGTGCTCAAGGGAAGCCCCGACATCAAGCTGCTCGATGCCAAGTACGCCAACTGGAACCGCGACGACGCCTTCAAGGTCACGCAGGACTACCTGACGCGCTTCAAGAGCATCGACGCCATCTGGGCCGCCGACGACGACATGGCCGTGGGCGTGCTCAAGGCCATCGAGCAGGCCAAGCGCGACGATATCAAGATCATCTTCGGCGGCGCGGGCGCCAAGGGCATGGTCAAGACCATCATGGACGGCAAGGACAAGCGCATCACGGCCGACGTGAGCTACTCGCCGAAGTTCATCTACGACGCGATCAAGCTGACGGCCGAGGCACGCCTGAAGGGCGAGAAGCTGCCGGCGACGACGATCATTCCTTCGGTGCTGATCACGAAGGACAACGCCAAGGACTTCTACCACCCGAACTCGCCGTTCTGACGGTCGCCTTGCCTTGCTCCCTCTCCCCTCGGGGAGAGGGTTGGGGTGAGGGCCGACGGCGATGGCAAAGGCTGTGCGCGCGCAAGCGCCGATGCCCTCACCCTAGCCCTCTCCCAGAGGGAGAGGGAACAGTTTCAGGAAATACCGAGACGATTGATGACCGACACACCTCTGCGCAAGCTCCGCTACGCTATGGTCGGCGGTGGCCGCGACGCCTTCATCGGCGGCGTGCACCGCAAGGCCATGGCGCTCGACGGCCAGATCGAGCTCGTGGCCGGCGCGCTGTCGTCGAGCCCGGACAAGGCGCGCGCCTCGGGCCGCGACCTCGGCCTGGCCGACGACCGCAACTACGGCGACTGGCAGGCGCTGCTGTCCGACGAGCTGAAGCGCCCGGCGGGCGAGCGCATCGACTTCGTGTCGATCGTCACGCCCAACCATGTGCACTTTCCGGTGGCACAGGCCTTTGCCGAAGCGGGCTTCCACGTGGTGTGCGACAAGCCGCTGGTGCACACCCGCGAGCAGGCCGATGCGCTGGTCGCGACCGTGGCGAAGCAGGGCACGGTGTTCGGCGTTACCTACAACTACACCGGCTATCCGATGGTGCGGCAGGCGCGCGAGATGGTGCGCTCGGGCCAGATCGGCGAGGTGCGCAAGGTCGTCGTCGAATACAACCAGGGCTGGCTTGCGAGCCATGTCGAAGGTGGCACCAACAAGCAGGCCGACTGGCGCACCGACCCCGCACGCAGCGGCGCGGCCGGTGCCGTCGGCGACATCGGCTCGCACGCCGAGAACCTCGTGGCCACCGTCACCGGACTGCAGATCGAAAGCCTGTGCGCCGACCTCGGCGCGCTGGTGCCGGGACGCATGCTCGACGACGACGGCAGCCTGCTGCTGCGCTTCGAGGGCGGTGCGCGCGGCGTGCTCATCGCTTCGCAGATCAACACCGGGCTGGAGAACGACCTGCGCCTGCGCGTGTCGGGCACGCTGGGCACGCTCGAATGGCGCCAGGAGCAGCCGAGCCGGCTGGTGCATCTGCCGCATGACGGGCCCCTGCGCGTGCTGACGCGCGGCGCGTCGTGGCTGTGCGAATCGGCGCAGCGTGCGAGCCGGCTGCCGGCGGGGCATCCTGAAGGCTTCATCGAGGCTTTTGCGAATGTTTATATGGGCGTGGCGGCGGACATCCGCGCCCGGCTCGCGGGCCAGCCGGCCGATCCGCTGGATGCCGACTACCCGCGCGTGGAAGACGGCGCGCGTGGGGTGCGCTTCATCGAACGCACGGTGGCTTCGTCGAAAAGCGAATTAAAGTGGACGCCCTGGTAGCGCGCAGCGCGCTGCACAGGCCTCCATGACACCTTCCGCATCCGACGCTTCTTCTTCATCACCGGCAACGCAGCCCTGGCTCGCCGCCCTCTGGCGCCGCTGCATCACGCTGTTCCCCCTGAAGCTGGTCGGCAACACCGTCGCCACCCTCGGCTTCTTCCCGCTGTACTTCTGGATCATGAAGAACGCCGGTCAGGCCTGGGTGCTGCCGCTCACGCCCGTCGACCGGCTGATTGCCTTCTGGCCGATGCTGCTGCCGGTGTACCTCTCGCTCTGGGGCTATATCGCGCTGCCGGTGCTGCTGGCCAAAGACAGGCGCGAGCTGCTGGGCTTTTCCTTCGGCTGCGCGGCCATGACGGCGCTGGCGCTGCTCGTGTTCTGGTTCATGCCCACGGCGATTCCCAACTTCGCGGTCGAGGCCGCGCCGGGCACCTCGCTGCAGTTCCTCAAGATGGTCGATTCGGCTGGCAATGCCTTTCCCTCGCTGCATGTCTCGTTCTCGGTGTTCGCCTGCGTCATGCTGGCGCGGCAGTTGCGCGATGTGGGGGCGCCGGTGTGGCTTCGCGTCGTTAACGTGGCCTGGGCCGTGGGTATCGTCTATTCGACGATGGCGGTGCGCCAGCACGTTCTGATCGATGTGCTGGGTGGCCTTGCGCTGGGCGTGGCCCTCGGTGTCGCCACGCGGCAGCGCGGCCCGGTGCTCGCGCCGGCGCAGCAGGCGCGTCCGGCTTAGGCCGATTGCGCTATTCCGCCGCCGCGGTGCGCGCGGTACAACCCGGGGATCGTCGTCCACCGATGCGGGAGCCCGTCATGAAGATCCGTTTGTCCGCCGTCGCTGCCTGCATGGCGGCCAGTGCCACCGCGTGTCCCGCGTTCGCGCTCGATTTTCCATCGCGCAAGCCCGGCCTGTGGGAAATCCAGACCGGCGACCCCACGGGCAAGGGCGCCGGCGCTGGTCACACCATGCAGCAGTGCATCGACGCGGCCAGCGACAAGGCCTTGCGCGACATGGGCCAGGGCATGGGCAAGGACATGTGCTCCAAGCAGGAGCTGCGTGCCGACGGCGGCAAGCTGGTGATGGACTCGGTCTGCAAGATCGGCAACACCGTCGCCACCTCGCATGCGGTGATGAGCGGCGACTTCAGCACCGCCTACCGCATGGAAAGCAAGTCGACCTACAACCCGCCGCTGATGGGCCGCGCCGAAGGCGCGAGCGTCATGGAAGCCAAGTGGATCGGCCCCTGCAAGGCCGACCAGAAGCCGGGCGACATGGTCATGTCCAACGGCATGAAGATGAACGTGCTCGACATGATGAAGAACCGGCCGCAAAAACCATAGCCTGTCGCGCAAGCCCGGCTGCGCCTACCATGGCGTGCCATGCCCGCAAAGCAGGAAGAAGATCTCCTCGTTGTCGCCCGGCCCGAGGGCCTGTACTGCCCGCCCGGCGATTTCTACATCGACCCGTGGCGGCCGGTGGCGCGCGCCGTCATCACGCACGCGCACTCTGACCACGCGCGCCCCGGGCATGCGCACTACCTGGCCCACACCGACAGCGCCGGCACGCTGCGCGCGCGGCTCGGCCCTGACATCGACCTGCAGACGCTGCCCTACGGCGAAGCCATCGAGCACCACGGCGTGCGCGTCTCGCTGCATCCTGCCGGCCATGTATTGGGCTCGGCGCAGGTGCGGCTCGAGCACGGTGGGCGCGTGTGGGTGGCCTCGGGCGACTACAAGACCGAGCCCGACGGCACCTGCACGCCCTTCGAGCCCGTGCCTTGCGACACCTTCATCACCGAGTCGACCTTCGGCCTGCCGATCTACCGCTGGCCAACGCAGGCCGTGCTGTTCGCGGAGATCGATGCATGGTGGCGCGCCAATGCGGAAGCAGGGCGCGCGTCGGTGCTGTTCTGCTACGCCTTCGGCAAGGCGCAGCGCATCCTGCATGGGGTGGACGCGAGCATCGGGCCGATCGTCGTGCACGGGGCGGTGGAGCCGCTCAACGCCGTGTACCGGGCGGCGGGCGTGGCATTGCCGCCTACCTTGCGCGTGAGCGATGAAGGCGTCGATGCCGCATTGCTGAAGCGCGCGCTGGTGCTCGCGCCGCCATCTGCACAGGGCTCGCCGTGGATGAAGCGCTTCGGCAACTACGCAGACGCTTTCGCGAGCGGATGGATGCAACTGCGCGGCACCCGGCGGCGGCGCGGCGTGGACCGCGGCTTCGTGATGTCCGACCATGCCGACTGGCCTGGACTGCAGCAGGCAATTGCAGGCACCGGCGCGGAGCGCGTGTTCGTCACGCACGGCAGCGTGCAGGTGATGGTGCGATGGCTCACCGAGAACGGACTCGACGCGCAGGGCTTCAAGACCGAGTACGGCGACGAGGACGATCAGGAGGCAGAGGCATGAAAGCCTTCGCCGCCCTCTACCGCGACCTCGACGCCAGCACGTCGAGCCTCGCCAAGCAGGCGGCACTGCAGCGCTACCTGCGTGAGGCCGATGCAGCCGATGCCGCATGGGCCGTCTACTTCCTCGCCGGCGGCAAGCCGCGCCAGCTCGTGCCCACCAAGCTGCTGCGACTGCTTGCACAGGAAGCGGCGGGCCTGCCCGAATGGCTGTTCGACGAAAGCTACGACGCCGTGGGCGATCTCGCCGAAACCATTGCGCTGCTGTTGCCGCCACCGAGCGAGGCGCATGAGCTCGGCCTCGCGGGCTGGGTCGAGCAGCATCTGCTGCCGCTGCGCGAAGCCGCAAAGACCTCGCCCGAGCAGCTTGCAGACCGCCTGCGCGCACAGTGGCGGCAGCTCGCTGCCGAAGAGCGACTGGTGTACTTCAAGCTCATCACCGGTGCGTTCCGCGTCGGCGTGTCGAAGCTGCAGGTCACGCAGGCGCTCGCCGCGGTCGGTGGCATCGATGCCAAGCGCGTCGCGCAGCGGCTCATGGGCTACACGCACATCGGCGCGCGGCCAAGGGCCGACGACTACCGCACGCTCATCGCCCCCGAGTCGGGCGCCGAGCAGGTGCAGAAGACCAGCGGCCAGCCGTACCCCTTCTTCCTCGCGCATCCGTTCAACCTGTCGCTCGAACAGTTCGATGCCGCGCTGGGCCCACCTTCCGACTGGATCGTGGAGTGGAAGTGGGACGGCATCCGTGCGCAGCTCATCAAGCGCGCGGGCGTCGTGTGGCTGTGGTCGCGTGGCGAAGAACTGGTGACAGAGCGCTTCCCCGAGCTCGCCGTCCTCGGCGAGGCTCTGCCCGATGGCACCGTGCTCGACGGCGAGATTGCCGTTTGGCGCGACGACCGCGTGCAGCCCTTCGCCGAGCTGCAGAAGCGCATCGGCCGCAAGACGCTGGGCGCGAAGCTGCTGCGCGACATTCCCGTGGTGCTGCTGGCCTACGACATCCTCGAATGGGAAGGGCGCGACCTGCGCACGCTGCCGCAGTCGCAGCGCCGCACGCTGCTCGACGATCTGGTCACGCGCATGCAGCATCCCTCAATGCTGCCGAGCCCGATGCTCACGGGCATTGACTGGAGTGACCTCGCACGCCAGCGCGAAGCGGCACGCACCATGGGCGTCGAAGGCATGATGCTCAAGCGCCGCGACGCGCAGTACGGCGTGGGCCGCACCAAGGACGTCGGCGTGTGGTGGAAGTGGAAGATCGACCCGCTCAGCGTCGATGCGGTGCTGATCTACGCGCAGCGCGGCCACGGCCGGCGCGCGAGCCTCTTCAGCGACTACACCTTCGCCGTGTGGGACGGCCCGCCCGGGCAGGAAGACCGCAAGCTCGTGCCTTTCGCCAAGGCCTACTCGGGCCTCACCGATGCCGAAATGGCGCGCGTGGACGCAATCATCCGCAAGACCACGGTGGAAAGCTTCGGACCTGTGAAGAGCGTGAAGCCGACGCTGGTGTTCGAGCTGGGCTTCGAAGGTATCGCGCGCAGCATGCGGCACAAGAGCGGCATCGCCGTGCGTTTCCCGCGGATGCTGCGGTGGCGCGAAGACAAGCCGGTGGAAGAGGCGGACACCCTGCAGACGCTGGCGGCGTTGTTGCCCGTATGAAAAAGGCCGTCAAGCAGGCGCTCGATGCGTGGTTCGCCGCGCGCGGCTGGAAGCCCTTCAAATTCCAGCGCGAGGTCTGGAAGGCCATCGGCGAAGGCAGGTCCGGCCTGCTGCATGCCACTACCGGCGCGGGCAAGACCTACGCGGTGTGGCTCGGCGCGCTACAAGCCTTATCGCAGGCTCGCAAGGCAAGCGCGCGGCCTGCGGCCCCGCCGCTCACCGTGCTGTGGCTCACACCCATGCGCGCGCTTGCGGCCGACACGCTGCGCGCCCTGCAGCAACCACTCGAAGCCCTTGGCGCCGAAGTGCATCCGTGGAGCGCGGGCGCGCGCAGTGGCGACACCACGTCTGCCGAACGCAGCGCGCAGAACCAGCGCCTGCCCACGGTGCTCGTCACCACGCCCGAAAGCCTTTCGCTGCTGCTCGCGCGTGCCGATGCCCGCGAGGTGCTCGGCCACGTGCAGATGGCGGTGGTCGACGAATGGCACGAGCTGCTCGGCAACAAGCGCGGCGTGCAGGTGCAGCTCGCGCTCGCGCGGCTGAAGCGCTGGAACCCGGGTCTTGCGATCTGGGGCATGTCGGCCACGCTGGGCAATCTGCATGAGGCGATGCATGCGTTGCTGGGCCGTGAAGACGGTGTGCTGGTGCAAGGCCAGGTGCCGAAGAAACTCGTCATCGATTCGCTGCTGCCCGGCACCGCCGAGCGCTTTCCGTGGGGCGGGCACCTCGGCCTTACGATGCTGCCGCAGGTGATCGCAGAGATAGCTGCGAGCAAGACTGCGCTGGTCTTCACCAACACCCGCTCGCAGGCCGAGATCTGGTATCAGGCCGTGCTGGAGGCCAAGCCCGAGTGGGCCGGCCTCATCGCGCTGCACCACGGCTCGCTCGACCGCGAAGTGCGCGAGTGGGTCGAGCTGGGCCTGAAGAGTGGTGAGCTGAAGGCCGTGGTCTGCACGTCGAGCCTGGACCTGGGCGTGGACTTTTTGCCGGTCGAACGCGTGCTGCAGATCGGCTCGCCCAAGGGCGTGGCACGGCTGCTGCAGCGCGCGGGCCGTTCGGGCCATGCGCCGGGGCGGCCGTCGCGCATCACGCTCGTGCCCACGCACAGCGTGGAAATGGTGGAGGGCTCGGCTGCGCGCACGGCCATTGCGGCGGGCCACATCGAGGCGCGGCAATCACCCGACCAGCCGCTCGACGTGCTGGTGCAGCACTTGGTGACTGTGGCGCTCGGCGGTGGCTTCGTGCCCGACGAGCTGTATGACGAGGTACGCGGCACGGCTGCGTACGAAGGCCTTTCGCGCGAGAGCTGGCAGTGGTGCCTCGACTTCGTCTCGCAAGGCGGCCCCTCGCTCGCGGCCTACCCGGACTACAGGCGCGCCGTGCCCGATGCGGAAGGTGTCTGGCGCGTGCCCGATGCGCGGCTCGCGCGGCGGCATCGCATGAACATCGGCACCATCGTGAGCGATGCGAGCATGTCGGTGCAGTACCTCGGTGGCTCGAAGATCGGCAACGTCGAAGAGAGCTTCGTCGCGCGCATGAAGGCCGGCGACTGTTTCCTGTTCGGCGGCCGGCTGCTCGAACTCGTGCGTATCCATGACATGACGGCCTGGGTGCGGCGCGCGAGTGGCAAGCGCCCTGCGGTGCCGCGTTGGAGCGGCGGGCGCATGCCGCTGTCGAACACGCTGGCCGATGCGGTGGTGCAGCAGCTGGCGCTGGCCGGCGAGGGGCACTACGACTCGCCCGAGCTGCAATGCGTGCGCCCGCTGCTCGAAATACAGCAGCAGTGGTCGGCACTGCCGACACCGCAGACGCTGCTGGCCGAGACGCTGAGCACGCGCGAGGGCTCGCACCTGTTCCTCTATCCGTTCGCGGGCCGGCATGTGCACCTCGGGCTTGCGAGCCTGCTGGCCTGGCGCGTTGCGCAGCACGAGGCGCGCACTTTCTCGATCGCGGTCAACGACTACGGTTTCGAGTTGCTGAGTGCGACAGAGGTCGATTGGGCCGCGCTGCTGCCGCAGGTGCTGAAGCTGCCGGAAGGCAACGACGCGCATGCGGCGTTGCTGCACGAAGTGCTGGCGTCGCTCAACGCGAGCGAACTCGCGCAGCGGCGCTTTCGCGAGATCGCGCGCGTGTCGGGGCTCATCTACCAGGGCTACCCGGGCGAGAAGCGCAGCAGCAAGCAGCTGCAGGCCTCGTCCTCGCTGTTCTGGGAGGTGTTCCGCAAGTACGACCCCGGCAACAGGCTGCTGCAGCAGGCCGAGCAGGAGCTGCTCTCTCAGGAACTCGAAATCGGCCGCCTGCGCGCCAGCCTGGAGCGCATGGCGACGCAGCAGCTCGTGCTGAAGCCGCTTGCGCGGCCGACGCCGTTCTCGTTTCCGTTGATGGTCGAGCTGTTCCGCGAGAAGCTGTCGAATGAGAGCGTGGCCGACCGCATCGCACGCATGGTCGAGCAGCTGGAGAAGGCTGCGGGCGGAGCGGTCACGGCCGGCGGCGTGGAGCGCGTGAAGGGCACGCTGGCCTTTGGGCAGGAGGGGTTGGGCAAGCCGGCGAGGCCTTCAAGCGCCCGACGCGAGCGCAGGCGGCCTTCGCGTCCGTTGCCGCCCCTGTGAGCAGATCAGCCGGCGCCGTGCGCCTTCACCCATCGCACGATGTCCGCCGCACTCATCGCGCCTGCTTGTCGCGCCACTTCGCGGCCACCGCGGAACAGGGCCAGCGTCGGGATGCTGCGGATGTTGAAGCGCGCGCCCAGGGCAGGCACGGCCTCGGTGTCGACCTTGGCCAGCCGCACCCGTGGTTCGAGCTGGGCCGCGGCCTGCTCGTAGCCTGGCGCCATCTGGCGGCAGGGGCCGCACCAGGGCGCCCAGAAATCGACCAGCACCGGGATTTCGTTGCGCGAGATGTGGCGATCGAAGGTAGCTTCGTCCGGCAGCGCGGTCGAATGGGCAGTGAAAAGCGGCTGGTGGCAGCTGCCGCAGTCGGGCGCGCTGCCCAGCTGCGCCGCGCGCACGCGGTTGGTCGTGTGGCAGTGCGGGCAGACGATGTGCAGCGGGGGCGATTCGGTCATCTGCAGAAACTGGGGGCTGCTGGAGCCCATTGCAAGACGGTCGCCTGCCGGAGCGTCTTTTGCGACACTTCCAGTCCGTGACCTCCCCAGACTCCTCCGCATCGCCGCTCCCTGTCCATTGGGCGGGCGAACTGCTGCACCTGCTGCCCGAGCGGGCACTGTGGTGGCCCGATGCGCGCGTGCTGTTCGTGGCCGACCTGCATCTGGGCAAGGCTGCGACCTACCGCGCGCTCGGCCAGCCGGTGCCGGGCGGCACCACGCAGGAAAACCTGGCGCGGCTCGATGTGCTGATCGAACGGCATGCTCCGCAGCGCATCGTGTTCCTTGGCGATTTCCTGCACGCGGCGCAGGCACGCACGGTGCTCGCCACGGTGGAGGCCTGGCGCGTGGGCCATACAGCCGTCGCAATGACGCTGGTGCGCGGCAATCACGACAGCCGCGCGGGCGATCCGCCGGACACGCTCGGCATCGAGGTGGTCGACGAGCCTTTTCTGCTCGGGCCGTTCGCCTGCTGCCACCATCCGCAGACCCATGCCACGCACTTCGTGCTGGCGGGGCACCTGCATCCCGTTTGCAGGCTTCATGGCCCGGGCCGTGACAGCGTGCGGCTGCCTTGCTTCGTGAGCGATGCGCAGCAGGCTGTGCTGCCGGCATTCGGCGAGTTCACAGGTGGTTGGCTGATGGAATCGGCGCCGGGGCGGCGCTTTCATGCGGTGGGTGGCGATGCCGTGTGGGCCTTGCCGCCGCAGGAAGGCTAGAGCACGACCGGCTCGTCCGGCAACTCGTTCACGTCCACATCGTTCTCGCCCAGCGGAAAGTGCTCCACCAGCAGGGCCGAGATCTCTTCCAGCGCCTGCGTGAGCCCATCCTCGAAGCGCCCTTCACCAAAAGCTGCGCCCATGCGCTGCGCCATCGCGGCCCATTCGGCATCGTTCACGCGCGCATTGATGCCGCGGTCAGCCACGATCTCGATGGCGTGCTCGGCCAGCAGCAGGTAGATGAGCACGCCGTTGTTGTGCGCGGTGTCCCACACGCGCAACTTGCCGAACAGCGTGACGGCACGCTCGCGCGGCGGCGCATGGCGCCACAGGTACGACATCGGCAGGCCGGCCTCGACGCAGATGCGGATCTCGCCGCTGTGGCGCCGCTCGCTCGCGGCCACGCGGCCTGCAAGGCGCTCCAATGTGGCCGGTGGCAGTGCACGGCGAACCTCGGACTCGTCGATCCAGCGATGGCGCCAGATGCGGCCGAGCTTCGAGAAGAAGCTGGCGTCGGTTGGATTGGTCGTCGTCATCGTGTTCACCAGTCCCCCGACGCGCCGCCGCCGCCGAAATTGCCGCCGCCGCCGGAGCTGAAACCACCGCCTCCGCCGCCGCCCCCACCGCCGCTGCTCCAGCCACCGCTTCCACCGGAGCTCCAGCCGCCACCACCGCCGCCGCCCGGACGCCCGGCGCCCGCGACCAGCGAGACGATAAGCGCGACAAGCGCCGCGATCACCGCGATGGCGATGCTGGTGGTGATGAAGAAAACGACCACGCCCACACCGCCGCCCACGACCACCGTGCCCAGCTTCTTGCCGAGGACGGCGCGCGCGACCGGCGCACCGATGAAGACGCCTACGAACAGGAAGATCGCGAGGTTCTCCCAGTCGAAGCCACCACCACCGCCGCCGCTGCCCGTGTCGCGCGAAGGCTCCGGCAGCGGCTCGCCGTCGACCAGGCCGATGAGCCGGTCCACCGCCGCGTTCAGCCCGCCCGCGAAGTCGTTGTTGCGAAAGCGCGGCTTCATCTCCTCGTCGATGATGCGCACGGCCGCAAGGTCGGGCACCGCGCCTTCGAGCGCCTTGGCGGTGGCGATGCGCATCTTGCGGTCGTCCTTGGCCACGACCACCAGCAGGCCGTCGCCGACGTCCTTGCGGCCGATCTTCCAGGCGTCGCCCACGCGCTGCGTGTAGCTGGCGATGTCCTCGGGCGCGGTGGTCGGCACCATCAGCACCACGATCTGCGAACCCTTGCGCTGCTCGAAGGCCGCGAGCTTGGTGTCCAGGCCGTTGCGCTGTGCGCTGTCCAGCGTGCCGGTCTGGTCGATCACCCGCGCCGTGAGCGCGGGCACCGGCAGCAGGCCCTGGGCCAGCGCGACCCCGGCCAGGGTCGCGAGAACGAGCGCGGCCAGTGCGCGACGGAGCAGTGCGGCAATGGCCATTGGTGCTGGCTTACTTCTTCGGAGCGCTGAAGTCGACAGTAGGCGGCGTGGAAATCTGCGCCTCGTTCTGCACCGAGAAGTTGGGCTTCGGCGCGTAGCTGAAGATCTTGGCCGTGATGTTGGTCGGGAAGCTGCGAGCGAGCACGTTGTACTCCTGCACGCTTTCGATGTAGCGGTTGCGCGCCACGGTGATGCGGTTCTCGGTGCCTTCCAGCGTCACCCGCAGGTCGCGGAAGGCCTGGTTGGCCTTGAGCTCGGGGTAGCGCTCCGACACCACCATCAGCCGCGACAGCGCCGAAGAAAGTTCGCCCTGCGCCTGCTGGAACTTGTTGAAGGCCTCGGGGTTGTTCAGCGTCTCGGGCGTCACCTGGATCGAGGTGGCCTTGGCGCGCGCCTCGATCACCTTGGTGAGCGTGTCCTGCTCGAAGCTGGCTTCGCCCTTCACGGTGGCCACGATGTTGGGCACGAGGTCGGCGCGCCGCTGGTACTGGTTGAGCACCTCGCTCCAGGCCGATTTGCTGGCCTCGTCGAGGGACTGGAACTGGTTGTAGCCGCATCCGCTCAGGGACAAGACCGCCGCGAGAATCAAGAACCAGCGCTTCATCATCATTTGCATTACCTCCGCAGAATTGCCGGAAGGTAGCATAGATGGCTCCATGTCCCTCGACCCTCTACAAGCCCTGCAGGCCGCCAACCGTGCGGTACTGCCCGTTGCTTCCGACGCTTTCGGCACGCTGCTGATCGCGGGCGCGACCGGTGCGCTGGGAGCGGAGCTGCTGCGGCGACTGGCCGGCAGCCACCGGCACGCCCATACCCGCGTGCTGGCGCGCGAGCCGATTCGCGACGGGTTGCGCGGCGTGGAAACCTACCTGAGCCCGGCCCCGCCGATCGCGCAATGGCCGCTGACTTCGGCCCACACGGCCATCGTCGCCTTCGACCCGCCGCGGCTGTACCACGACCGCGAACGCGCGCTGTGGGTGCCCGAGCCTTCAGATTTGCCCGAACTGGCCCGATGGCTGCGCGCCTGCGGCGTGCAGACGCTGGCCATCGTGCAGCCGCACGACCAGGGCCGGCTGCCCGAGGCGCTCAAGCGGGGGCTCGCGAGCCTCGACGAGCAGGCGGTGGTGGCCTGCGGCTTCGAGCGCGTGATCCTGGTGCGCTCGGCGCGCAAGCCGGTGAATGCGAAGTTCGCCAACCCGCTCGAGCGGCTGGCCGCGTGGATGCTGTCCGTCGTGCGCTTCATGGTGCCGAGCAGCGAGCAGCCAGTGCGCGCATCGAAGGTGGCCGAGCTGGTCGACGTGGCGCTGCGCATCGCGCCGCCGGGCGTGCATGTGGCCGCACCCGAAATGGTGTGGCAGGCCGCCCAGGGCGACATGCCCGGCGTGGCCGCACGCTGGCTTGGCGTATCGGGTTAATTCATCCGCGCCACTGGCGCAGCAGTTCCGCTGAATCGACCACCAGCCCGAGGTGCAGTGACACCATCGCCAGCGCCGCGCCCTCCAGGTGCGGGTCGGTGCCACGCACCAGGTCGCGCAGCACGATCACGCGGTAGTTGTGGTTGTTGGCGTCGAAGGCCGTGTTGAGCACGCAGCAGTCGGTAAAGCCGCCGTTGAGCACGACCGTCTCGATGCGCTGGTTGCGCAGCAGAAAGTCGAGGTCGGTCGGGTAGAAGGCAGAGAGGCGGCGCTTGCTGTCCACGCGCATGTCGCCGGGCTCGACACGCGTGACCCACTCGGTCCACTTCGAGCCTTCGATGGCGTGCGCGTCGGCATTCGGAATTTCGCCGACGTGCAGTGGAAAGGTGCGCCGCCATGCGGACGGAATGCCGCGGATGTCGTCCACGCCGTCGGGCCGCAGCACCGACTTGATGTGCACGATGCGCACGCCCAGCGCGCGCACTTCGTCATGAAAGCTGTCGATGGGCGCCACCACGTCGCGTGCGCGTGGTGCAGGGCAGGGGCAGTCGGGGCTGTCGTCGAGATGGCCGCGATGCATGTCGATGGAGACGACCGCGGTGGTGGCGGGGTTCAGGTAGTCGGCGAACCTTGCCGCGTCGAGCTCGCGCTCTTCGTTGTAGACCCAGGCCTTCATCGGCGTTCTTCTCTCACATAGGGTTGGCCCAGCGCGCCGGGCTCTTCATCGGCGCCGCGCCGCGAGAGCGCGACCCACACCATCACGCCGAGCGTCACCGCATACGGCGTCATCATCACGAAGTACTGCGGCAGCTGCACGCCGGCAGCGGCAAGCTGCGGAATCAGCGCCTCGATGCAGCCGAACAGCAGCGCGCCGATCAGCGCCTTCCACGGCGACCAGCGCGCGAAGATCACCAGGCCCACCGCGATCCAGCCGCGTCCGCCGGTCATGCCCGCGATCCACAGCTTGGTGCTGACCACCGAGATGTAAGCGCCCGCCAGCCCCACCAGCGCCGAGCCCGCGAGCACCGCCGCGAAGCGCCATGCCGTCACGCGGATGCCGGCCGCATCGGCCGCCTGCGGGTTCTCGCCCACCGCGCGCAGCCGCAGGCCGGTGGATGTGCGTGCGAAGAACCACGCCACCGCGCCGAAGATAGGCAGCGTGAGCCACACCATCGCGTTCTGCTCGAAGAGCCTGCCCACGCCCGGCAGCAGCGACAGCGGCCACAGCGCCATCGCGCCGATGCCTTCGGTGGCATGGTTGGTCCAGTCGGCCATTGAGCCGACCAGCGCCGTGAGCCCCTGGCAGAAGAACACCAGTGCGAGACCGGCAATCACCTGGTTCACGCGCAGCCAGATCACCATCACCGCGAACAGCACCGACACCACGCTGGCCGCGAGCATGGCCAGCACCAGCGACACGGCCGGCTGCCCGATGGCGATCTGCGCGCCGATGCCGGCCAGTGCGCCGACCAGCATCAGCCCTTCGGCGCCGAGCGCGAGCACGCCCGCGCGCTCGCAGATGATGAGACCGAGTGCCGCGAGCGCATAAGGCACCGCGAAGTCAGGCGTGCTCGCGAGCCAGTTGAGCATGATGCTGCCGCTCATTGCGCAGCCTCCCCGCCCACGCGGCGCAGCCGGTGGCGAATGAAGAAGTCGCTCGACGCCACGCACACCACGATCACCGCCTGGATGAGCTGCACCATCGAGAACGGCACCTGGTAGAACACCTGCAGGCTGCGTCCGGTGACGAACAGCGCCGCCACCAGCAGCGCCACCACGGTGGCCGCGAGCGGGTTGTTGCGCGCGAGAAAGGCAATGAGGATGCCCGAGAAGCCATAGCCCTGATAGAAGGCCTGCGTGAGCCGGCCCTCCTGCCCAGCGACCACCGCGAAGCCCGCGAGCCCGGCCATCGCGCCCGACAGCAGCACCGCGCCGTAGATCGTGCGCCGCACCGGCACGCCGTTGGCATGCGCGACGCGCGGGTTCGCATCGACGAAGCGCAGGTAGAGCCCCACGCGGCTCACGCTCACCAACCACCACGCCAGCAGCGCGACCACGCCCGCGAGCACGATCGAGCTGCCGATGCCCGCGCCCAGCTCGGGCAGTCGTTCGAATACGCGGAACTGCGGCGAGTACGGGAAGTTGTCCTTCGGGTCCTTCCAGCTGCCGTAGACCAGGTGCAGCAGAAAGTTGGCCGCCATGTAGTTGAGCATCAGCGTCGAGATGATCTCGTTCACGCCGAGCTTCAGCTTGAGCCACGCGGGACCCAGCACCCACAGCAGGCCGCAGCCGATGGCGGCCGCGAACATCAGCGGCAGGCGCAGGTTCTCGGGGCCGATCTGCCACATCGAGATGGTGGTCGCGCCGATGGCGCCCCAGATCATCTGACCCTCGAGGCCGAGGTTCCAGAAGCGCGCGCGGAATGCGATGGAGCCCGCGAGGCCGACGAGGATCATCGGCGCGGCCTGGAACAGCACGGCACGAAAGTTCTGGCCGTCGAAGAAGGTCTGCATCACGAACTCGTTGGCGAGTTCGTCGGCGGGCACACCCGCGGCCACGAGGATCGCGGCAGAGATGGCGAAGCCCACGAGCAACGCGGCCGCGAGGATCAGCGCCTGCCAGCGCCAGGCCATGTGCTGGCGGATTTCGAGCGCGTAGCGGCGGCGCGCGAGCGGTTGTGTGTGCTGCTGCGAGTTCACCTGGGGCCTGGGCGCTTGTGCCATGTCGACTGAGAGCGAGGCATCAGCCATGGTCCACCATCGCCTGTCCGATGGCTTGCCGGTCGGCAGGCTGCGCGAACTCGCCGGCGATGCGCCCGCGCGTCATCACGCCCACGCGGTCGGCCAGCTGCAGCACTTCGTCGAGGTCTTCGCTGATCAGCAGTACCGCCGCGCCGCTGTCGCGCGCGGCGCGCAGCCGCGCATGCACCTCGGCGCTGGCGCGCACGTCGAGCCCGCGGCTCGGGCTGTGCGCAAGCACCAGCGCGGGCGACTTGCCGAACTCGCGCGCGAGCACCAGCTTCTGCGCATTGCCGCCCGAGAGCAGCGCGGCCTTCTGCGCGACCGAGCGCACGCCCTGCACGTCGAAGGCGCGCACGGCTTCCTGCGTATCGCTCTGGATGCGGCCACGGCGCAGGCGCCACACGGGGCCGTAGCGGCCGGTGTGCACGCGGCCGATTGCGTAGTTCTCGGCCACCGACAGGCCGCCCGCTAGCGCGAGCCCGTATCGGTCGGCCGGAATGGCTGCAATGCCGATGCCGCGGCGTGCCGACGCGGCCATGGTCTTCAGGTCGCCGTGGCCTTCGAGCCGGATCTCGCCTTCGGTGGCTTCACCCGGCAGGCCCATGATCGCGCCCGCCAGCTCGCCCTGGCCGTTGCCGCCGACCCCAGCAAGGCCGTAGATTTCGCCCGCGTGCAGTTCGAGATCCACGCCGTCGAGCACGCGACGGCCTTCGGGCGAGGCGGGCGTGCGCAGCCCGCGCACCGAAAGGCGCACGGGGCCGCGCGATACGGTCGAAGCCTGGAATCCTTGCGTGGCAATCGATTCACCCACCGTGAGCTTCACCAGCTCGGCGACCGATGCTTCGCCCGGCCGCAGCGTGGCCACCGTGCGCCCGCCGCGCATCACCGTCACGCGGTCGGCATAGGTCTTCACATCGGCCATCTTGTGCGTGACCAGCACCACGGCAGACCCCGCACGCGCCAGCCCCTGCACCGTCTGCAGCAGGCGCGCGGCTTCCTGGTCGGTCAGCACGGCCGTGGGTTCGTCGAGGATCAGGATGCGCGCGCCCGCGAGCAGCACCTTGAGGATCTCGACGCGTTGCTGTTCGGCAATCGACAGCGCATCGATGCGCTTCGACGGATCGATGTCAAAGCCCAGCTCCGAGGCCTTGTTGCGAATGTCGCGCTCGATCTCGCGCAGCCGCTCGCCATGGCTCTGGAATTCGGCCGGCGGCGGCGCGGTGAGCAAAATGTTCTGCGCCACCGTGAAAGGCCGCACCAGCTTGAAATGCTGGTGGACCATGCCGATGCGGTGCTTCGCCGCGTCACGCGGACCGGCGAAACGCACCGCGTTGTCGTCCACCAGCAGTTGTCCGGCCTCGGGCGCATAGAGCCCGGCCGCGATGTTCATCAGCGAAGACTTGCCCGCGCCGTTCTCGCCCAGCAGCGCATGCACCTCGCCCCAGCGCGCGGCAAAGTGAGCGTCGGTCAGCGCCGCGAAGCCGTCGAAGGACTTGCGGATACCGGTGAGTTCTAGCGCGTTGTTGGGCATGAAATTACTTCTGCGTGACCACGCCCTTGACGAACCAGTCCATCTTCCACAGGTCGGCATCGGACAGTACCGCGCCCTTGGCAACGCGCTCCTTGCCGTCGCGGTCGGCGAGCGGGCCTGCGTAGACCTGCTTGCCCTTCATGATCGCGTCGCGCTCGGCGGTGATGGCCGCGGCCTTGTCTTTAGGCACGGCTGGGCCGAAGCCTGCGATGTCGGTGCCGCCGTCCTTCATCTCGATGAAGGCGCCGTACTGCGCGGGCTTCCAGTTGCCGGCCATCACCTTCTTCAGCTCGGGCGTCAGGAAGCGGTCCCACACCCACACTGACGAGCACAGCGTGGCCTTGGGCGCGAACTGTCGCAGGTCGCGGTGGTGGCCGGTGCCGTACACGCCGCGCTCTTGCGCGACGATCTGCGGCGTGGGGCTGTCGACGTGCTGGCCGATCACGTCGGCGCCCTGGTCGATGAGCGCGGCGGCAGCGGCGCGTTCTTTCACCGGGTCGTTCCAGGCGCCGGTGTAGATCACGTTCACCGTGGCGTTCGGGTTCATCTTCTGCGCACCGAGCGCGAAGGCGTTGGCCGCGACGAAGCCGAGCTTGCCCGTCTTCGATGCAGCGCCGGCGGCCATGCCGCAGAGGTATTGGCTTTCGTAGGTGCGGCCGTAGAACGATTCGAGGTTGCTGCCGTTGGTGGTGCCCGAGCCGTTGAGGAAGGCAACATCGGGGTACTTGGCGGCCAGGTCCTTGAAGCTGTCGGAATAACCAAAGGCGGTGCCAATCACGATGTTGGCGCCGCGCTGGATGAACTTCTCCGCAGCGGGCTTGATGGCCGATGCGTCTTCGGGAACGTTCTCGACGAACTGGATCTTCTGGCCGATTTCCTTTTCGATCTTCACGCGGGCCTCGTCAAAGGCCTGCGTCCAGCCGCCATCATTTTTCGGGCCGAAGTAGAGCATCGCGATCTTCGGCTTGTCCTTCAGCGTGAAGCCGTCGGCGGCCGCAGCGGGCAGCGTGGTGAAGAAGGCGCCGCTGGCCGCGACGGTCATCGCGAGGCCCAGGCCGGGAGTGAGGGTGCGCAACTGCATGGGACTACCTTTGGTGAGAGGCTTTGAAGAAAGGGAGGACGAAAAAAAGAACGAGCGCAGCGCGCGTCACATCATGAAGTTGATGCGGAACACATTGCCCTCGGGATCGAGCAGCACCGACTGGTACCAGTTGTAGTAGGTGACGTACGGCGGCTTGATGAGCGTGGCGCCGGCTTCGAGCGCGACGGGCACCATGCGGTCGACATCGGCCTGGCTGTCGACGTCGATGTTCAGCAGGAACTTGACGCCGCGCGTGTCTGAAAACTCGCTCAGGTGCAGCAGCTCGTAGGCATCGAGTGCGTTGAAGCCCAGGCTCGACTTGCCGGTATCCAGGCCTCGGAAGATCGGCGAGCGGATTGCTTCGATCTCGGGGAAGCCGAATACGCGCTGGTAGAAGCCGCTGAGTGCGACCACGTCTTTTGCGAAGACGTTGACGTAGGAGAGATGGGCCATGTTCAGTTGCTCATTGCGCGGTTGTTGGTGTTCTTGTTCGGGGTGCGTGCGAATGACACCGGGTACTCCCCTCCGCGAATGTCCCCCGGCCTTCGGCCTCCTCCTTTATTTCGCTGCGGGGAGCACCCGATGCCATTCGCACATGGACGCAGCGCTCATGCGGGCCGATCAACAAGTGCTCTGAACGATCACGTCGATGGGGTGCCTTGCGCAGCGAAATAAAGGAGGAGGCCGAAGGCCGGGGGACATTCGCGGAGCAAGGTACCCCGTCGGCGTGATCGCGCCCCGAAGAACAGCAAGCCGTCATCTCAAGCCATCGCCTTCGTGCCACCAAAGGTCGTCTGCTTGACGAACTTTGAAGTCAGATGGTCACCCGAGGAAATCGGTGCGTACTTCGCCGTCTCGCCCGGGGCAAGGCAGCTAGCCAAGCACTCGACCATCGCGTCGTAGTTCGGCTGATGAAAGAACACCAGCGATTGCCGACGATTGGTGCTCGCAATCTCGAAGGGCGGGTTGATCACACGGTGCAGCGTGGACACCCACTGGTCGTTGGTCCACTGCATCATGAGGTCGGCGATGTTGACCACCAGGCCACCCTCGACCTGCGGTACATCGACCCACTGGCCGGCCTTGTTGAACACCTGCAGACCCTTGTCATCGGGCAGCACAATGGTGAGGCTGCCGTAGTCGCTGTGCGCGCCCGCACGCAACTGGCCGGGCAACGGCTGCTCGCGCTGCGGCGGATAGCTCAGCACGCGGAACATGCTGATGTGCTTGTCGATCTTGTCGTCGAAGAAGGTCTCGGGCAACGACAGGCCGAGCGCGAAGACACGCATCAGCGAGCGCGAGAGATCGCTCATCGCCTCGAAGTAGCCCTCGTAGGCTTCGCGGAAGCCCTCGATGGGCGGCCAGCTGTTGGGCTCGAAATGCGGGCCGGCGGCGGGGCCGCGGTGGTAGTCGTCTTGCGGCACGTTCGACGGGCCGATGGAGAACGATTCCTTCAGGTCGCCGGGGGCCGCTTCTTCGAGGCTGTACGAGAGCCCTTCCTCGCCTACCGCGCTGTAGCCGCGCACCGCATCTTCGCGTGGACGATCGACTTTGCGCTTTTCGCCCAGCGGCATGTCGAAGAACTTTCGCGAGAGCGACGACACGCGCGAGATCAGCCCGGGCGCAATGCCGTGGTTCGTGATGACGAGAAAGCCGATGCTGCGGCAGGCCTCGTCGACCTTCTTCGCGACCTCGGCCTTGCCTTCGGCGGTGCCCGCGAAGTAGGGCGCTAGATCGATGATGGGTACGGACAGCAGGGTCATGGCAGGTTCCTCATGCTTGGCATGCCTTTCGCCATGCAACGTCTGTGCCAGTTGGACCAAATGGACAAAACGCATCCGTCGCGTCAGCATGGTGCGCAACGACGCGCTGCGAAGGCGGCTGCGGCGCAAGGCGATGCATCACGGCCTTACAGTGGTGCGCTGTGCTGTCTGCCGATTCACTAACGAACGAACAAGAGCGAGGGAAGATGCCGAAGACCAAAGCGCTGGCCGCCAGTGCCAGCAAAGAGAAGAGCCCGGCGCGCAAGCGCGCGAAACCCGCGGTGCGCAGTGCGTCCGCGGTGAGCCGCCGGCTGCGTCAGATCGAGGACAAGCGCAGCGCGATCCTCGGTGCGGCGCTGGGGCTGTTCTCCCGCTTCGGCCTGCACGGCACATCGATCGACCAAGTGGCGGCACGCGCCGATGTATCGAAGAGCAACCTGCTCTACTACTTCGCGAACAAGGAAGAGCTCTACGTCAACGTGCTGCGCGATCTGCTCGCGCTGTGGCTCGAACCGCTGCGCGGCTTCAGCGCCGAGCAGGACCCGGGCGAGGCCATCGGCGACTACATCCGCCGCAAGCTGGTGGTTTCGCGTGACAGGCCCGATGCGTCACGGCTCTTCTGCCTGGAAATGATCCAGGGCGCGCCGCTGCTGCGCGACGAGCTCGATCGTGAACTGCGCACGCTGGTGGAGAAAAAATCGGAGGTGATTCGCGCGTGGGTCGAAGCGGGCAAGCTGGCGCCTGTCGATCCGCATCACCTGATCTTCGCGCTATGGGCGGTGACGCAGCACTACGCGGATTTCGGGGTGCAGGTGCAGGCGCTGTCGGGGCACACGCTGGACGATGAGGCGTTCTTCGAGAAGACCGTCGAGAACGTGCAGCGCATCTTTCTTCAAGGCATCACGCCGCGCTGAGTCTTGCTCCCTCTCCCCTCGGGGAGAGGGCTGGGGTGAGGGCTGCGGCATCGAAGCCAATGTTGCCTTTGCAAGCGCCGCTGCCCCCTCACCCTGACCCTCTCCCCGAGGGGAGAGGGGATAGGACGGGTCAGTGCTGCGGCGGCGCCGCGATCTCGTGATAGCGCCGGTCGAAGTAGATCAAGCCCTGCGTCGCGCCACCGATGGCAATGGCCACCGCTTCGCAGAACAGCACGTCGTGCGTGCCCGCGCTCGTGGCATGCACCACGCGGCAGTCGAAGGAAACGGCTGCGTCGTCGAGCATCGGCGAGCCGGTCGTCTTGCGGCTCCACTGGCCGGCGGCGAAGCGTTCGTCCATCGGCGTCTTGCCGCCGAACAATGCGGACAGCGACTGGTGCCCCGCTGCCAGCACGTTCACGCACAGCACGCCGTTGGTCTTGAATGCCGGGTACACCGAGGCCGAACGGTTCAGGCACACCAGCAGCGTCGGCGGCTCGTCGGTCACGCTGCACACGGCCGATGCCGTGAAGCCGGCGCGGCCTGCGGGGCCGTCAGTGGTGATGATGTTCACCGCCGCGCCCAGCCGCGCCATCGCGTTGCGGTAGTCGGCCTTCTCCAGGCTCGGCAGCAGGCCGGCGGGGTTCGATGACGATGAAGCAGCGTGGGAGGCCATGGCATTCAGCAGCATGTGGTGAGTCCTTCAGGCCAGCACGCAGGCCTCGTCGAAGGGCAGCCGCGGCAGCCGGCCGAACACCTTCGACGCATCGCCATGGCCCAGGTTGATGAGGAAGTTGACGGTCCAGTCGGTGCCTTCGAAGAAGGCCGCGTCGACCTTCGCCTTGTCGAAGCCCGACATCGGGCCTGCATCGAGGCCGACCGCGCGTGCTGCGAGCAGCAGATAGCCCGCCTGCAGGCTGGCATTGCGAAAGGCGGTCTCGTGCGCGGCCTCGGGGCTGCCGGTGAACCAGCTGCGCGCATCGGCATGCGGGAACAGCGTGGGCAGCTTGTCGTAGAACTTGCGGTCCCACGCCGCGATGACCGTGACCGGCGCGGCCATGGTCTTGTCGAGGTTGCCCTTGGAGAGCGAGGGTGCGAGGCGCTGCTTGCCTTCGGGCGTGCGCACGAACACGAAGCGCGCGGGCGAGCAGTTGGCCGATGTGGGGCCGAGGCTCGCCAGCGCATAGATCTGCTGCAGCTGTGCGTCGGTGACGGGTTCGTCGGTCCAGCCGTTGTGGGTGCGCGCGCCGGTGAAGAGAAGCGACAGCGCGGCGTCGTCGAGTGTGGATGCAAGAGTGGTCATGCTGGAACGGCGGATGCGCTGACCCGCGAAAGAAAGTCGAGCAGGCTGCGGTTGAAGGCTTCGGCTTCGGTCACGCTGTGGGCATGGCCGCCGTGCGGCATGAAGTCGAGCGTGACGTCGCTCAGGCCATCGGCCAGGCGCTGCGAGCAGGTCCAGGGCACGAGCGTGTCGTCTTTCGCCGCGGCGATGAGTGTGGGCGCAGTGATGTCGGCGAGGCGGGCGTCGATGTCGAAGGCGCGCAAGGCGGCGATGCGTGCGCGCATGTTGGCCTCGCCCGGGAAGTGCGCGAAGGCGTGATCGACTTCGTCGGCCACGCGTTGTGCGTGTTCGGCGGCCCAGGCTGCGGGGTACAGGAAGATCGGTTGCGCTTCCACGTACGCGCGCGGACCGCAGGCGCCGAGCAGCGCGAGCCGCGCATCGAAGCAGCGCGCCGAATGCGGGTTGGGCTTCGACCATGCGTTGATGAGCACGAGACTCGCGATGCGCGAGGGCGCGTCGAGCGCGAGCTGCAAACCCACGAGGCCGCCGAGCGCATGGCCCGCGAAGTGGCATTGCGAAGTGTTCGTGGCGTCGAGGATTTCGAGCACGTCCTTCGCCATGTCTTCGATGGCATACGTCTCTGGCAATGCTGCAGGGCTGCGGCCGGTGCCGCGCTGGTCGTACGCAATGACGCGGTGCCCGGCGGCAACCAGCGCGCCGAGCTGCGGCTGCCAGAACCCGGCCGAGCCACCGAGGCCCGACGACAGCAGCACGGTGGCTGCTGCATCGGACGGTCCGTGCACCTCATAGTGCAGGGCGCTCATGAAGCTCAGCCCTTCTTGCCGACGTGCGCGATCGAGGCAATCTCGATCAGCGCATCGGGCTTCACAAGGCCGCACTGGATGCAGTAGCGCGCGGGCTTGGTGCCGGGAAAGAACTCGGCATACACCGCGTTGATCTTCCCGTAGTCGGCCCAGTCCTTGAGCATGATCTGGTTGAAGGTCACGTCGTCCATGGTGCCGCCCGCGGCCTCGACCACGCCCTTGATGATGGTGAGCACGTGCCTTGCCTGCGCGCTTGCGTCGCCGACATGCACCACGTTGTTGTCCTTGTCGAAGGGCAGCGTGCCCGACACGTAGAGCACGCCGTCGGCGAGCGTGCCGGGAACATAGGGGGCAAGTGGCACGCCGGTGCCGGGCGGGATGATGGCTTGCTTGGGCATGAAGAGAGCTCCTTGAAAAGAATCAGACAGTGGCCGCTTCGGCCGGTGCGGGTTGGGTGATGGATGCGGGTGCGAAGGCGCTGCAGAAGTGATCCACCGTGGAGACCCATCCGAAGAAGGTCTCGACGTTGTAGACCGCTGCCTTCTGGATCGCGGGTCCACCGAGTTCGTGCGTGGCGTCTTCGAGCATCACGGCGAAGTATTCGAGGTGGAATGCGTCGCGCAGCGTCGATTCGACGCACACGTTGGTGGCGATGCCGGTGAACACCAGGTGGCGGATGCCGCGCGCGCGCAGCGTGCTGTCGAGCGTGCTGTTGAAGAAGCCGCTGTAGCGCGTCTTCGGCACGACGATGTCGCTGGGCTGCGGCTTCATCTCTTCGATGAGCTCGTAGTCCCAGCCGCCCTTGGCGAGGAACTTGCCCTGCAGCTCGGGCTTGGCGCGCATGGTCTTGAGTGCGTTCGACTTGTGCCAGTTCGGCGAGCCAGGGCCGCCGGCCTCGACGTATGCCGCGTCCCAGCCGTTCTGCAGAAACACGACCAGCATGCCGGCCGCACGCGCCGCCGCTATGGTGCGCGCGATGTTGGCGATGGTGCCTTGCGCACCCGAGATGTCGAAGCCGGCCGAGTCGACGTACCCGCCGATGGATGCATAGGCGTTCTGCATGTCGACGACGATCAGCGCCGAATCGGTCGCGTGCAGTGCCAGCGGTTCGGGGCGCGCGGGCAGCACCAGCGGTGCCGGGGCGCCCGGCAGGCGCGGTGCGCCGACGGGGGTGTTCGATGTGAGGGTGGTGTTGTGTGCCGGAGTGCTCACGTGACGCTCCTGTTCAGGCCGCGAGGCGTTCGGGTTCGACCCGCGACGGCACGGGGCTCTGCACGTGCGCGCGGCTCTTCATCAGCGGCTGGATGCGTTCGCCGAAGGCCTCGACGCCCTGCAGGAAATCGTCGAAGGTCAGCAGCACGCCTTCGGTGCCGGGCACCTCGGCCATTTCGTCGAGCATGCGCGCGACGTTTTCATACGAGCCGACGAGCGTGCCCATGTTGATGTTCACGGCCGAGGTCGGGTCGGCCATCTGGCGCACGTTGGTGTCGGCGCCCGACTTGGTGTCGGCCGCGCCCTGCTGGCCCAGCCATGCAATGGCTTCGTGGTCGGCGCCGGCCTTGTAGTGTTCCCACTTGGCGCGTGCGGCCTCGTCGGTCTCATCGGCGATCACCATCATCAGCACGTAGGTGGTGACGTGGCGGCCGGTCTTCGTGGCGGCTTCGATCAGCTTCTCGGCCGCGGGCGCGAAGGCCTTGGGCGTGTTCACGCCCTTGCCGAAGCAGAAGTTGTAGTCGGCGTACTTCGCGGAGAACTCCATGCCCGCGTCGCTCTGGCCGGCGCAGATCACCTTCATGTCAGCCTGCGGCTGCGGGCTCAGGCGGCAGTCGTCCATCTTGAAATGGTCACCCTTGAAGTCGGACTGGCCGGTGCCCCAGAGGTCGCGCAGCACCTGGATGTATTCGCTCAGGTACTGGTAGCGCGTGCCGAAGAACTGGTCGCCGGGCCACATGCCCATCTGCGAATACTCGGGCCGCTGCCAGCCGGTGACGAGGTTCAGGCCGAAGCGGCCGTTGGAGATCGAATCGATGGTCGACGACATGCGCGCCACGATGGCCGGCGGCATCACCAGCGAGGCGGCGGTGGCAAAGAGCTTGATCTTGCTGGTGACCGCCGCGAGGCCGGCCATGAGCGTGAACGACTCCAGGTTGTGGTCCCAGAACTCCGTCTTGCCGCCGAAGCCGCGCAGCTTGATCATGGACAGCGCGAAGTCGACGCCGTAGCGCTCGGCCTTCAGCGTGATCTGCTTGTTGAGTTCGAAGCTGGGCTTGTACTGCGGTGCGTTTTCCGAAAGCAGCCAGCCGTTGTTGCCGATGGGAATGAAGATGCCGACGTTCATGGAAGGGCTCCTGTTGCGAGGTCGCGAAGCTCCTTGCATGCGCCGTGCCAGCTGGATAAGTCGTTTCAAATCAATGGCTTATGGAAAAGTGGCCTCTACGTTTTGACCATTTGGTCCAAAGTGGAGCAGGCGTTCCAGCCGGATTGCGGCAGCACGGTGCAGGCCGGACCAAAGCGGTGCAGTGCCGCCGTCACGGACAGCGCGGCAAAATCGCGCAATGCCCAAGACCCCACTCCGCGCCGCTGCGGCCATCGGCGGCACTGCCGACGACGTCGAAGCGGCCTTCTATGAAGCGCTGCAACGCGGCGACATCGATGCGCTGATGGCCTGCTGGGCCGACGAGGACGAAGTGTTCTGCGTGCACCCCGGCGGCCCACGGCTGGTGGGGACCGTGGCGATCCGCGCGGCCTTCGAGCAGATGTTCGGCAACGGCGCGATCCACGCCATGCCGGCGCGGGTGCGCAAGATCGAGTCGCTCGGCAGCGCCGTGCACAACGTGCTCGAGCGCATCGAGGTGCTCACGGCCGAAGGCCCGCGCCATGCCTTCGTGCTGGCCACCAACGTCTATCACAAGACCGCCCAGGGCTGGCGCATGGTGGCGCACCATGCGAGCCCGGGCAGTGCGCGCGAGCCGGACGACGCGAACGATCCGCCCCAGACCCTGCATTGATGCCTTCCTTCGTTACTCCTTCCGCTTCTTCTCCTGCCGCTCTCCAGTCGATGGACTACGCGGCGCCGCGCTGGCTGCCCGGCGGCAACCTGCAGACCATCTGGGCCGCGCTCTATGCCCGTCGCTTCGACGGGCCGGCCCCGGTCTACCGGCGCGAACGCTGGCCCACACCGGACGGAGACTTCATCGACGTCGACTTCGTGGATGCGCCAACGCCGGGCTCGAGGCCGCTGCTGGTGCTGTTCCACGGGCTCGAAGGCTCGTCGCGCAGTCATTACGCCGAAGCCTTCGCTGCCTTTGCAGCGTCTCGCGGCATGGCCTTCGCGGTGCCGCATTTCCGCGGCTGCAGCGGCGAACTGAACCTGGCGCCGCGCGCCTACCACTCGGGCGACTTCGAGGAGATTGGCTGGATCCTGACGCGCATGCGCGACCAGCATGTGCAAAAGGGCGGCGGGCCGGTGCTGGCGGCGGGCGTGTCGCTGGGAGGCAATGCGCTGATGCGATGGGCCTCGGAGGCGGGCGAGACCGCTTCGGGCGTGGTGGGCGCCGTGGCCTCGGTCTGCGCGCCGCTCGACCTTGCGGCAGGCGGCGAAGCCATTGGCCAGGGCTTCAACAAGCTGGTCTACACGCGCATGTTCCTCGCGACCATGAAGCCCAAGGCGCTGGCCAAGCTGGCGCAGTTTCCGGGCCTGTTCGACCGGGAGCGGCTGATGTCGTCGCGCAACCTCTACGACTTCGACAACGTCTTCACCGCCCCGCTGCACGGCTTTCGCGATGTCGACGACTACTGGTCGCGGGGTTCGGCCAAGCCGCACCTGGCCTCGATCCGCGTGCCTGCGCTGGTGGTGAATGCGCGCAACGATCCCTTCATTCCGGCTCGCAGCCTGCCGAAGCCCGGCGAGGTGGGGGCGCACGTCACGCTGTGGCAGCCCGCGCACGGCGGGCATGTGGGCTTTCCGATGGGGCCGCCGCCGGGGCACGTGCGCGGCATGCCGGAACTGGTGGGCGGCTGGCTGCAGCTGCATGGCGGCGCTTCCACTGACGGTGGGGGCTTGCCACCAGGACGAGAATGACGCCATGGACGACATCGTCAAACAAGCGCTCGCGAAATGGCCCAACGTGCCGCACTGCTACGGCTGGCTCGGCCTCGATGCGCGCGGCAACTGGTACATGCGTGACGACCGTACCCAGGCGCAGGGCCCGTTTCGTAAAGCCAAGGGCTCGATGCTCAGGCACGACAAGCTGATCGACTTCATCCATCGCAACTACGAGCACGACGACGAAGGGCAGTGGTTCTTCCAGAACGGGCCGCAGCGTGTGTATGTGGAACTTGCGGCTTCGCCGCTGGTATGGCGGGTCGCCGAAGACGAGGGTGGTGGTTTCACCGTCACAGCTCACACAGGCAAGGCGACCGAGGTGTCGGGCTGCCTGCTCGACGAGGAAGGCCGGCTCTATCTGATTTCGCCTCTTGGGCTAGGGCTGGTGCACACGCAGGACGTGGGCATCGCTGCGGAGGCCGTCGAACGCGGCCTGTGGATACCGGAGGCGGTGCAGGCCAGCGAACTGCCCGGTCGCTTCGGACACGTGCTGAGCCCGGCCGAGCGCCACGCTGCCACACCAGCCCCTGCCGCACACCCATGAAAAAAGCCGGCGCTGGGCCGGCTTTCTTTCGTGACTAGGGAAAACGCTTACTTGGCAGCAGCGCTGGCCGCAGGGGCCGCACCCGAGGCACCTTCAGCAGGTGCAGCAGCGGCCGGACGGTCCGGCACCGGGAACTTGGCGCCGCCGGCATTGGCCATGTAGACCACTGCACGACCCACTTCGAGGTCTTCGAAGTCGCCGCCGCCCTGCGGGGGCATGGCGCCCTTGCCCTTCAGGGCATGCTCGAGGAGGGTTGCGTAGCCTTGGCCGATGCGGGGGCCCCAAGCGGCTGCGTCCTGGAAGTGCGGGGCGCCGGGAATGCCGGGTGCTCCGTGGCAGGCGACGCACTGGGCCTTGAACACGACCTCGCCTGCAGCGAGCGGGCGGTTGGCGTCGCGGATCTCGATGGCGCCGACCTTCTTGAGGCGTTCGGCCACTTCGCGGTCGCGCGCTTCCTTGGTCACACCGTAGAGCGACATGCTGTCGCCCTCCGCGATGCCGGCGGGCTTGGTGCCCGAGACCACGTAGGAGACAAGACCCACGATGATCAGGATCGGGGCTATGAAGGAGAAAAATACCGCGAGCAGCAGTTGCTTCGGGTTCTTGATCGGCCCGGTGTGGGCTTCTTCTGTGGCCTGGTAATGCGGGTCTGCGCTCATTGGCGTCCTCAATTATCGGGGGCTCGTCGGGGGGCTTGTCCTAACCAACCGGCGATTATAGAGAGGCCCCTTGCCCGAACGGACAAGGGACCACCCTTATCGGACGCCTTGGCGTCTCAGCCCTTGTCGCGTGTGGCCCAGCCGCCACCCAGCGTCCGGTACAGCGTGACCTGGTTCTGCAGCTGCAGCAGGCGCGTGGTCACTGCAGATTGCTGCGCCGTGAACAGCGAGCGCTGTGCGTCGAGCAGGTCGAGCGCGCTGGCGATGCCGTTGCGATAGCGCAGGTCGGAGAGCTTGAAGCGCACCGCCTCCGCATCGGCCTGCGCACGCTGTGCGCGCACCTGCTCGCCCAGCGTGGCGCGGCCCGCGAGTGCATCGGCCACTTCGCGGAACGCGGTCTGGATCGACTTCTCGTACTGCGCCACCGCGATCTCGCGCCCGGCCTTGGCCGAGTCGAGCGTGGCGATGTTGCTGCCCGCGTCGAAGATCGGTAGCGTCACTGTCGGTGCGAAGGACCAGGCCTTCGAGCCGCGATCGAACAGGCCCGAGAACTCGCTGCTCGCGGTGCCGATGGAACTCGTCAGAGACACACGCGGGAAGAAGTTCGCGCGGGCCGCGCCGATGTTGGCGTTGGCCGCAATCAGCTGCTGCTCGGCCGAGCGGATGTCGGGCCGTTCGGCCAGCAGGTCGGAAGGCAGGCCGGCCGGCACGTCGGGCATCGGCTTGATGCCGTCCAGGCCCTTGATGCCGCCCGCCGTGGCGTCGGCCGGCACCGGCGCGCCCAGCAGCAGGGCGAGGGCGTTTTCGTCCTGCGCGCGCGTGCGCTGCTGCTGTGCATAGGAGGCGCGCGCCGTTTCCAGCAGCGAGTTGGCGGCCTGGAAGTCGAGCTCCGACGACACGCCGTTGTCGAAGCGCATCTTCGTGAGGCGCACCGACTCTTCGCGCGTGACCATCGTCTGGCGCGTGATCTCGAGCAGCTCGTCGTCGGCCAGCAGCGTGAGCCAGCCGTTGGCGACCGACGCGATCAGGCTGATCTGCACTGCCTTGCGCGTTTCGTCGGTGGCGAGGTACTGCGCCAGCGCCTGGTCCTTCAGCGCGCGGATGCGGCCGAAGAAGTCCAGCTCCCAGGCGTTGAAGCCCAGGTTGACGCTGTACGACGACGACACGCTGCCCACGCTGGAGTCGAAGGCCTGGTAGGGGTTTGGGCTCGAGCGCGAGCCCGAACCAGTGAGGCCCACAGCCGGGAACAGCGCCGAGCGCTGGATCTGGAACTGCGCGCGTGCCTGCTCGATGTTGAGCACCGATACCCGCAGGTCGCGGTTGTTCACGAGCGCGGTCTGGATCAGGCCCGCGAGCCGCGCGTCGGTGAAGAAGTCCTGCCAGGGCAGGTTGGCTGCGGCCTGGCCGGGCGGCTGCGTCGGGTCGCCCGGGTAGGTGGTGGGCACCGGCGCGGCGGGGCGCTCGTAGGTCGGAATCAGCGAGCAGCCGGCCAGCAGCATCGCGGCGGCCATGGCTGTGGGAATCAGTTTCTTAGTCATGTTTTTCCTCCGCGATGCCGGCGGCTTCGGCGTGTCGCTTGTCGGCTTCATGCTGGCGCGCACTGCCCTTGAACAGCGTACGCACCACCACGAAGAACACCGGCACGAAGATCACGGCCAGTGCAGTGCCCGTCACCATGCCGCCGAGCACGCCGGTGCCGATGGCGCGCTGGCTGGCGGAGCCGGCGCCCGAGGCGATCGCGAGCGGCACCACCCCGAGGCCGAAGGCCAGCGAGGTCATGATGATCGGGCGGAACCGCAGGTGGGCAGCCGCCAGCGCCGATTCGATGACGCCCTTGCCCTGCGCCTGCAGGTCCTTGGCGAACTCGATGATCAGAATCGCGTTCTTCGCGGACAGGCCGATGATGGTGATCAGCCCCACCTGGAAGTACACGTCGTTCGAATAGGCGCGCAGCATCGTCGCCACCAGCACGCCCAGCACGCCGAGCGGCACCACCAGAATCACCGACAGCGGGATCGACCAGCTTTCGTACAGCGCAGCCAGGCAGAGGAACACCGCCAGGATCGCGAAGCCGTACAGCACGATGGCCTGCGAGCCCGCGAGCTTTTCTTCACGCGACTGGCCGGTCCACTCGAAGCCGAAGCCTTGCGGCAGCTGCGCGGCGAGCTTTTCCATCTCGGCCATCGCGGCGCCCGTGCTGTAGCCGGCGGCGGCGTCGCCGCTGATGCGGATCGCCGGGTAGCCGTTGTAGCGCACCGTCTGCGTGGCACCCGTGACCCACTTGGTGGTCGCGAAGGCCGACAGCGGCACCGGCTGGCCCTGCGTGTTGCTGGCGTTCAGCTTGAGCAGGTCGTCGGGCTGCATCCGCGCCGGGGCGTCGGCTTGCACCACCACGCGCTGCAGGCGGCCGCGGTTCGGGAAGTCGTTGATGTAGCTCGAACCCAGGCCGGTCGACAGCGTCGCGTTGATCGCGTCGAAGCTCACGCCCAGCGCATTCGCCTTGTCGCGGTCGATGTCGATCTGCAACTGCGGCGCGTCTTCCAGGCCGTCGGGGCGAACCTGCGCCAGGACCTTGCTCTGCGAGGCCATGCCCAGCAGCTGGTTGCGCGCGTTGATCAGCGCCTCGTGGCCCGCGCCCGAGCGGTCCTGCAGACGGAAGCTGAAGCCGCTGGCGTTGCCCAGTTCAGGAATGGGCGGCGGGCTCAGCGGGTAGATGAAGGCGTCGCGGATGCCCGACAGCGCACCGAAGGCACGGCCGGCGAGCGCGCTGGCCGAGTGGGCCGGGTCCTTGCGTTCGTCCCAGTCCTTCAGCGTCACGAAGGCGAGGCCCGCGTTCTGGCCCTGGCCCGAGAAGCTGAAGCCCATCACGCCCACCATGCTCTGCACTTCCGGCTGCTTCAGGATGAAACCCTCGACCTGCTGCATGACCGATAGCGCGCGCTCCTGTGTCGCACCAGGCGGCAACTGCACGTTCACGATGATGTTGCCCTGGTCTTCCTGCGGCAGGAACGAGCTCGGCAGGCGGGTGTAGGTGAACACCACCGCGCCGATGATGGCGAGGTAGATCACGAGGTAGCGGGCAGCGCGGCGCAGGATGCGAGCGACCACGCTCTCATAGCCCTTGGCCGTGCGCGCGAAGCCGCGATTGAACCAGCCGAAGAAGCCGGTCTTCTCGTGATGGTGGCCGGCTTCCACCGGCTTGAGCAGCGTGGCGCAAAGTGCCGGCGTGAGCGACAGCGCCATGAATGCCGAGAAGGCGATCGAAGCCACCATCACCGCCGAGAACTGGCGGTAGATGTTGCCGGTCGAACCCGCGAAGAACGCGAGCGGAACGAACACCGAGATCAGCACCACCGTCACGCCGATGATGGCGCCGGAGATCTGCTTCATGGCCTTGCGCGTGGCTTCGAGAGGCGGCAGCCCCTCCTCGCTCATGATGCGCTCGACGTTCTCCACCACCACGATGGCGTCGTCCACCACGATACCGATCACCAGCACCATGCCGAACATGGTCAGCACGTTGATCGAGAAGCCCAGCGCCAGCAGCGAGGCGAACGTGCCCAGCAGCGCGATCGGCACCACGATGGTCGGGATGATCGTGTAGCGCCAGTTCTGCAGGAACAGGAACATCACCACGAACACCAGCGCCACGGCTTCCAGCAGCGTCTTGACCACTTCGGTGATCGAGATCTGCACGAAGCGCGAGCTGTCGTACGGAATGTTCCACTTCACGCCCTGCGGGAAGTAGCGCTCGAGTTCGGCCATCTTCGCGCGAACCGCCTTGGCCGATTGCAGCGCGTTGCCGTTGGGCGTGGGCTGGACGCCGATACCGACCGCGGGCACGCCGTTCAGGCGGGCCGAGGTGGCATACGACTGGCCGCCGAGTTCGACGCGCGCCACGTCCTTCAGCCGCACGGTCGAGCCATCGGTGTTGGCGCGCAGCACGATGTTCTTGAACTGCTCAACGTTGACGAGCTGGCCGTTCACGGTCACCGTGGCCGCGATGGCCTGGCCGGGAATGTTGGGCAGGTCGCCGAGCGTGCCCGAGGACACCTGGGCGTTCTGTGCGCGGATGGCGTTGTTGACGTCGGTCGCCGACAGGTTGAAGCCCTGCAGCTTGGCCGGATCGATCCACACGCGCATCGCGTTCTCGGAGCCGAACAGCTGGGCCTGGCCCACGCCGACCACGCGCTGCAACTCGGGCACGACGTTGCGCGCGGTGTAGTCGCCGAGCGCCACCGGGTCGATGTTCGGATTGTCCGAGGACAGCATCACGAACATCAGGAAGTTGTTGCGCGACTTGTCCACGCGCACGCCCTGCTGCGTCACGGCAGCCGGCAGGCGCGGCGTCGCGCGCGACAGCCGGTTCTGCACGTCCACCTGTGCGAGGTCGTCGTTGGTGCCGGCCTCGAAGCTGATCGTGATGGAGCCAGTGCCGTCGGCCTGGGCCACCGATTCCATGTAGATCAGGCCTGGCGAGCCGTTCATTTCACGCTCGATGACGGACAGCACGCTGTCCTCGAGCGTCTGGGCCGAGGCGCCGGGGTAGGCGACGTTGATGACGATGGCGGGAGGCGCCACCGGCGGGTACTGCGAGATCGGCAGCTGGGTGATTGACACGCCGCCCACCACCAGGATGAACAGTGCGATCACCCAGGCGAAGATCGGTCGGTCGATAAAAAATTTGGCCATTTGCGGGCGCGCTCCTGATTACTTCTTCTCGGCCGCGGCCTTGTCGGCCGGGGCAGGCGCCGCCGGTGCGGACCCCGCTGCGGCCGGCGTGGCCGCGGCGTTCGGATTCGGCTTGGTCCAGGGGACCGCCTTCACCGGCGTGCCGGGCGGCATCATCTGCAGCTTCTGGAAGCCGTCGACCATCACCTGCTCGCCGGCCTTCAGGCCATCGAGCACCACCCACTGGTTGTCCTTGGCGGCGCTGATCTTCACGGTGCGCTTGCTGATCTTGCCGTCCTTGTCGACCACCGACACGGTGTCACCCTGCTGGGTGCGCGTGACGGCCTGCTGCGGCAGCGTGATCGCGTTGGTGGCCTGCGCCTGTTCGAGCTTCACGCGAACGTACAGGCCGGGCAGCAGCTCGCCCTTGGGGTTGGGCACTTCGGCGCGCAGCGTGACCTGGCCGGTGGTGGAGTCGACCGTGAGGTCCGAGAACAGCAGCTTGCCTTCCAGCGGGTAGTCGGTGCCGTCCTCCAGCACCACGCGGATGGTTGCGGCTTCTTCGCCGCTCGCGCGCTTGTACTGCCCGGCGGCCACTGCGCGGCGCAGCTTCATCGCGTCGGAAGCCGACTGCGTGAAGTTCACGTACAGCGGGTTGACCTGTTGCACCACGGCGAGCTCGGTGGCGTCGCCCTGGCCCACCAGTGCGCCTTCGGTGACGAGGGCGCGGCCGATGCGGCCCGCGATGGGCGAGGTCACGTCGGCATAGCCCTGGTTGATCTTGGCGGTTTGCAGCGCCGCACGGCCCGAGGCCACATCGGCTTCGGCCTGCTTGGCGGAGGCCACGGCGGTCGCGTATTCCTGCTTGCTGACCGCATTGGCCTCGACCAGCGGCTTGTAGCGGTCGGCCAGGGCCTTGGCCTGCACTGCGTTGGCTTCGGCTCGGGCCAGCGTGGCCTGGGCGTTCTGCGTGGCGGCCACCAGCGGGGCGGGGTCGATGCGGAACAGCAACTGGCCGGCCTTCACGTCGCTGCCTTCGCGGAATTCGCGCTTCAGCAGGATGCCCGAGGCACGGGCGCGGACCTGGGCGACGCGCGAGGCCTCGAGGCGGCCGGGCAGCTCGGTGACGAGGCCGACATCGGTCGGCGCAGCCACCACCACGCCCACCTCGGGTGCCGGGGGATGGCCACCACCGCCGGCGCCGCCCGGACCGGCGGGCGCATCGCTCTTGCCACAGCCCGCAAGGACCAGCAGGACGACGGCGGCCACGGTCGCGAGACGCGGCGAAAAGGACGAATGACGCGAAACATGCAGGAGAGGCATGCGATTCCTTTGAAGCGAAGACGGGAGATGGCGCGTTCGCGGAACAAACCGGAAACCTGTGTAGCCAGGTGGGCCATCGAGGAAACCGGCGAGTTTACATACATTCATGGATGTATAGTGACAACCGCGAATGGCCCCACGATACATAGAGGGCGTTGTCTTTACAAATCAGGAGACTTGGTGGCACGTCGGACGAAAGAAGAAGCATTGGCCACGCGGCATCGGTTGCTCGATGCCGCGGAGCTGCTGTTTCAGGCGCAGGGCGTATCGCAGACCACGCTGCAGCAGATCGCGCAGCAGGCCGGCGCGACGCGCGGCGCCATCTATTGGCATTTCAAGGACAAGGCCGACCTCTTCAACGCGATGATGGAGCGGGTCATCCTGCCGCTGGAAGCCGCGCCGAAGCCCGCCACCGCAGGCGTCACCGACGACCCCCTGGCCGAGATCGAGGAGGGCATGATCCACGCGCTCACCCTCATGGCCACCGACCCCCAGGTGCGCCGCGTATTCGATGTGGCGACCCACAAGGTCGAATACACCCACGACATGGCCTCGGTGCAGCAGCGCCACCTCGACGCCCGCAACGCCTGCGTGGGCGATTTCGAGAAGGCCCTGCGCCTGGCCGCGCGCCGCGGCCATATCAAGCTGCCGCTGCCGGGCAACGCGGCGGCGCAAGGGTTGCACGCACTCATCAGCGGGCTCATCCAGAACTGGCTGCTCGACCCCGGGGCCTTCGACCTGGTGCAGACTGGAAGGCGCACTTTCCGGGTCTATCTGGCGGGGCTTGGGTTCGCCCGGCCGCTGCCGGGCACCGCTGTTGCGGCTGAAGCCGAAACGGTCGCCGCCTGATAGGCGATAATGCGTGGCTCCGGTGCATGCCGGACCCCAATTCCTCGCTGTATTTCAACGGATAGAATTCGGCCCTCCGAAGGCTGAGATCCAGGTTCGATTCCTGGCGGCGGGACCAGATACAAGGCCGGAAGCTTTCAGAAGCTTCCGGCCTTTTTCATTTTTCCTCGGAGAAATGCCTCTGCATGAAAACATTCACTCGCCATGACGCGGTGATCGTGGGGAAGATCCTGGCCGAAGTCGCGCGCGCCGAGATCATGCCGCGCTTCAATGGCTCGATGGCCAGCAGCACGAGAGAAAAGTCCTCCACCTTCGACGTGGTCACGGATGCAGACGAGGCTGCGGAACGCGAGATTGCGCAGCGGCTGCTTCAGCTCTATCCGGGCGCGCTCGTCATTGGCGAGGAGGCGGCTGGTCGCGACCCCGGCGTGCTGTCGCGGATCGCAACGGCCGAGCTCGCGTTCATCATCGACCCCATCGACGGAACGAAGAACTTCTCTTCCGGCGTTCCTCTCTTTGGCGTCATGCTCGCGGCCACGGTGCGAGGCGAGGTCGTCTTGGGCATCATCCATGACCCTGTCTGCGACGACACGTCATTCGCAGTGCGCGGGGGCGGTGCCTGGCGGCAAGGGGCCGACCTGATCGACAAGGAGATGAAGGTCGCTCTCCCTGTGCCGGTCAACCAGATGCACGTAGTGGCCGGCACGAACTTTCTTCCGGAGCCGATGCGCTCGACGGTGATCCGAAATTTGCCGAAGGTCGCCATGAACTTCTGGATGCGCTGTGCTGCGCATGAATACAGGATGGCGGCCGCGGGCCATTGCCACGCGCTGTTCTACAACAAGCTGATGCCCTGGGACCACGCTGCGGGCTGGCTCATTCATAAAGAGGCAGGCGGCTACAGCGCTCATTTCGACGGGTCGCCGTACAGGCCGGACCATCTCACTGGCGGGTTGATCTGCGCGCCTGATCAGCGCTCTTGGGGTTTGTTGAGAGACGTTCTTTTCTCGGATTCGCCTGAAGGTGATCCGACAGTCAACCAGTAGTAAACATTCGGAACCAATGTTCTTGCCGAGGCACGCAAGCCACTTTTGGCGCGTGTATTCGTTCACGGATTCGCAGGCACTTCTCGCTGCTGCCTGCTGGAAAGCCCCAGGCACTTACATACTCTGACAAAGCTTACCGCCGTTAGAGCGGAGCGATTTCAGGGAGGATCCATGTCCATCTTCGATGGCACGCGCTGGCATGTTCGCCCGGCGTGCGTCTTTGCGTCTTCGGCGGTGCAATGACACGCCGCGTCACTATTCAAACGCCGCTGGGAGCGGCGCTGCAATTCCATCGGCTTGCCGGTCGTGAGGCGCTGAGCCAGCTCTACGATTTCGAAATCGACCTGCTGGGCAGCAGCAACGGCATCGATCCGAAATTGCTGCTCGGAAAGCCCGCCACCGTGGCGGTGCAAACCGAAAGCGGCGGCACGCGCTACCTGGGGGGTATCGCCGCAGCATTCGGGTTCCAGCAGGAAGACGCCCGGCATTCTTTCTACCGGCTTCAGCTGCGGCCTTGGCTGTGGCTCGCGACCAGGCGCAGCGATTTCCGCGTATTCCAGTCAAGGAGCGTTCCCGAAATCGTGATGGAAGTGCTGGAGCGCTACGGCTTTTCCACCGAGCAGAAGCTCAGCCGCAGCTACCGCACGTGGGACTACTGCACTCAATACGACGAGACCGATTTCGCCTTCATCTCGCGCCTGTGCGAGCACGAAGGCATCTACTACTACTTCAGGCACGAGGCCTCGCAACAGGTGCTCGTGTTCGCTGACGACATCGCCACATCGCACGATCCGCTGCCCGGTGGCGAGACCGTGCGCTTCCATCCTCTGGAGAAGGCGGGCATGACTGGCGGAGGCCCGAAGCCGAACGAGCGCATCTATGAATGGAAGACCGGCGAAGAAGTCCGCTCCGGCTTTCACTTCACCAATGAATACGATCCCCTCAAACCCAGGGCGGACCTATCGAGTCAACTGCAAACGCACTCGGGTCATGCGTTCGACGACTTCGAGCTGTACGCATGGCCCGGTGGCTACAAGCAGCACGACGACGGCGAGGCCTACGCGCGCATCCGAACCGAAGAGCAGTTGAGCGCACGCTGCGTTGCGAGTGGGCGCTCCAACCGGCGTGAACTCGCACCGGGCCACACCTTCGAACTCGCCAGCCACCCAAGGGACGACCAGAACCAGAAGTACCTTCTGACCAGCGTCGAATACGAGCTGCAAGAAAACCTCCAGGCCAGCGAAGGTGCCAATGCCGGCGAAGGCTCCGTCCAGCGCTTTGCGTTCGAAGCGCAGCCCGTCAGCTACGCATGGCGGCCGGTGCGCACCACGCCAAAGCCTCGCACGCGTGGTCCGCAGACGGCCATCGTGGTCGGCCCGAAGAATGAGGAAATATGGGCCGACCAGTACGGCCGCGTCAAAGTCCAGTTCTATTGGGATCGCCTCGGCCAGCGCAACGAGGACTCCAGCTGCTGGGTGCGTGTGTCCACCTCTTGGGCCGGCGACACCTTCGGTACAGCGGCCTTGCCACGTATCGGCCATGAAGTCATCGTCGATTTTCTGAGCGGCGATCCGGACTACCCCATCGTCACCGGACGCGTGTTCAACGCCGAGAACATGCCGGCGTGGCGTTTGCCCGAACAGACGAATCTCTCAGGCATTCGCAGCCGCGAACTGAGTGCAAACGATGGTTCGGGCAGTACGGGCGGAGCACGCGGCAATCATCTGGCGCTGGACGACCACCATGGAAAGATCCAGGCGCAACTCAAGAGCGACCACCTCAGCAGCAGCCTGAGCCTTGGCCACATCGGTCGCATCGATGACACGGCAGGCCGCAAGGACGACCGGGGCGAGGGCGCCGAACTGCGTACCGACGGTCATGCCGCGGTGCGTGCCGCCAGGGGCCTGTTGCTTTCCACCGAGACACGACCCAATGCGCAGGCGCACATCACCGACCTGGGGGAGACCGTGGCGCGCCTGACGGCCGCACGCGATCTGCACGAACGCCAGAGCCAAACTGCCCAAGAGGCCAAAGCGCACGAAGCGGGCGACCAGGATGCGGTCACGAAAGTTCTCAAGGAGCAGAACGACGCCATCAAGGGCAAGGGCGGCAAGGATGGTGGCTCGCAGCAAGGCACGTTTCCGGAACTCAGCGAGCCTCACCTCGTGCTCGCCAGCGCGGCCGGCATCCAGAGCACCGCAGCGGGCGCAACCCACATCGCCAGCATTACGCACAACGCGTTGAGCAGCGGGGGACATACCAGCGTCAGCGCGGGCAAGAGCTTTCTGGTCAGCGTGAAGGAGGCCGCGCGCCTCTTCGCCTACAGGGCCATCCGCCTGACCGCCGCTACTGCCGGCATAGACATCGTCGCCTTGCAGAACAGCATCAATCTGCTGGCCAAGCTCGACATCAAGCTGGAGGCCAACAAGATCAGCATCACCGCCAAGGAAGAGATCCTGATCAACGGAGGCAGCAGCTTCACCAAGTGGAGCGCCTCGGGGATCGTGCATGGAACCAAGGGCCTTTGGCGCGAGCACGCGGGCATCCACAGCTACGCGGGGCCGATGGACATGGAAAAGCTCCTGCGAATGGAGGGTGTCGGCCACGACGACAAGTACAGCGTTCGCTTCGCACCCCTTGGCAGCGACGAAGTCTTCAAGCACATGGAAATGGCAGGGCTGCCCTACAAGATCCTGGACGAGCGAAAGCAGGTCAAGGCCGAGGGAGTCATTCCCGACGATGGGCGGCTACCGCGAATCAGCTTCGAGACGCCCGACGAAGCAATGCTGGTCGTGGGTGAAGAAGCCTGGGACTGGAGTCCTGTTCCGACGATTCGTGCGGCGCAGAGCAATACCGACGCTTTCGAGCCTGAAAACGGCGAAGACGACAGCGATGACTCGGACGACAGCGCGCCAGATATCGAAAACTCAAGATTCGCCAAATCAATGAGCGATCCCGGCCTCAATCATTTTCTATCTGAGTCCGCAGTGGGATCGCATTTGAAAGAGCGGGCGTAAGCGGTAAATCTGATCATGCCAAAGCTGATATCTGCAACCTACCACCCCAATATCGAAGTCGCCGAATTCATTTGTGAAGACGGCCGCCATTTGCTGCGCTCTGGCGGGACCTTGCCATGGCGAATAAACAATCCTGGAGATTTGACAGCCCGAATGGTAGATGGCGTACCAGCTCCCAGGAAGGCAAAAGGTTACGTCGGATTTGCCACAACCCGATCGGGCAGAACTTTTCTGATCTTCCCCGACGAAGATTCAGGGCGAGAGGAGCTGAAAGCAAACCTGAAGCGGCTGCATGGCGAGCGAACCATTTCAGAGGCTATTCCAATCTATGCCCCGAAGAAAGAAAACGATACGGAAAAATATACGAGTGATTTGCTCAAGACAAGCGGCATTCCGGCTTATAGAAAAATAGGCGAATGCACCAATGCGGAGCTTGAGAAAATAATTAACGGCATTTCAGAGATCGAGGGATATCACGCCAATGCCGAAACCAGGAAAGAAATCTGGGTTGTTGTAAGCAGAATCAACGCGACTAACGGCAGTCAACCTCTGCCCGATACGGAAATCATCCTGCAAAGAGAAGGCAAAGAAGAAAAGGTTCGATCTGATGCGACAGGGCGCTTTCCGCCGGTGATTCATCCTGCGGACAACTCAGCTGTGCACGTCAAGGTCGCGGACCCGAAGACCAAAGAGTACGTGACCGTCGGATCGATTCAAGGCAGTGCGGGCAAGGATTTCAATCTTCTGGCGAAATTCAGAAAATGGAAGGGTGTCGCAGGTTCAGAGAAGATCAATAGTTCCACACCAAGGCAGAAGAAGCCGATGAGCTATGTGGTTCTGCCTGGAGACAGTCTCTGGAAAATTGCAAAGCTTTATCGCACCAGCGTTACAGCAATAAAGGATGAAAATCGCTTGAGCAGCGACAGAATCTATCCTGGTGAGGTATTGCTTATCCATGGGAGCGGCAAGGTAAAACTAAGTGATAACCAACCGACTCCACCAGCAGCAACAGCAAAGGCGCCGGCAACTCCGGTAACTCCGCCGAAGCGTCCAATTTTTCCTCCACCACCAGCGCCTCCAATTTCGTCCAGCATTGAGCCATCGGATTCGGAGCGATCCAAAGGAGGTATGGGGCAGGTCTTGGCATTGATCAATCCGGCACCCGGGCGTGCTCCTTGGATGCCGATTGCTATTGCAGAAGCGAAACTCAGATATGGCAGGCATGAGGAAATATTGGGAGGCGAAATTGACTATCACGTCGAAATTGGGGATGGCTCGAAGTCTCTAGCAAAAATGGCCTGGTGCGCTGCTTTTGCCAATTGGTGCCTGTTGAAAGCGGGATATCCGATAGATAACGTGGGTTTTCGAGACCATCGAGCTACGATGGGACGAGCGCATGGATTTTATGAGATGGATGAAGAAAGAAAGATTCGAAATCCTTTGTTTGTCGAATTGGATAGGCCAATATATGGCGCCATTTCGGTTGCCACATATAGAAGTGGGCACGGATATCACGTGGGGCTTGCATATGGCAAAGCGAGTGAGGAGGATTTGATTTTGCTGGGCGGAAATCAGGATGATCGAATTCGGTTTTCTGCTTTCAATATGAATTTGACGCGAACGATAAAAGTGATTGGCAAAGATGGGCGAAATAAAGATGTGGTCGTGAAAAATCCTAAATACTTGAGATATTTTGTTCCTGTTGCCTATCATGAAAAAGCCAAAAAAGAGCTGGAAAGCCCCGGCCTGGAATCAATGAGCGTCGATGCGCTAAATAAAGTCATTGGCGTTCCTCCTGATTCGAAAAAGAAGAAGGCCAAGACAAAAACCGACTAAGACTCATGAGGGAAAAATGAAGTTCACTGGGTGTTGTGCTTTTGGTAGACGATGTGCTGCTGTTTTATTTTTTATTTCTGTAAATTCTTTTGCGGGATTCAGGGATGATCATTTTGTTGCTTGGATCAGTCTTGGGAAAGGAGCGAATAGTCGCGAGGTCTCGAGAAAAATCGATGAATTTGCAAATAGCGATCGCGTGAATTCGACTTGTAAAATTAATTGGACAGGCAATGATTCAATGTTGTATTTGAATGCAACTATTCCTGGCGTGAGTGACAAATTGATCAAGGGTTTGTTTATCGAGCGAGACGGATCATATTTCCCAAAAATAAATCACGCGCTGCGTAATTTTAGAGATGCCGAGGCTAATGTGCGTGATGGGCTTGACGGGATCATCTTTTATGATGGAGAGCAATCTTTCCGCATGATGAGCTTTACTGCTGGACGGAGGGGAATTAAAACCTATCCACTTATATTGAACGCATCTTCGAAGGCTGAAGAAATTGAGAGTGCATTTTGCGCGCTCATCCCTCCAATAACTCGCGCGCCATAGAATTTTCCTGAGCCGCTCAACTTTCCGGTATTTGGTCATCTCGCTGAAAGAAGTCGAAATACATCATGGTGACTAACTGCCCGAGTGTTTGTTTTTTGAAAAAATGGAAAATGAGACATCCGGAGAAATCACATCATCCCGAGGTAGAGCTGAACCCGCCTACCCAAAAACCGCACCACGCCAAATCCGCTCACCTGCGGGCACGCTCGGCGCTTCAAAAATCCCGCTGGTGCCGGGCGAGTTGTGGCGAATTGATTGCGGACGGCCCGCTCGGTTGGTGGCCATGCTGCAGCGAGGCCTGCCTGAAAACCTGGAATGCTCGTCCTCCCGCAAATCAAATTTCGCGCATCGAGTGGCCTCCTCGCCAGCAAAGCCACGAATGAACGGACCGCAATGAGCTCGCAAGAAATCATCCTCAACCACGACCTCTGGCGCAAAGGCGCGGGCGGTGCCCCGGCCGGCTTGGTTGGACAAGCAGATAGTTCTGCCTACGTCGGTCTTGACCTCGATCTGGCCCAGTTCACCGAGTCAGCGTTCTTCGGTAGCAGTTTCACCGGCACGACTTTTCATCAGGCCCGGTGGGTTGCCTGCACGTTCACCGACTGTGTCTTCAGTGGCTGCGGTTTCGGCGATATCTCGATCTCAGACTGCACCTTCGTCAACTGTGTCTTCGAGTACACCGAGTTCGAGCGAAGCACCCTCAGTGGTAGTTGCTTGATGCAATGCAGCTTGAACGAGGTCAGCTTCGATCAGGGTCGTTGGTCTGAAGTCAAGCTGCTCGAATGCACCGGTACGCGGATCAAAGCCGTTGGATTGCGCGGTGAGCGCATTGACTTCATGGGCAGCAACTTCGAGCAGCTGGAGTTTGAGGACACGATCCTCAACAGCGCGATGTGACGAAGCGTTCTTAGCCGCACGGTGCTGCGCTGACATGCGCACACGCGCACGGTTGCCATGGTCCCCGCACTCGTGACACCATGGCCGCATGCCGTACCAACTCCATTACTGGCCCACCATCCAGGGCCGCGGTGAATTCGTGCGGCTCGCTCTCGAGGCGGCCGGCGCCGACTATGTCGACGTGGCGCGGCTACCTGAAGCCAAGGGCGGAGGCGAGTCCGCACTCGGCGAGCGTTTGGACGACCCCAACAGCGCGCGCCCCGCGTTCGCGCCGCCCTTTCTCGTCGATGGCGACATCGTGGTCGGGCAGACCGCCGCGATCCTGCTGTACCTGGGGCCTCGGCTCGGCCTGTCTGGCGTGGGCGAGTCCGACGGGCTGTGGACGCACCAGCTGCAGCTCACCATCGCCGACGTGGTGGCCGAGGCGCATGACACGCACCATCCGATCTCGGTCGACGCTTACTACGAAGACCAGCGCGACGCGGCGGTGCAGCGTGCACGGGCCTTTCGCGACGAGCGCATCCCGAAGTTCCTGAACTGGTTCGAGCGGGTGCTGCAGCGCAATCCCGCGGGCAACCTGCACCTGGTGGGCGACATGCTGACCTATGCGGACCTGTCGCTGTTCCAGCTGGTGGACGGCCTGCACTACGCATTTCCGAAGGCCACGGCCCGGGCGCTGGCCGCAACGCCCGCGGTCGAGAAGCTGCACGCCAACGTCAGGCGCCGCCAGCGCGTGCATGACTACCTGCAGAGCCCGCGCCGTATCGCGTTCAACGAAGACGGCATCTTCAGGCGCTACGCCGAACTGGACGGCTAAGGCTAGGCTTCTTCCGCGCCATTGCGAATGCGCAGCGCGGTCTCGTACAGCGTGTTGCGCGGCGCGCCGCTGATCTCGGCAGCCAGCTTCACCGCGGTCTTCACGGGCAACTCGGCCAGCAGCAGGCGCAACACGCGTTCGCCTTCCGCGCCGCCATCGCCGCTCACCGCCACGGGGTGCAGCACCAGCGCGAACTCTCCGCGCGTGCGGTCGCGGTCGGCGCTGAACCATTCGGGCAGGGCACTGGCCGCGACGGTGGCGATCTCCTCGAACTGTTTGGTGAGCTCGCGGCCGACGGTGATGCGGCGTTCGCCCAGCGTGGCCAATGCGCGCGCCAGGCTCTCGATGCGGTGCGGCGCTTCGAGCAGCACCACGGCGCGCGGTTCCTGCGACAGCGCCTGCACGGCGGTGTCGCGCTCGCCGGCCTTGCTCGGCAGGAAGCCGGCGAAGACGAAGGCGCTGCTGGCGTTGCCGTCGCTGCCGCCATCCGCCACGAGGCCCGCCGCGCTGATTAGTGTGGTCACGCTGCTGGCACCGGGCAGTGGCAGCACGCGCTGCCCGGCCGCGCGCACGGCTGCGGCCAGCCGCGCGCCGGGGTCGCTCACGCCGGGCGTGCCGGCGTCGCTGACATAGGCGATGCGCTCGCCCTGCGCGAGCCGCGCGACCACGGTCTGCGCGGCCTCGGCTTCGTTGTGCTGGTGCACCGCCAGCAGCCGCGCGCCGGGACGGTCGATGCCGTAGGCGCGCAGCATGCTCTGCGTGTGGCGCGTGTCCTCGCAGGCGATGACGTCCACCAACTGCAGCACATGCAGCGCGCGCAGCGTGATGTCGGCCAGGTTGCCGATGGGCGTGCCGACCACGTAGAGCGTGCCCTGCGGATAATGCTGCGCACCCGCGGCGTCGTGCGCGGCCGCGAGGGCGGCGCCGAAAGAAGCAGGGGCGAGTGAAGCCAAGAGGTTTCTCCGTCGGAATGAACGAACAAAAAAGAAGATTGCAGGCAGGGAGCCATGAAGACCACCACAACGAAGCATCGGGGCGATGCGGCGGAAGACGCCGCGCTCGACTACCTGCGGGACGCCGGCCTGTTGCTGCTCGCGCGCAATTATCGGACGCCCGGGCGCGGCGGCGGCGAGATCGACCTGATCATGCGCGATCCGCGCGGCTCCTCAGGCGGCACGCTGGTGTTCGTCGAGGTCCGCCAGCGCAGCGCCGGCACGCACGGCGGCGCGGGCGGCAGCATCACCGGGCTGAAACAGCGGCGCATCGTGTTCGCCGCGCAGCACTACCTGAGCCGGCTGCGCGCGGTGCCGCCATGCCGTTTCGACGTGGTGCTGGTCGAGGAGAAAATCACCTGGCTTCAAGGCGCCTTCGACGCCGGCTGATGTGCCCTGCATGGGGAACTGAAGCCCTGCCGAGGGCTCCACAACTCACACGTCTTGTTTCACAACCCCCAGTTATCATCCCGCCTCATGCTCGAGCAACGTATTCAGCAGCACTTCATCGATAGTGCCGACCTCAAATACCAGACCGGACCGGTCCTCAGCAAACCCATCTCTCAAGCGATGCAGGCCATCCTGGCCTGTGTGACCAGCGGCGGCAAGGTGCTGGCTTGCGGCGCCGGTGTGTCTGGCCTGCTGGCGGCCCAGTTCGCCGCGCAGTTCGTGGGCCGCTTCGAACGCGAGCGGCCCGAGCTCGGCGCCATCGCGCTGCCAGGCGACACCACCGACCCCGAGGCCGACAGCGCCAGTGCTGCGGACTCCGATCGCTTTGCCCGCCAGGTGCGTGCGCTCGGCCAGGCCGGCGACGTGCTGCTCGCTCTGAGCGCCAGCGGGCAGTCCGCGTCGGTGCTGGCCGCGGTGGCTGCAGCGCACGAGCGCGATATGACCGTGGTCGCGCTGCTGGGCAATGCCGTTTCGGGCGTGCCCTCGGCTCCGGGCGCGGGCAGCAGCGGCTCGGGCGGCGCCATCGGCCGCGCGCTGCGCGAAACCGACGTCCAGATCAGCGTGCCGCACGAGCGTGCGGCACGCATCCACGAAATCCACCAGATCGCGCTGCATTGCCTGTGCGACGGCGTGGATGCCCAGTTACTCGGAGAACAGGAAGCTTCCTCATGACCATGACGACCATGAAGACGACATCGACCCAGCGTTTCGCCCTTGCCCTGACCCTGGGCGCCGCATTGGTTGCAGGCCTTTCTGCCTGCGTGCCGCTCGTCGTGGGTGGCGCGGCCGTGGTGGGCGTGGGCATGGTGGCCACCGACCGCCGCAGCTCGGGCGCGCAACTGGATGACCAGGGCATCGAGCTGCGTGCCGCGGCCCGCGTGCGCGACATCGCCAACGACCAGATGTACGTGAGCGTCACCAGCTTCAACCGCCAGGTGCTGCTGACCGGCGCCGTGGGCAGCGATGCCGACCGCCGCCGCGTCGAGGACGAGGTGAGCCGCATCGTGAACGTGCGCTCGGTGGTGAACGAACTGACCATCGGCGCCTCGAGCACCTTCCAGGACCGCTCGAACGACCTCTACATCACCGGCAAGGTGAAGGCCTCGCTGCTCGACGCCAAGGACATCTTCGCCAATTCCTTCAAGGTGGTGACCGAGCGCGGCACGGTCTACCTGATGGGCATCGCCACGCGGCGCGAAACCGACCGCGCCACCGAAATCACGCGCGGCATCTCGGGTGTGGTGAAGGTGGTGCGGGTGGTCGAGATAGTGAGCGAGGCAGACCTGGCAGCCAGCCAGGCGGCGAACCAGGCTGCGGCGCAGCGCGGCGGCACGGGCCCGGCGCCGGTGACGTCGGCCTCGCCGTCCACGCCTTCGTCGTCGTCTTCCACCTCGCGCGTGCCGCTGCCGCCGATGGATCCGCTGCCTGGGTCGGGCTCCACGTCGACGCAGCCTTCGGGCAACGCGACGACCTCGCCGGTGCGCTGACAAACCGGTGGCAGCGTCGCAATGAAAAAAGCCCGCATCAGCGGGCTTTTTTCATTTGAGTCGAATGATGAGGCTCGACGTGTCCCAGCGCCGCCCGCCGGCCTGCTGCACGTCGGCGTAGAACTGGTCGACCAGCGCTGTCACCGGCACGCGCGCGCCGTTGCGCTTGGCTTCGTCGAGCACCAGGCCCAGGTCCTTGCGCATCCAGTCGACCGCGAAGCCGTAGTCGAACTTGCCTTCGATCATGGTCTTGCCGCGGTTTTCCATCTGCCAGCTCTGGGCCGCGCCCTTGCTGATGACGCCCAGCACGGCCTCCATGTCGAGCCCGGCGCGCTGGCCGAAGGCAATGGCTTCAGACAGGCCCTGCACCAGGCCCGCGATGGCGATCTGGTTCACCATCTTCGCGAGCTGGCCGGCGCCGCTTTCGCCCAGCAGCGTGACCGCGCGCGAGAACGCCATGGCCACCGGCTTGATGCGTTCGAATGCCGCCGCGTCGCCGCCGCACATCACGGTGAGCGCGCCGTTCTGCGCGCCGGCCTGGCCGCCCGAGACGGGCGCGTCGATGAAGTGCAGGCCCAGCGCCTGTGCGGCCTTGGAGAGTTCGCGCGCCACGTCGGCCGAGGCGGTCGTGTGGTCGACCAGCACGGCGCCCTTCTTCATGCCGGCGAAAGCGCCGTCGTCGCCCAGTACCACCGAGCGCAGGTCGTCGTCGTTGCCGACGCAGCAGAACACGATGTCGGCGCCAGCGGCTGCTTCGCGCGGGGTGGCGGCATGGCGCCCGGGCGGGCCGAACTCGGCGGCCCAGGCTTGTGCCTTGGCGGGTGTGCGGTTGTAGACCGTGACGCTGTGGCCGGCCTTGGCCAGGTGGCCTGCCATGGGGCCGCCCATGACGCCGAGGCCGAGGAAAGCCACTGTCTGTGCGGGGACGGATTCGTAGGTGCGGGTATTGATGCTGCTCATGGGGCGACAGCTTAAAGCCATTCCGCGACAGGTGTGATGGCTCAAACATGTACGTGAACGTATAGGTTTGGGTAGAATCGCTTCACCATGACTGAAGCGAGCCCCGCCAAGACCATCACCGTGCGCGATGCCGCGGCCCGGCTCGACGTGACTCCGCGCACGCTCAAGTACTACGAGGAACTGGGCATCGTGGTGCCGGTGCGCAGCGAGGGCGGCTACCGCCTGTACGAGCAGGCCGACCTCGACAAGCTGGCGCGCGTGCTTCGCATGCGCTCGCTGGGTTTTTCGCTCACGGCCATCACCACGATGCTGCAGCAGCCGATGGAGGCGCCGGCCGAAGGCGGGCGCCCGCGGCTGTCGAATGCGTCACTAAAGACGCTGCGCGAAACGCTCACCGAGCAGCTGGGCACGCTCGATGCGCGCGTGGCGCAGGTCCGCCGCGAGCTCAAGGAGGCGGCTTCGCTACAGGCTCAAATACGGCGCGACCTCGACTATGTGGAGCGCCGCCTCGCCGGCGAGCCGGTAGAAGAGGCGCTCGAGCAGCGCCGTAAGGAACGGCCGGCGTCATGAACACTTCGGCTCTGGCGTGGCCTTCGCGCGGTAATGCCGCGGCCGCGCTGCTGCCCTGGGCCATCGGCCTCGTCACGGCCATCGACTATTTCGACAACGCGCTGTTCGCCTTCTTCGCCAGCTACATCGCCGGCGGCGTCAACGCCTCGCCCGACGAACTGGTGTGGGCTTCGAGCGCCTATGCGTTGGGCGCGGTGCTCGGCATCCTGCATCAGCATGCGTGGATCGAGCGGCTGGGTTACCGGCGCTACCTGGCCGTCTGCATGTTCGCCTTCGCCCTGGGCGGCGTGGGCGCGGCGCTGTGCGACAGCTCGATGCAGCTCACGCTGGCGCGCGCCGTGCAGGGCTACTTCGTCGGCCCGATGCTCGGCGCCTGCCGCATCCTGATCCAGATCGGCATTCCGCCCGCGCGCCGCGCCAAGGCGCTGAAGGCGTTCATGGTGCTGATCGTCTTCGGCGGCGCGCTGGCGCCCATCGCGGGCGCCTTTCTCGTGACCAACTTCGACTGGCGCTGGCTGTTCGCGAGCACCGCGCCGGCCGCGGCGCTCATCGGGCTGCTCGTGCTCTGGACGCTGCCCGACATCGGCGACGTCGAGCCGCACGAGCGCACCGAGCCGCACTACGTCGCCTACGTGGTGTTCGCGCTCGCGCAGGCCGCGCTGCAGGTGGTGCTGACGCGCTCGCACTTCGAGCTGTTCACTGGCTCGCCAGCGCTGATCGGCCTCACCATCGCCGGCGTGGCGGGGCTTGCGTGGTTCGGCTGGCAGCAATGGCAACACCCCGCGCCGCTGGTGCGGCTGCATGCGCTGCGCAACGCATCGTTTCGCGTGGGGCTGGCACTCTACGTCGTCTACTACTACCTCTCGACGGGCTTCAGCTACCTGCTGCCGCGGATGATGGAAGGCGGGCTCGGCTTCACCGTGGGAAACACCGGCTATTTCACGGGCGCGGCCTCGCTCGCGACCGGGCTGCTGGTGTTCGTCTACCTGAAGTACTCGGCGCGGTTGGCGCGCAAGAAATGGCTCATCGTCACGGGCTTCGGTATTGCGGCGCTGGCGGCGTGGTGGCTGTCGCGGGTCACGCCGCAGGCGGGGCGCGAGGCCTTGCTGGTACCGCTGCTGTTGCGCGGGCTGCTGATGCTGTTCGTCGTGCTGCCGGTGGCGAACCTCACCTTCAAGCCATTCGCGGCAGAGGAGTTCGCGCACGGCTACCGGCTCAAAAACCTCGTGCGCCAGTTGGCGATTTCATTCGCGACCTCGAGCGTGATCGCGCTGCAGCAGCATCGGCTGGCGCTGCACGAGGTGCGGCTCGGCGAATCGGCCAATGCCGCGAACGCGAGCTTCATGCAGGCGCTGGATTCGTTGACCCGTGGGTTCGCGGCGGTGGGCCACGCTGCCGGTGAGGCGCATGCCATGGCGCTGGGCACGCTGTACCGCACGCTCGAACAGCAGGCCACGTTCATGGCCTCGCTGGACGGGTTCACCGCGATGGCGGTGGTTGCACTGGCGGCAGGAATCTTCGCTGCGTGGCAGCGAACGATCGACTGAGCGATTGCCGCTTAAACGATAGCGAAGTGCTCGGTGCCGGCGGCCAGGTCTGTGCTGCGCGCACGCTGGCTGTTCAGCTTGATCTGCAGCCGCAGGTCGTTTGCCGAGTCCGCGTTGCGGATGGCATCTTCGAAGGTGATCGAGTGGCTTTCGAACAGGTCGAACAGCGCCTGGTCGAAAGTCTGCATGCCCAGGTTGCGGCTCTTGCGCATGATCTCCTTGATCTCGCCCACTTCGCCCTTGAAGATCAGGTCGGAAATCAGCGGCGTGTTCAGCAGCACTTCAACAGCGGCCACCCGGCCCTGGCCGTCTTCGGTTGGCACCAGCCGCTGCGAGACCAGCGAGCGCAGGTTCAGCGACAGGTCCATCAGCAGCTGCGCGCGACGCTCTTCGGGGAAGAAGTTGATGATCCGGTCCAGCGCCTGGTTGGCGCTGTTGGCGTGCAGCGTGGCCATGCAAAGGTGGCCGGTTTCGGCGAAGGCCACGGCGTGCTCCATGGTCTCGCGGTCGCGGATTTCGCCCATCAGGATCACGTCGGGCGCCTGGCGCAGCGTGTTCTTCAGCGCGGCTTCCCAGCTGTCGGTATCGATGCCCACTTCGCGCTGCGTCACCACGCAGTTCTTGTGCGGGTGCACGAACTCGACCGGGTCTTCCACCGTCACGATGTGGCCGTACGAATTTTCGTTGCGCCAGTCGATCATCGCGGCCAGCGTGGTCGACTTGCCCGAACCCGTGGCGCCCACCATGATGGTGAGGCCGCGCTTGGTCATCGACACGTCTTTCAGAATCTGCGGCATGCCCAGGCCGTCGATGGTCGGCAGCTTGGCGGGAATGGTCCGCAGCACCATGCCGACCTTGCCCTGCTGCACGAAGGCGTTCACGCGGAAGCGGCCGATGCCGGTCGGCGAGATCGCGAAGTTGCATTCCTTGGTGCGCTCGAACTCCGCCGTCTGGCGGTCGTTCATGATCGAGCGCGTGAGCGCCAGCGTGTGCGGCGCGCCCAGCGCCTGCTGCGACACTTTGGTGACCTTGCCGTCGACCTTGATGGCCGGCGGAAAGTCGGCGGTGATGAACAAGTCGCTGCCGTTTCGGCTCACCATGAGCTTGAGCAGGTCGTTGATGAACTGGCTGGCTTGATCGCGTTCCATGATGTCTGTGCTCCTGGGGGCTGCTCGTCTTGAATCAGCCCGGGAAGTTTTCGGGGATCTTCGCCTTGCCGCGGGCTTCGGCTGCCGAGATGGTATTGCGGCGCACCAGCTCTGTCAGGTTCTGGTCGAGCGTCTGCATGCCCGAGCCCTGGCCGGTCTGGATGGTGGAGTACATCTGCGCCACCTTGGCCTCGCGGATCAGGTTGCGGATGGCGGGCGTGCCCAGCATGATCTCGTGCGCTGCCACGCGGCCCTGGCCGTCCTTGGTCTTACACAGCGTCTGCGAGATCACTGCCTGCAGTGATTCCGACAGCATTGCGCGGATCATTTCCTTTTCTTCGCCGGGGAACACGTCGATGATCCGGTCGATGGTCTTGGCGGCGGAAGAGGTGTGCAGCGTGCCGAACACCAGGTGGCCCGTTTCGGCCGCGGTCATGGCGAGGCGGATGGTTTCGAGGTCGCGCAACTCGCCCACCAGGATGGCGTCCGGGTCTTCGCGCAGGGCGGAGCGCAGCGCGTTCGAGAACGACAGCGTCATCGGGCCGACTTCGCGCTGGTTGATCAGGCACTTCTTCGACTCGTGCACGAACTCGATCGGGTCTTCCACCGTGAGGATGTGGCCGTATTCGTTCTCGTTGAGGTAGTTGACCATGGCGGCCAGCGTGGTCGACTTGCCCGAGCCCGTGGGGCCCGTCACCAGCACCAGCCCGCGCGGCTTGAGCGCGAGTTCGCCGAAAATCTTCGGTGCGTTCAGCTGCTCCAGCGTCAGGATCTTCGAGGGAATGGTCCGGAACACCGCGGCCGCGCCACGTGCCTGGTTGAAGGCGTTCACGCGGAAGCGCGCGAGGCCGTCGATCTCGAACGAGAAGTCGACCTCCAGGAACTCTTCGTAGTGCTTGCGGTGCGTGTCGCTCATGATGTCGTACACCATGGCGTGCACGCCCTTGTGATCGAGTGCGTCGACGTTGATGCGGCGCACGTCGCCGTTCACGCGGATCATGGGCGGCAGGCCTGCGGAAAGATGCAGGTCGGAGGCTTTGTTCTTGACGCTGAACGCCAGCAATTGGGTGATGTCCACGGGGCTCCTCGGCTCGAGTTCGGTGACGTTTTGATACGATTTTGGACGATTATGACGATGATTGGCGACGACCTCCAGCAAGTAAACAGCCGGATCGCAAAGGCATGTGTAACGGCCGGCCGCGACCCGGGCGAGGTGCGGCTGCTGGCGGTGTCAAAGACCTTCGGGCCGGAGGCGGTGCGCGAGGCGCATGCGGTGGGCCAGTCGGCCTTCGGCGAGAACTACGTGCAGGAAGGTCTGGACAAGATCGAAGCCCTCGCCGATCTGCGCGCTGCCCTCGAATGGCACTGCATCGGCCCTCTGCAAAGCAACAAGACGCGGCCCGTGGCCGAGCACTTCGACTGGGTCCACAGCATCGACCGGCTGAAGATTGCCGAGCGCCTGTCGGCCCAGCGGCCGGCTTCGCTGCCGCCGCTCAATGTATGCCTTCAGGTTAATGTGGACGGCGGTGCCAACAAGTCAGGCGTGCCGCCGGAAGAGGCGCTGGCTCTGGCACGCGCTGTGGCGGCTTTGCCACAGCTTTGGCTGCGCGGGCTCATGGCGATCCCCGAACCGGCGGCGGATTTCGAGGCGCAGCGCGCGTTGTGCCTGCGCGCGCATGCGGTGTACCAGTCGATTCGCGACGCGGGCATCGAACTCGACACGCTGTCGCTCGGCATGAGTGCCGATCTTGAAGCGGCGATCAGCGCGGGCAGCACGATGGTGCGTGTCGGCACGGCGATCTTCGGTGGCCGGGCGCGCTCACACCCCTAGCGGCAGGCGCGCGCTGCTCTTCACTTCTTCCATCACCGCATAAGTCCGCGTCTCGCGCACGCCGGGCAATTGCCACAGCACGGTGCCCGCGAACTCGCGGTAGGCGGCCATGTCGGCCATGCGGGTCTTGAGCAGGTAGTCGAAGCCGCCCGCGACCATGTGGCATTCCATGATCTCGTCGCGCACCTGCACCGCCGCCTTGAACTGGTCGAACACATTGGGCGTGGTGCGGTCGAGCAGCACCTCGACGAAGACGGTGAAGCCGCGGCCCAGCTTGTGCGGATCGAGCCGCGCCTCGTAGCCCTGGATGAAGCCGTCGCGTGTGAGCCGCTGCACCCGCGCCAGCACCGCGGTGGGCGAGAGCGCTACCGCCTCGGCCAGCTTGAGGTTGGTGATGCGTCCGTCCTCCTGAAGGATCTTCAGCAGCCGGAGATCGATGCGGTCCAGGTCGAGCATCAGAAGATTATCCGGCCCGAACGCTGATTGCTGGCGGAAGATGCGGCCTATGACCGCCGACCATAGGAGATAGAACCAAGGCGCTGGCGGCGGTCTACCCTGGCCTACCCAGGGCACCGCCGTGCGCCGTCAGCTCTTTCGCGCCTTCTTTCAGCGGACCTGGGTCTGCGACTGCGCCGCCGCCTGCTGGCCCTTGAGCTGGTCGACCAGCGCGCCATAGGCGGGGCTCGCGCGCAGCTTGGCGTATTCGGCTGCGGCCTGGTGGTAGCCGGGCTTCGTCATATCGGCGCCGGCTTCACCGCTCTGCTGGGCCGCCAGGCCCGACTGGATCCACAGCCGCGTGTCGGCCGCCACTGCGGCGCGGGTGTTGGCCGAGACAACGACCGCCTCTTGCTGATAGCCGCTGGTGTAGCCCTGCGTGGGCGCGGTCTTCAGCCACTGCACAGCGTCGGCGGTTACCGCGGAGCGTGTCGTCGACGAGGTCAGCGGCACGGGACGCGGATCGCCCTCGGCGTAGTTGCCGGCGAAGCTCGGCGCTGCAATCACGCCCAGCAGGACGGCGAGGGTGGCGGTGCCGAGCAGTCGGGTGGCGGAAGCTTGCTTGTTCATTCGTGACTCCTTGAGGGTGGTTGGGTTGCCTTGGTTGGTGAAGCCAACTCTACGAAGCCCATCCGCAGGGTCGATAACCCGTAGATGACGTTTCTGTCATGTACATCGGTGCAATGTGCCTCCCTGGCTGTGAAACCAAACCTCTCTTGCATAACCGCCAGCGCGGCGCGCATAAGCCATGGCGCGACGCGCGGTAGAGGTCTATCGTTGCGGCCACCCGTCTAAACCAAGGGATCTCTCATGAGCGAAAAACTCTCCTTCGTCAATCCGACCGCGAACAGCCCGTGGGGCACCTATCTCTCGCAGGTCGACCGCGTCGTGCCGTACCTCGGCCCGCTGGCCCGCTGGGTCGAAACCCTGAAGCGCCCCAAGCGCGCGCTGATCGTCGACGTGCCGATCGAGATGGACGACGGCACCATCGCCCACTTCGAGGGCTACCGCGTGCAGCACAACATGAGCCGCGGCCCGGGCAAGGGCGGCGTGCGCTTCCACCCCGACGTCACGCTCGAAGAAGTGATGGCCCTGTCGGCCTGGATGACCATCAAGACCGCGGCCGTCAACCTGCCGTACGGCGGCGCCAAGGGCGGCATCCGCGTCGACCCCAAGAAGCTGTCGCTGCAGGAGCTGGAAAAGATCACCCGCCGCTACACCAGCGAGATCGGCATCATCATCGGCCCGCACACCGACATCCCCGCGCCCGACGTCAATACCAACGGCCAGATCATGGCGTGGATGATGGACACCTACTCGATGAACGTCGGCGGCACCGCCACCGGCGTCGTCACCGGCAAGCCACTGCACCTGGGCGGCTCGCTGGGCCGCGTGAAGGCCACAGGCCGCGGCGTGTTCGTCACCGGCCGTGAAGCCGCCCGACGCCTGGGCATGGACCTGCGCGGCGCACGCATTGCGGTGCAGGGCTTCGGCAACGTGGGCTCGGTCGCGGCTGAGCTGTTCGCGGAAGCGGGCGCGAAGATCGTCGCGGTGCAGGACCACACCGGCACCATCGTCAACACCAACGGCCTCGACCTGGCCAAGCTGATCCCGGTGGCCAACAAGGAAGGCGTGGTCGCCTTCAAGTCCGGCGGCGACATCGTGCCGAACGAAGACTTCTGGAACGTCGCCTGCGACATCCTGATCCCGGCCGCCCTCGAAGGCCAGATCACCGCCGAGCGCGCGCAGAAGACCACCGCCAAGCTGGTGCTCGAAGGCGCCAACGGCCCCACCGTGCCGACCGCTGACGACATCCTCGCCGAGCGCGGCGTGCTGGTCGTGCCCGACGTGATCTGCAACGCCGGCGGCGTGACGGTGAGCTACTTCGAATGGGTGCAGGACTTCTCGTCCTTCTTCTGGGACGAAGACGAAATCAACGTGCGCCTGGACCGCATCATGATGAACGCGCTCAACCAGATCTGGGACACGGCAGACAAGCACAAGATCACGCTGCGCACGGCGACGTATGCGGTGGCTTGCGAGCGCATCCTGATGGCTCGTCAAGAGCGCGGCCTGTACCCCTGATGATTTCTTGACGCTCGAGGACGCTACGCTCGGGGGATGAGCACCATCCCCGCGCAGAAACTTCCTCCTCTCCCAGCGGACAGCGCCGCCCGCCTGCAGGCCCTGATGGCCGGCGGGCAGCGCAAGCTGCTGGGGCTGGTCGGCGCACCCGGTGCGGGCAAGTCCACGCTCGCGGCGGCGCTGCTTCAATTGGTGGGCGTTGACCGCGCCCAGGTCGTCCCCATGGACGGCTTCCACCTCGCCAACGTCGAGCTGCAACGGCTTGGCCGTTCCGGCCGCAAGGGCGCGCCCGACACCTTCGACAGCGCCGGCTATGTCGCGCTGCTGCAGCGCCTGCGCGAGCAGCGGCCCGATGGCGACATCGTCTACGCCCCCGAATTCCGCCGCGAGATCGAGGAGCCGATTGCCGGCGCCATCGCCGTGCTGCCCACGACGCAGCTTGTCATCAGCGAAGGCAACTACCTGCTGCACGACGTCGGTCCGTGGGCCGGCGCGGCGGCGATGTTCGACGAGGTCTGGTACGTGGACATCGACGATGCGGTGCGCGAAGAGCGCCTGGTGCGGCGCCACCAGCAGTTCGGCCGCAGCGCCGAGGAAGCGCGCGCTTGGGTGGCGAGCACCGATGCGCCCAATGCACGGCTGATCGCGGCGACGCGGGTGCGGGCGCATCACGTGCTGCCCTGGTCCTGAAAATCTCGCGTGGCAGGGAACGCTGGCGCGCGGACACGCTCGAAGCCTTGCCGGCAAGGCGCCGGTTAGCATTCGCCGCTCCATGCCGTCCATGCACCTCACTTCTTTCCCAGTTGTTCGCGCCCGGGTTCTCGTACTCGGCCTGCTGTCCGCCCTTGTCGTCCTTGTGCTCGCCGGCTGCGGCAGCACATCGCGCCGCGTGAACTATGAGCCCGAAGCCTTCGGCTCGACCACCACCCACACCCGCGACTACGAGGCCACCGAGGCCCAGACCTGCGAAGCCGCGCGCCGCGCACTGCTGAGCCAGGGCTACATGATCACGGCCGCCAACGCCGATCTCGTGACCGGGCGCAAGAGCTTCCAGCCGGCGGCCGAGGTGCATGTCGAGGTCGAGTTCCGGGTGGTCTGCGCTCGCGAGAGCACAAGAAGCGGCAAGGCCAGCAAGAGCACCGTGGCTTTTGCGACCGCGCTGCAGGACCGCTACGGCATCAAGAAGGTGAACAACTCGGCCAGCCTGGGCGTGGGCGCGATCGGCTCGCTTTCGCTGCCGTTCTCGAGCAGCGACGACGCGATGGTGAAGGTCGCGAGCGAGACGCTGACGGACGAGCGCTTCTACGACCGCTTCTTCGCGCTGCTCGACCGTTTCCTCGAAGGCCCGGAAGGAGAGGACGAAGCCGGGACGCCCGCGGAAGCAACGCCGGTCGCCTCGCCGCCCGCTCCCGCCGCTGCCCAGCCCGCCGTCACCTACCCGGTGAACTCGTCGCCGAACCGGGGCTGACGCCGGGGCTCCAAAGTACCAAGATGCGTCTTACAATCCGGGCATGGCTTCCACCATCCCGGATCCGGCGCAATGCGCCTCGCGTCTTCGCACCTCGGTGTCGTTGCTGACGCGCCAGTTGCGCAGCGGCAGCGCAACGCCTGACGGCCCCAGCGTGGCCAAGCTCAGTGTGCTCGGGCAGCTGCATCGGCACGGGCCGTGCACGCCCACGGCGCTGGCGGGGTTCGAGCGCGTCAAGCTCCAGTCGCTGACCCGGCTACTGGCCGAGCTGGAGGCCGAGGGCTGGATCGGCCGCACGCCGCACCCGACCGATGGGCGCCAATGGCTGCTGTCGCTCACGGCGGAGGGCATACGCCGTCTGAAGGCGATCATGCGCACGCGCGAGGCGGCACTGGCAGAGGTGATCGGCGCCACGCTCGATGCCGATCAGCGCGCCTTGCTGCTGCAGGCCTGCGGGCTGATCGACGGCATCGCCGCCGCGCTGGAAGGCGGCGATCCACCGGCGCCAGAAGCATGAACGGCGCCCCGGCACTGCAACGCCTGACGGAGCCGTGGCGCCACGGCCGCTGGCGTCCCGGCGTGCAACTGGCGGCGGCAGTGGCCATCGCCTGGGGCGTGGCCACCGCGTTGCACCTGCCCGAAAGTTTCTGGGCGGTGATGAGCGTGCTGATCGTCATGCGCCCGAGCGCCGGTTCCACGCTCGATGCCGGATGGAACCGCGTGCGCGGCACGGCCGCCGGCGCGCTGTGCGGCCTGGCCGGCGTCTATCTGCAGCACCACGGCGCGCCGATGCTGGCGACCACGCTGGCCGTCGTCATGTTGCTGGCGTTTGCCAGCGCGGCTGCGCCGGGTTTGCGCAGCGCACCGGTTGCCGCGTTGATCATCCTGTCGGCCGGCGGCATTCCCGGCCATTCGGCGCTGCAGGTGGCGCTGCTGCGCATGGCGCAGATCGGCATCGGCGTGGGAGTGGCGCTGGCGGTTTCGACGCTCGTGTCCGAGTACCACGCGGGCGCGCGTTTCGACGAGGGCTGCGCCGCGCTGCTGCACGGTATCGCGAAGCGCATGGCCGCTGCGCGAAGGCCTGCCGGTGCCGAGGCGGAGCGCATTCACGCAGGCACGCGCGCGTCGCTGGGCCGGCTCGTCTTGCTGGCCGGCAGTGCGGACCTGGAGGCGCGATGGTGGCGACGCGGCACCGCCGGGGGGCACAGTGCCTATCGCGACAAGGCCCGGCTGGCGGCGCGCATCTTCCAGGACGCCGTGGTGCTGGATCGCGTGTTCCGGCAGATGCAGGGCGCACAGGCCGACGACGCATGGCGCGAAGCGGCGCAGACTGCCAGTGCCGCAGTCGCCGGCATGGCCGATGCGCTCGCGGGCAAGGGCGCGCCACCGGACCTCGATGGGCTCGACCGCTGCGTGCAGGCGTCGCAAGGCTCCCCGTCGAATGCACTCCTGGCCGCACCCTTGAGCCTGCTCCTGGACGACCTGCGCAACCTGCAGAGTGCTCTTGTTCGCCGACTGCCGGAGCAGCCCACCCACTAGAATCTTCCGAAAATCAATCGTTTCGGAGAGGGACGGGCATGGAAGATCAGTCGCAGGACGCGCGCTACGCGCCGCCGCAATCCCATGTGGAGGACGTGCTGCAGCCGGGCCAGGTGCAGCCCGGTGAACTCGCAACGCGCGGCAAGCGTTTTCTGGCAGCGATGCTCGATGCCGGCATTTCCCTCGCCGCGATCTGGCTCCTGGCGAAGTTCACGCCCATCAATCTCTGGGAGGACGATGGCCTCGGACTCTGGGAGCCGCGCATCTCCGGCGCGGCCTCCGGCATCGTTCTTTACCTCGTTCTGCACGGCTACCTGCTGGCCACTCGCGGCCAGACCATCGGCAAGGCGCTGTTCAAGATCCGCATTGCCCGGCCCGACGGTTCGCGCGCGCAGATCGGACGCATCCTGGCCCTGCGCGACGGCCCCACGTTCTTCACGACCATCTGGCCGCTGCTCGGGCCGATCTACGTGCTGATCGACTGCCTCTTCATCTTCCGCGCGTCGCGCCGCTGCCTGCACGACCAGATCGCCGACACCGTCGTGTTGCAGGCCTGAGCGAGCGCTTCGCCAGTGCGCCTCGACACGCTCTACACCGCCGAGACCCCGGAAGGCATTGCGCTCTCACTGCGCCCGGCCGGCCTGGTTGCGCGCGGGCTGGCGTACCTCATCGACTTCGCGATCCGGCTCGGCATCTTCACTGCGATCTCCATTGCCGTCGGCATGATGGGCAAGATGGGCTTCGGCATTCTGCTCATCAGCTACTTCTGCCTCGAGTGGCTCTACCCCGTGATCTTCGAGCTCACGCGCGCGGCGGCCACGCCCGGCAAGCGCGTGATGGGGCTGCGCGTGGTGATGGACTCGGGCCTGCCCGTGACGCCCGCCGCCGCGCTCACCCGCAACCTGCTGCGCGCGGCCGACTTTGTTCCGGCCTTCTATGGCGCGGGCATCGTGTCGATGCTGTGGCGGCGCGACAGCAAGCGGCTGGGTGACCTGGCCGCCGGCACGCTGGTGGTGTTCAGCGACCACGTGAGCCTGCACGGCGAGGTGCCCGCGGCCGAGCCGCAGGCGCCCGCGCGGCCGCTGTCGGCGCGCGAGCAGATGGCCATCGTGTCGTGGGCCGGTCGCGCGACGCGCCTGACCCCCGAGCGCTTCGACGAACTCGCCCGTGTCGCCGAACCGGTGCTGGGCCCCGACACTTCCGGCGCCTCCGCGTCACAGCGCCTGCTCGGCGTGGCGCAGTGGGTGCTGGGCCGCCGCGCCGGCGCCGATGCGCGAGGAGGCGGGCGATGACGCCACTCGATTTCGAAGCCGCCTACGCGCCGCTGTGGACCGAGCTCGAAGCCGTCATCCGCGTGGCCGAGACCAAGCGCAAGTTCGACGGCGCGCGGCTCGCCACGCTGTACCGTCGCGTGTGTGAGCACCTGGCACTGGCGCAGGCGCGCGCCTATCCCATTCACCTCACGCAGCGGCTCGAAAGCCTGACCCAGAGCGCGCACCGGCTGATCTACCGGCAGCACGACTACGGCCTGGCGCGCTTCGCGCGGCTGGCGCTGGTCGACTTTCCCGAGGCGGTGCGGGCGCACCGCATCTACCTGCTGGTTGCGACGCTGATGTTCGTGCTGCCCCTGCTGGCGGCGGGCTGGGCCGCCTACCGCGACCCGGGCTTCATCCTGCACCTGCTCGATGCCAGCTCCGTGCAGCAGTTCGATTCGATGTACGGCGACAGTGCCGAGTCGCTGGGCCGCACGCGCAGCGCGGGCGACGACTGGCAGATGTTCGGCTTCTACATCATGAACAACATCGGCATCGGCTTCCGCTGCTTCGCGGCCGGCATCTTCGCCGGCGTGGGCAGCGCCGTGGTGGTGGTGTTCAACGGCGTGCAGATCGGGGCGGTCGGCGGCTACCTGATTGCGGCGGGGCATGCCGAGAACTTCTGCTCCTTCGTCATCACGCACTCGGCCTTCGAGCTCACGGCCATCGTGCTGGCGGGCGCGGCCGGCCTGCGGCTCGGCTATGCGTGGGTTGCGCCCGGCCGCTACACACGGCTCGAGTCGCTGCGGCTGGCCGCGCGCCATGCCGTGGTGATCGTCTACGGTGTTTTCGGGCTGCTGCTGCTCGCCGCCGCGATCGAGGCCTTCTGGTCGTCGGCGCGCTGGATCGCGCCGGCCGTGAAGTACGGCGTGGGCGGCGCCTGTTGGGTGCTGGTGCTGGCGTACCTGGGCTGGCAGGGCCGGCCGCGCGCCACTGCTGCAACTGCAAAGGCTGAAGACCGTGCAGGTTGACGGCCTCGCCATTGCGCTGCGGCCACGGCCCATGGCCGAGGCCGCGGACCTGGGCGCCCAGCTGGTGCGCAACCATGCGCGCTCGGTGTGGCGCACCTTCCTGCCGGTGTACATCGTGACGGTGCTGCTGGCCTTGTGCACGGTCGAGATCGCCGGCTGGCTGCCCAGCCTGCTGATCTTCTGGCTCAAGCCCTGGTTCGACCGCAGCCTGCTGTTCGTTCATTCGCGCGCGGTGTTCGGGCAGGAGACGCGCTGGGCCGACCTCTGGCAAAACCGCCGCGCCGTGTGGGGCGGGCAACTGCTGCGTACGCTGCTGTGGCGGCGGTTTTCACCCTGGCGTTCGTTCACCCAGGCAATCGACCAGCTCGAAGGCCAGCGCGGCAGCGCCCGGCGCAAGCGGCGCACGCAGTTGTTGCGCGGACGGCGCGGCGCGGCCACAGGCATGCAGATGGTGTTCGCCAACGTGGAGATGGCGCTCGACATCTGTCTGCTGTCGCTGCTGTTCTGGTTCGCGCCGGAAGGCAGCGCCAAGGATCTGTTCGGCTGGCTCACGCAGTCGGACGTTCCACTGCAGAGCCTGCTGACTGCGGGGGCCTATGCGCTCGTCATCGGCGTGCTGGAGCCGTTCTATGTGGCGGCCGGTTTTGCGATGTACCTCAACCGCCGGGTAGAGCTCGAAGCGTGGGACATCGAGCAGGAGTTCCGCCGTGGGTTCCGCTGACACCTCCAGGCTTCGCGCACTTCGTATCGCGGCGGCTGTGTTGGCTGCGTGCGCCATCGTCGCGATGGCGCCGGCGGCAGTCGCTGCCGAGGCCCCGACCCGCGAGCAGGTGAAGACCGCAGTCGACAAGGTCCGCGCCGATCCGAACATGCCCGGCACCAAGACCGAAAGAAAGCTGCGCTTCAAGGAACGGGACGAAGAGGAAGACGAACCCGAGAAGAAGACAGACAGCCTCGACTGGTTGCGCGATTTCATCAGGGCGGTGGCCGAGGGTGCGCGCTGGCTCATCTGGGGGCTGGGTGCGCTGGCACTGGCCTGGCTGGTGATTCGCCTGCGCCGCTGGATGCAGGTGCGTGCCGGCGGTGCGCGGCCCGGCAAGGAACTGCTGCCCAGCCACGTCGGCAGCCTCGACATCCGGCCCGAAAGCCTGCCCGACGACATCGGCAATGCGGCAGCCGCGCTCTGGCAGCGCGGCCAGCACCGGCCCGCGCTGTCGCTGCTCTACCGCGGCGCGTTGTCGCGCCTCGTGCACGCGCATGAAGTGCCGGTGCGAGCCGCGAGCACCGAGGGCGAGTGCATGCAGCTCTCCGCAACCCGGCTGACACCGGACGCACAGGCCTTCTTCGTGCGGCTGGTCGGTGCCTGGCAACTGGGGGCGTACGGCGGTCGGCTGCCATCCACAGCGCAGGTGCTGGCGGTCTGCGGCGAGTTCGATCTGCATCTTTCCGCCGCCGCGCCGGCCGCCGCCGATCTGAAGGGCGCCGTCGCATGAATGCATGGCTGGTTCGCATCGGCGCGGTGCTGGTGCTGGCGGCAATCGGCTTCTGGCTGGTCTCCGCCACCGAATGGGCCGACACCGAAGTGCCGACGCCCGCGAGCGGCGAGGCCAAGAAGAATTCGTTCTACGGCGCGCAGGTGATGCTGCGCGAGCTCGGCCTCAAGGTGGTCAAGCACGACAGCCTCGACACCATGCCCCCCGCGCAGGCACGGCTGGTGCTCGCCTCCAGCCACTGGGACATGTTCCCCGAGCGCGAACAGCGCCTGCGCCAGTGGGTCGAGCAGGGCGGGCACCTCGTGATGCCCAGCCACCTCATCAACAGCGACCTGCTGGAAGGCTGGATCCCGCTGGTCTGGGAAAAGCCGCCCGCGACGGATGAGAAAAAAGAGAAAGAGAAAGAGCCATCCGGACCCAGGAAGAGACTGCCCAAGTCGCAATTCGCCGAACCTGCCAAAGACGCGGATTGCCATGCGGTGACCGAGCCCGAGACCGTGCCCGCGAGCTTCGCCGGTGGCCGCAGCTTCCGGATCTGCACCTGGTCGGCGGCGCGCTACCGGCCCGCCGACAAGCAGCCGCCGCCCCTGTGGACCGTGCTCGGCGCGAAAGGCCCCGAGGCGATCCGGGTGCAGGTTGGCCGTGGCACCGTCACCGCGATGCCCTGGGGCCTGCTGCACAACGTGAACCTGACGCGCGCTGACAACGCGCTGTTCGCCGTTGCCGCGGTGCAGGCGCGCAGTGGCGCCGAAATCTGGTTCGTCGCCGAGGAAACACGCGAACCTTTCCTGCGCTGGATCTGGCACAAGGGCTGGGCCGCGCTGCTCGTGGGCCTGCTGGCGCTGGCTGTTGCGTTGTGGCGAGCGGCCGTGCGCTTCGGGCCGCTGGCGCCCTCGGCCGGCACGCACCGGCGCTCCATGGCCGAGCAGGTGCGCGGCACCGCCGGCTTCCTGCACATGCACGGCGCCGACGCGCTGCATGCAGCACAACTGCGCGCGCTGAACGAATCCGCCGGCCGCCAACTGCGCGGCTATGCCCGCCGCGATGCCGCCGCGCGCGCCGCCGCCATCGCCCAGGCCACCGGGCTGGAGGCAGCCATGCTCGTTCGGGCGATGGGCGAGCGAGCGCGCCATGCCGGCGCCATGTCGGTCGACCTCGAAGTGCTGGAAACCGCGCGCCGCCGGCTCGACGCCCACGGGCCGTTCATGCCTTCACCCTCATCTTCTTCCTCCACATCCTGAACCGAGAGACGCTCATGCAAGCCATCCAACCCGAAGAACTGACGCGTGCAGCCCAGTGGCTGCAGACGCTGCGCGCCGAGGTCGGCCAGGCCGTGGTCGGCCAGCTCGAGGCGGTCGACCAGACGCTGATAGCGCTGGTCGCTTCGGGCCACGTGCTGATCGAAGGCGCGCCGGGGCTCGGCAAGACCCTGCTCGCGCGGGCCCTGGCGCAGGCCATGACGCTGCGCTATGCACGCGTGCAGTTCACCCCTGATCTGATGCCCTCGGACATCACGGGCCACGCGGTGCTCGATCTCGCCGCGCGTGGCGAAAGCAGCCTCGGCACGCTGCGCGTGCACCAGGGCCCGGTGTTCACTAACCTCCTGTTGGCCGACGAAATCAACCGCGCGCCGGCCAAGACCCAGAGCGCGCTGCTCGAAGTCATGCAGGAGTACCAGGTCACGCTCGAAGGCACGGCCATGCCGCTGCCGCGCCCCTTCATGGTGATGGCCACGCAGAACCCGATCGACACCGAGGGCACCTACCCGCTGCCGGAAGCGCAGCTCGACCGCTTCCTGCTGAAGATCGACATCGGCTTTCCGAGCCACAGCGAAGAAAACGCCATCGTGCAGCTCACTACGCGGCAGCGCGCCGGCAACCAGTTTCCGCTCGAGGCCGTGCGCCCCTGCCTCGATGAGGCACAAGTGCTCGAACTGCAGCGGCTGGCCTGTCTGGTGCAGGCCGACGAGCGCGTGATCGACTACGCGGTGCGCATCGCGCGCGCCACGCGAGACTGGCCGGGCCTTTCGTCCGGCGCCGGGCCGCGCGGCACCATGGCCCTGGTGCGCGCCGCCCGCGCAGCCGCGCTGATGGCCGGGCGCGACTTCATCACGCCCGACGACGTGGCGCGCCAGGCGCTGCCTGCGCTGCGGCACCGCGTGATGATCTCGCCCGACGCGCAGCTCGAAGGCCTGGGCGTCGACACCCTGCTGCGCGCCGCGCGCGACAGCGTAGAGGCACCAAGGCTCTAGGCCCGCGGATGCGCGCTGCTGTTCCGATTCCCGCGCATGCGGCCGTGCTGGCGCTGGCCGGCCTGACCGTGGCCGCCTCCGTGGCGCTGCTGCTGGGCGTGCCGGTGGGCTACGTGGCCATCGTGGCCGGCGTGCTGCTGGCGCTGGGGCTCGTGCTCGCGGGCGCCGATTTGTGGCTGAGCCTGCGCCTGTGGCGCGCCGCGCCGCTGCGCATCGAGCGCAGCCTGCCCGGGGCGTTCTCGCTCGGCGTACCCACGGTGCTCACGCTCACGCTGGTGAACGAAGGCACGCAGGCCTGGCAGGTGTCGGTGTTCGACGAACTCGACGCGCACTTCACCTTCGAGGGCCTGCCGCAGACCGTCGCCGTGCCGGCGCTCTCGCAGGTTGCGCTGCGCTACACCGCCACAGCAACGCAGCGCGGTGTGGCGCAGTTCGGCGCCACCCAGCTGCGCTGGCGCACCCGCTTCGGCTGCTTCGACATGCGCCAGACCCTGGGCGAGCCGCGCCGGCTGCGCGTGTATCCCAACTTCGCCGCGCTGGCGCGCTACGCCTGGCTGTCGGGCGACCGGCGGCTGGCGCAGATCGGCATCAAGACCTATGCGCAGCGCGGGCTCGGCACCGACTTCCGTCAACTTTCTGATTACAAGACCGGCGACTCGCTGCGCCACATCGACTGGAAGGCCACGCAGCGCCAGCGCCGGCCCATCGTGCGCGAGTTCCAGGACGACCGGGACCAGTGCGTGCTGTTTCTGCTCGACTGCGGCCGCCGCATGCGCGCCGACGAGGGTGCGCTGGCGCTGAAGGCCAACAGCCACTTCGACGAGGCGCTCAATGCGCTGATGCTGCTGAGCTACGTGGCGCTGAAGGAGGGCGACGAGGTCGGCGCCATGACTTTCGGCTGCCCCGCCGAGGAGCGGCGCGACTTCGCCCCGCGCAAGGGCACCGCCACCCTCAATGCGCTGATGAACCGGCTGCACGACATCCAGCCCGGCGCCACCCATTCGGACTACCTGCTGGCCGCGCAGGAAATGCTGCGTGTGCAGAAACGGCGCGCGCTGGTCATCGTGCTCACCAATTTCCGCGACGAAGATGCCGCCGAGCTACGCCCCGCAATCAAGCTGCTGCGCCGCAAGCACCTCGTGCTGGTCGCGAGCCTGCGCGAGCGCGTGCTCGGGCGCATCGCCAGCCAGCCGCTGGTGCATGCGCGCGACGCGGTCGATGTTGCGGCGGCGCATCTGTTCGAGCAGTCGCGCCGCGATGCCTTTGCGCGCGTGGTCGGCAACGATCCGCTCTCGGTAGACGTGGAGCCGGCCGACCTCGCGGTGGCGTTGGTGAATCGCTATCACGCCGTCAAAAGGGCTGGTCTTTTGTAAAGGTCTTTGCCCAAAATGTGAACTTCACAACAGAGGAGAGAAGTACATGACAGAGATGACCAATCCCTATGCCGCGCCCCGTGCCGCGGTGGCCGATGTGTACGAGGGCGATGCGGGCGTCCAGCCCGTGAAGCTGTGGTCCGCCAAGGGCCGCATCGGGCGGGCGCGCTTCCTGGCGTACACGATGTTTTCGTACATCATCTTCATCGTCGCGGCCACCTTGCTGGGTTTCATCCTCGGCATCGCCGGCCTCGGGCGTTCCGAGGGCCTGATCGTGGCGCTGACCTTCCTGCTCGCGATTCCGTACTTCGTCTTCTACGTGCTCACGGGCATCCAGCGCTCGCACGACATGGACTGGTCGGGCTGGATGCTGTTCCTGGCGCTGATCCCGCTGGTCGCGCTGATCTGGGTCTTCAAGTCGGGCACCAAGGGCAGCAACCGCTTCGGCGCGCCGCCGCCGCCCAACACCACTGGCGTGCTGATCGGTGCCTGGCTGCTGCCCGTCATCGTGGGGCTCGGCATCGTCGCGGCCATCGCGCTGCCGGCCTACCAGGGCTACACGATGCGCGCCAAGGCCGCGCAGGTCGAGCGCCCCTGACCTGAAGAACCTTAATCTCTAGCGCACCAGCGTTGATTTGCCGAAGAGGCTCTCGATCAGTTCGACGGCCACTTCAGCCGTCTGGTTGCGCACATCGAGCGCCGGGTTCAGTTCGACCACGTCGAGCGAGCCGAGCCGCCCGGTGTCCGCGATCATCTCCATGCACAGCTGCATCTCGCGGTAGGTCGGCCCGCCGCGTACGCCGGTGCCCACGCCGGGCGCGTCGGCTGGGTCGAGGCAGTCGAGGTCAAAGCTCACGTGCAGGTGCGTGTCTTCGTCCACGTCCTGCAGTGCCTCTGTCATGGTCGTGCGCATGCCGTGCTCGTCGATGTGGCGCATGTCGAACACGCTCAGGCCCAGCGTGCGAATGGCTTCCTTCTCGTCGCCGTCCACGCTGCGGATGCCGATGAAGCGGATGGCGTCGTGCTGTAGCGCCGCGCGCTCGCCGCTCCAGCCCGTGAGCACTGCCGGCCCATGGCCCAGCAGGCACGACACCGGCATGCCGTGCAGGTTGCCGCTGGGGCTCGTGGTTTCGGTGTTGACGTCGGAGTGCGCGTCCAGCCACAGCACGCGCAGCTTCTTGCCGCGCTTGCGCGCATGCCACGCCACCGCGCTGATCGAGCCGATGGCCAGGCAGTGGTCGCCGCCCAGCATCACCGGCACATTGCTGGCACCCAGCGCGGTGTCGACGGCCGCGTACACCGAGCGGTTCCAGGCGATCACTTCGTCGAGGTGGCGCAACCCGTTGGTCGGCGGCGCCCAGGGCGTGGCCGGGCCCGCGAGGTTGCCGCGGTCGATGACTGTGTAGCCCTGCCGCGCAAGTGCCTCGGGCAGGCCCGCAACGCGCAGCGCGTCGGGCCCCATGCCGGCGCCGCGCACGCTGGCGCCGATGTCGGTCGGCGCGCCGATCAGTTCGAGGGTGGCGGGGGTGCTGCTGACGTTGCTCATCACGGCTTCTCCAGGTGTTGCCACAGGTACGCGTAGCCCAGTGCGTCCATGAAAGCGGATTCCTTGTTGTCCGTTGCAGCGCTGTGGCCGCCTTCCAGGTTCTCGTAGAAGCTGCTGTCGTACCCCAGCGCCACCATCTTCGCGTGCATCTTGCGCGCATGCACCGGGCCCACGCGGTCGTCGCGCGTGGAGGTGGTGAAGAGGGCGGGCGGGTATGCCTGGCCCGGCTTCGCGTTCTCGTAGGGCGAGAAGGTCTGGATGAATTCCCACTCGTCGGGCTGGTCGGGGTCGCCGTACTCTGCGATCCACGAGGCGCCCGCCGACAGGTGCGTGTAGCGCCGCATGTCGAGCAGCGCCACCTCGCTCACGACGGCGCCGTAGAGCTTCGGGTACAGCGTGAGCATGTTGCCCATCAGCAGGCCGCCGTTGCTGCCGCCCATCGCGCCCAGGTGCCCGGGCGAAGTGATCTTTCGGGCGAACAGGTCTTCGGACACGGCCGCGAAGTCTTCGCAGGTACGCAGCCGGTTCTCCTGCAGTGCGGCCTGGTGCCAGCGCGGGCCGTACTCGCCGCCGCCGCGGATGTTGGCGATGACGTACACACCGCCCTTGTCGAGCCACGCGCGGCCGATGCTGCCGCTGTAGCTGGGCTGCAATGAAATCTCGAAGCCTCCATACGCGTACTGCAGCGTGGGGTTCTTGCCGTTGGCCTGCAGGTCTTTGGCGGCGATCTCGAAGTAGGGCACGCGCGTGCCGTCCTTCGAGGTCGTGAAATGCTGGCTCACGCGATAGCGCGAGGCGTCGAAGAAGGCGGGGCTGTCCTTCAGCACCTCGGGCTCGCCCTGGCCGATGGTGCCAATGCAGAGCGTGGTCGGCTGCAGGAAGCCGCTCACGGTGAGGAAGTAGTCGTCGTTCTCGTCCTCGTCGATGCCGCCCGCCGCGATGGTGGAGAGCGCGGGCGCGCCGCCGAGGCTTTCACGCGCCCACGCACCTTTGCCGTTCGATGGCGGCGTGAGCACTTCGAGCCGGTTCACCACGTCGTGCATCACGTTGACGATCAGGTGGTGGCGCGTCCACGAGTGGCTGTCGAGCGCGGTCGTGTCGTCGGGCTCGAACAGCACGGTGAGTTCGCGCCGGCCCGCCATGTAGTCGTCGAATTTCGCTGCCAGCAGCGAGCCCGACTTGTAGGTGGTGCCGCCCACGGTCCAGTCGGTGCGCGGCTCGATCAGCATCCACTCGCGCGTGATCTCGGCCAGCGAATCGTCGGGCACGTCGATCTTGGCGAGCTTGCCGTCGGCGCCGCGCAGCCAGGTTTCGCTTTCATAGAAATCGATCTGGCGCGAGACGAAGTCGCGCTCGAAGCCAGGCGTGTTGTCGCGGTAGGCGCTGACGGACATGTCCTCGTGCGCGCCTTCGTACACCGTCACTGCGCTTTCGAGCGGCGTGCCGCGCTTCCATTCCTTCACGATGCGCGGATAGCTGGAGCTGGTCATCGAGCCGGGGCCGAAGTCGGTGGCCACGTAGAGGTGGTCGATGTCTTTCCAGCCCACGTGATTCTTGGCCTCGGGCAGCGAGAAGCCGCCTTCGACGAACTGCTTGGTCTCCAGGTCGAACTCGCGCACCACGTCGGCATCGGCGCCGCCGCGCGACAGCGAGATCAGGCAGCGCCTGTAGTCGGGCTCCAGGCAGTCGGCGCCGTGCCAGACCCAGTTCTCCTTGTCGGCCGCGGCCAGTGCGTCGAGATCGATCACCGTCTCCCACGCGGGCTGCGGCTTGCGGTATTCATCGAGCGTGGTGCGGCGCCACAGGCCCTTGGTGTGATCCTTGTCCCGCCAGAAGTTGTAATAGAAGCGCGGGCCGATCTTGCGGACCATCGGAATGCGGTCGTCCGAGTCGAGTACCTCGAGGATGCCCTGCTGGAGTGCCTCGAACGCGGGCGACTGCGCATAGGCCTGCACTGTGAGCGCGTTCTGCGTGCGCGCCCAGTCGAGCTGCTTCTCGCCGTCGATGTCTTCGAGCCAGAGGTTGTCGTCCTGATGCTGCTGCGGGGGGAGGCTGGATGTCATGGCCGCAGTGTACGGAGCCTGTGTGAAACGGGCGATGTGAGCAGTTGTTGCCCTGCCCGCCGGGCACATGGCACTTTTTCGCTACTTCGGGCAAACCCCTGTCTCGCGGGTGCCTTCCCCCGGTGGAAACACTGAAGAACCCGGGGCCCAAGAACGCAATGCGCACGGTATCCTGCCGAACGGCGCATGCCCCACCAAGGAGACACAACACATGAAACACCTGAGCGGTCTTGATGCCACCTTCCTGCACCTGGAAACGCCGGAAATGCCGATGCACGTGGGCTCCCTGAACGTGCTCGACCTGCCCAAGGGCTACAAGGGCGACTTCTACGAAGACGCCAAGAACTTCATGGCCAGCCGCATCCACCTGGCCGACGTGTTCACGCGCAAGCTCGCGCTGATGCCCTTCGACATGACCAACCCGGTGTGGGTCGAGGACGACGACATCGACCTCGACTACCACGTGCGCCACATCACGTTGCCCAAGCCCGGAACCAACCGGCAGTTGCAGCAATACGTGGCGCGGCTGCACTCCTCGCTGATCGACCGCAGCCGGCCGATGTGGGAGTTCTACATCATCGACGGCCTCAAGAGCGGCCAGGCGGCGCTCTACACCAAGGTGCATCACGCGGGCATCGACGGACAGGCCGGCGTGGAAGTGGGCAAGGCCATCTTCGACCTCGAGGCCACCGGCCGCGTCGTGAAGCCGCCGCGTTCGCGTCCGCGCAGCAGCGGCTACCAGCTGGGCATGGCCGAACTCGCCACTGCTGCGCTGCGCAACACCGCGCAGCAGTACGTGAAGCTCTTCAAGATGGCGCCCGCCATCGCGCGCGCCATCGGCGGCCTGGCCAAGCCCGACGAGAAGGCGGCCGAAAAAGACACGGCCGCCGCGCCGAAGAAGTTCAACCTCTTCGCGCCGCGCACCTCGCTCAACGTGTCAATCACCAACCAGCGCACCTTTGCCGGGCGCACCATCTCGCTGGCCGAGACCAAGTACATCGGCAAGCACTTCGGCGTGTCGCTCAACGACGTGGTCATGGCCACGGTGGCCGGCGCGCTGCGTCACTACCTGGCCGACAACAACGAGCTGCCGGCCAAGCCGCTGGTGGCCGGCGTGCCGGTGAGCCTGCGCGAGGCGGGCGACCAGACGGCCAACAACCAGGCCAGCATGATCCTCGTGAGCCTGGCGACCGACATCACCGACCCGGTGCAGCGGCTGAAGGCGATCAACGCCTCGTCGACCTCGTCGAAGTCGACCATGAACCGCTTCAAGGCCGTGGTCCTGGACGACTTCCCGACCTTCGCCGCTCCCTGGCTGGTGTCGGGCATTGCGTCGATGGTGGGGCGCTCGGGCATCGTCAACCTGCTGCCGCCGGCGGCCAACGTGGCTATTTCGAACGTGGCCGGCGCGCCGTTTCCGATGTACTTCGCGGGCGCGCTCGTCACCTGCTACTACCCGGTGTCGATCGCCAGCCACGGCACGGCGCTCAACGTCACGGTGCAGAGCTACAACGGCCGCATGGACTACGGCCTGATTGCCTGCCGCCGTGCCGTGCCCGACATCACCGAGATCGGTGACTACCTGCTGGCCGAGCACAAGCTGCTGATGGAGCTGACGCAGAAGCACCCGGCCGCAGCCGGTGCGGCGCCCGCGCCGGTGCCGGCGAAGACCATCGAGGAGCCGTCGGACGAGGCCGAGCACGCGCCCGTTGCGGCTGCAAAGAAGAAGCCTGCCGCGCGCAAGAAGGCGCCAGTCAAGGTCGCGGCGAAGAAGGCGCCCGTGAAGGCAGCCGCAAAGGCACCGGTCAAGACCGCGGCGAAGAAAGCCACGCCCAAGCCGCCAGCCCGTAAGGCCGCACCGGCCAAGCGTTCCGGCAGCCCCAGGGCTGCTGCGGCATGATCGGCGCACGGAGCCCGGCCTGCAGAAAGAAAATTGGGGCAGTTGGACTAGTTTTCCGACCGTTCTAGTTTTTCAGGCCTAGGCCCTGCAGAAGAAGATAGGCCCATCGCGAAAGACATACCGTTTCCTTCGCGAGCCTTTCAACTTCAAGGAAATCACCATGTCCACGCAAACCACCATCGCTTCCGCAGCTGTTCACGTCGTCGGTCAATACAACGACGCTGGCAAGACCCTGGTCGGCGCTTACCGCACCGGCGTGCATCGCCTCCTGGGCGGCGCCGCTTCGCGCTACAGCAACTTCCTCGGCAGCCGCCAGATTCCGCTGGTGAGCGAGCAGGTCAAGGCCAACCTGATCGGCGCGCAAGAAAAGATCAACGGCTTCCTGGCCAACCGCCTGGACATCGACACCAGCCGCATCGTGAACGTGATGGACCGCGTTGCCGCCGGCACCACCAGCGGTATCGAATCGGTCGCCAGCCGCGTGGCTCGCGTCGAATCGCCGGTTGCCACCTCGGTGATCAACGCACTGGGCGCGCTGAACCAGCCGATCGCCACCGTCTCGGTGCAGATCGCCGACAAGATCGTCGCCGGCACCAAGCAGATCGAAGCCCGCGTGAGCGGCGCCGAAGAAGCCAAGCCGGTTCGCACGGTGAAGGCCAAGGCCGCCGTCGCCAAGAAGCCGGTTCGCCGCGCTGCTGCCCGCAAGGCGGCCTGACCCCCGGGGCGCTTTGCGCCCCTTTTCTTTTTTCCGGCATCTGGAGCACTGCATGGCGACCCGTCCTGACGAAACTGCAAAGTTGAAGAAGAGGGCGGCGCCTGCAAAGAAGAAGACGCCGGCCGCGAAGAAGGCGCCCGCGGCAACGAAGAAGCCCGCCGAGCCCGGCAAGGCCGAAGTCCTGCTGCGCGCCGGCCTCAAGGCGCTGGACAACGTGCGCAACGACGTCGCCAAGCGCCAGGCCAACGTGATCGAAGGCCTGCTCGGCATCGGGCAGGGCAAGGTCCCCAGCCTCGACAGCTTCGGCATCCGCAAGTTCGAGGACGTGTTCGACCAGCGCGTCGCCACCGCCATGCAACGCCTGGGCATGCCCGGCCCCGCCGAAGTGCAGGCCCTGCGCGACGAGGTTGCGCAACTGCGCGAACGCGTGGCGCAACTCGAAGGCGAAGGCACCGGCGCCGCCACCTCCCGTGGCCGCGGCGCCAAACGCTGAGCGACAACCCGACAAGCCGGTTGTGGCCAGTTCCAACACCACACGCGACCGCATCCTGCAGGCCAGCCTCGCGCTGTTCAACGCGCAAGGCCTCGCGGCCGTGTCGACCCACAAGATCGCAGCCGAGCTCGGCATCAGCCCGGGCAACCTGCACTACCACTTCAAGGCCAAGCAACTGATCGTCGAATGGCTGTTCCGGCGCTTCGAGCAACGGCTCGAGGCCCTGAACGGCTCGTCAGCATCGATCGCAGCCATCGACGACCTCTGGCTCGCGCTGCACCTGCGCTTCGAGGCCATCGACGAATACCGCTTCATCTATCGCGACATGGCCTTCCTGGCCAGCGAATACCCGGCGCTGGGCCAGCGTGCGCAGGCCCTCACCGCGCAGAACCTGCTGGCCGCGCAGACGCTGTGCGAAGGCCTGGTGGCCTCGGGTGTGATCGAGACCAGCGCGGAGCAGGCGCGCATCCTGGCGCTGCAGATGGTCTTCACCACCACCTGCTGGCTGTCGTTCGAGCGGCTCGTGCCGGGGCGCGACGCGCTGGCGCAGGCCGACCCCGGTCTGGCGGCTTTCTACACGCTCACGCTGGTTTCCCCGTATGTTTCCAGCGAATCGAGGGCTTACCTTGATTACCTGAGGGGCAAATACCTCGGATAAATGACGTTGTTGTCCGACGGGGCATTGATTCTTTCGGCCTCATGTTCGTCTTGAAGAAGATAAAAACCAAAAAGGATCCATCCATCATCATGACCACCGCCACCCACGCCAAGGAACCTGTCGCACCACCGTCGCGCCTCCTGCTGCTGGCCGAAGCCCGCGCGCTCTGGGAAACCGGCGCCGGCATCGCCATGTGGCCGCTGCTGCAACTCACGCCGCGCGGCGATGGGCACCCGGTGCTCGTGCTGCCGGGCCTCGTGGCGGGCGATGGCTCCACGCTGCTGCTGCGCCGCTACCTGTGCAGCCGCGGCTACGACGCGCACGGCTGGGGCCTGGGCCGCAACTTCGGTCCGCGCGAAGGCGTGGAAGACGGCATGGTCGAGCTGCTGAAGACCCTGCACGACAACAGCGGCCAGAAGGTCAGCGTGATCGGCTGGAGCCTCGGCGGCGTGTATGCGCGGCTGCTGGCGTCTTCCTATGCGCCCATGATCCGCAACGTCATCACGCTGGGCAGCCCGTTCTCCGGCAGCCCGCGCGCCACCAACGCATGGCGCGTGTACGAAGGCGTGAGCGGCCAGAGCTCGCACGACCCGCGCCGCATGAAGTTCGTGCAGCCCACGCCGCCCGTGCCGACCACCTCGATCTTCAGCCGCACCGACGGTGTCGTCGCATGGCGCTGCAGCATCGAGAAGACCGGCCCGCAGTCGGAGAACATCGAAGTCATCGCCAGCCACCTGGGGCTGGGCGCGCACCCGGCGGTGCTCTATGCGGTGGCCGACCGGCTGGCGCAGCCGGAGGGTGAGTGGAAGCCCTTCAATCGTGGGGTGCTGGGGCCGCTGGTTTATCCGGACCCTGATCGAGAGAGCTGAAGGAGGTTGTCTGTCGGTCTTCGTCAGATCCGGGAAGCGCAGCCGAGCGGCTACGCCTAAAGGTCAAGCTCGGCTCTGAGCTTTCTCCTGATGCTCTCCATCACCGATTTGTAGTCCGGGTCGAAGATGAAATCGATTTCTGACTCGGCTGCGGATTCGATCTCTCTCAGGACATGCTCTTCTTCCGGCGAGAGACCAAACTGGGCAATCTTGGTACAGATTTCCATCAGGATGGCCATCTTGGCTTGAGGCAGAGTGATGTTCACTTCCTTGTCGAAGTCGTACTTGTCGTTCGTCACAGGCTGCCTCGTGTTTGGACGTTGTTGATCTGGGCCGGATTGAGCCGCCACCCGGAAAGAAAGTTGTGAGAAGTATCCGTCATGACATTCAGGCCCGTGGAGGGATTGAGGTAGTGGATGACAGGGTCGCCACGATACGTTCCGTTGAACATCTGTGTGCCCGGATCCTGCACGTGCGCTTCCAAGGCTGATTGATAGTTTGCGGCCGCATTCTTGCCCCAAGGATCGTTCACGCCGAAGTCCTTGGCGTGCTTGTACTTGGCCTGTAGTTGTTTCTTGTCGTACTGAACCGTAGGCCTTGGCGGTGGTGCTGGAGGGGGAGGCGGGAGGCGTCGAACGACAGTGCCTTGTGCCGGGGGCTCCGGTGGCGGATTCTGCGTCGAAGACTTTCCTCCGACGGGCCGGCCGACCGGTTCGAGGGGGGCGCCGCGAGCGTTCTCCCCGGGTCTTGGCAGAGGCTCGGGGGCATTCTTCTTTCCGCCAAGACCCACATGCGCAGCGGCCATGTCGAATGCGGCCGCGCCGACTTGATTGGCCGCCGCTACTTGCTCCTCGCTTCCTCCGAGTACACGCGTGGCCGCACCGGGGGCGCCGAAGATCGGACCCAGCAAGGCGATGCCCAGCGTGTTGCCGAAGCGCAGGTTCTGCGCACTCAGCCAGGCACTTTCGCTGCCGGAAAGCCCGTTCTCCCAGCGTGGCCCCGGCGTATAGACGTCCTGCAGGAAAGAGACTCTTCTCTTGAGCTCCAAGGACTGTTCGGGCGGCAAGGGGTTCTTGCCGGTGTAGTGGTCGTTCAGCTGCTGGAGCTTGTCGTCCAGCGCCGACTTGGGGATTTCATCTGGCATCTTTTCGCATGCCTGCTGAAATGTCTTCGCGGCCTGCAGCGCATCCGTGGGCTCAAGGCGCGCGTCGCGACCAGTGCCGATCCACATCCGCTCGTACCACGGTATCTTTTCGAAGTCTGCCTTTTCCCGCTCGTACCGCTCGCTGCAGATGCCGGGCCGGCGCCGCACCATCGGCCCCTTGGGCACCTCGAAGGTCAGCACCCTGCCGAGCGTGCCGTTGCTGTTGAAAGAGGGGGGCGAGAAGGAGGAAGAGGGCGACGACGAGGAAGACGTGGACAGCACCTGCCCCAGCGTCTTCTTGTCGTCGGGAATCGAGCTCATCAGGCGGCCCCGTTCATCTCGCAGAGATCGCCGTGGCGGGCCACGGGGCGGCTCTCGACGAAGACCGTCTGCGAGCCGGAGATGATCTTCACGTTGCCCGCGCCGAGCGAGACCCCCGAGCGCACGCCGCTGCCCGCGTTGCCCGCCACGCCCTTGACGATGCTGTCGACCATCAGCACCTTCTCGCTGCGCGCGAACACGGTGTGCGAGTAGGCCGCTTTCTCGGGCGGAAGGATCGACACGATGTCGAAGGGAACGACCTGGTTGCCGACGATGCAGAAGTCCGGCGCCACGTTGACCACCATGAACCGCGACTCCGCATCTGCGATGTGCTTTTCGGCGCTCATGCCGGTATCCCTTGACGCGCGGCGCCACCGGCCGCGATGACTTCGGTGATTGGCCGCTCGAAGAGGTCGACCGCCACCGTGTCGAGCGCCTGGTCGAGCGTGAGCCGCCAGGTCAGGTGCACGAGCATCTCGTCGAGGTCGATGTGCACGGTGTCGAGCTTCATGGCTTCGCTGCGCTCGATGCCGTCCCCGTTCCTGCACAGCGCCTCGATCCACAGGTGCGGGAGCTGGGTCTCGGTGCAGGGCGTCGAGGCGAAGAAGCCGCTCATGCGAAGGGATTCGTCGCCCCGCAGGCCACCGGCCACGACCTGGTCGGCGGGGGCGTACTGGAAGAAGCGTTCGTCGAAATCGTCGGCGTAGTCCATGTAGGGCTGTCCAGCGTGGCGTTCGCGCCAGGCGTCGTCGTAGGTTCCCGCCAGCGCGACGCGCGGCTGCCAGAAGCGCGCGACCGGCCCGAAGCCGACGGGCTGGGCGTCCTTGTGGTTGGCGTGCTGCAGCGGTGCATCGGTGTGCTCGATCTGCGGGCCGGGGAACGGCTGTCCGGCGGCATGGCGCGCCCCGGGATGATCCTCGCGGGCTGCGCTACCGAACCATCCGGTGCCGCAGGGGTTGGCCGAGTGGGTGCGGGGCGGGGCCGATTCGTCGTCGCCCTGGTCGAATCCCCATCCGCCGTAGGCGAGCTCGTAGCGCAGCGGCACGGCGAGCGTGGGCTGCGCGTCGGACAGGCTGCGCTGCGCGGCGTCCGGCTGCCAGTCCCAGTGGCGCGGCCCGGTCAGACGCAGCGCCTTGTGCAGCAGCGGTGCGTCATGGTGCCTGTGCACCTGCAGCTCCGCGCGCCAATCGCGCCTTGGCGTCCAGTCGAGGGCGTGCGCGGTGCCCGTCACGTAGACATCGGCGTCGGGCTTGAGCAGCAGCACGTCGGTCGCCATGCGCAAGCTCGACAGCGTGGCGTGCGCGGCATCCCAGGGCTCGTCGGCGAAGACCGGGCCGCGATGAAACGCCGCCGGTTCGAGCCGGCCGGGCGCGAGCACGAAGCTCGCGCACACCACCACCACGTCGTGGAAGCGCCGCCCCTTGCCCATCTTGTCGAACTGGAAGTGTGGAAAGGGGGTGCCGTTGCGCAATTGCCTCAGGCGCGGCGCGGGGATCGGCGGCGCGGGCTCAGCCATGGGCGTTGCCCTTGTCCGCCGCCAGCATTCCGACGCCGGCGGAGACCGCGGCCGAGACAGTGCCGAGCACTTGTGTCGCATGGCCTGCAGCTTCGCCGCCTCCACCGCCGCCCCCGGCCACCTGCTGGGCGATCGAGGCGAGCTGCCCCGCCTTGCCAAGCAGGTCGGCGGGGTTGCCGCCCATCAGTGCGCCCAGGCTCGCCAGCGGGCTGCCCGGCGGCTCGGCCGGCGGTGGGGTCGGCACCGCGTTGGGTTGCAGAGCGGCGCCACCGCCCATGGGGTTGAGCCAGATGTGCTCGCCGTTGACGGTCACGTCGTCGCCTTGCGCCGTGATATTGATCTTCTTGCCCGTGACGGCAATCGAGCCGTCGGCCTTGAGCTGCACCACCGACGCGCCCACCCGCAACGAGATGGTCTTGCCGTCCATCTCGATGTGGCTACCCTTGTCTCCGCCCACGGACAGCAGGTACTTCTCGCCGACCTTGGTGGTCTGGGTCTTGCCGACCATGGTGTTGTCCATCATGCCGACGACGGTGTTGCGCAGCATGCCGACGTTGAAGGAGTAGGCCAGGCCGATATTCACCATCTTGGCGAGGCCCACGTTGTGCATGTAGGCCATGCCGATCGTGGCCATCTGGTTGCGGCCCACTTTCTTGCTGCGGTCGCGGCCCACCGAGTGGGTTTCGTCATGCTCGACCTCGATGTCCTGGTTGCGCTCGGCGTGCAGCCACACCTGTTCCTGGCCTTTCCTGTCCTCGAAGCGCAAGGCATTGGCGTTGGCACCGCTGCCGCCCTCGGAGCTGCGTGTGAGCAGGCCGCTCTGCGTGGCGTTGTCGGGCAAGCTCCACGGCGGCATGTTGTCGGCGTTGTAGACGCGGCCCGTCACGATAGGCCGGTCGGGGTCGCCATTCTCGAAGTCGACGATCACCTCTTGCCCGATGCGCGGGATCTGGATGCCGCCGAAGTTGGTACCTGCCCAAGGCGAGGAAACACGAATCCAGCACGAACTGTTCTCGTCCTTGGTGCAATAGCGGTTCCAGTGAAAGCTCAGTTTCACGCGGCCGTATTCGTCGGTCCAGATCTCGCGGCCCGCCGGGCCCGTGACGATGGCGGTCTGCGGACCTGTGGTGCGCGGCCTTGGCTCCGGCGGCACTGGCGCACGAAAAACCTTGCTCGTCGGGATGACCTCGAAGTCCACCCGGCATTCGAACTCCTGCTGCGAGCTTGCATCGCCCACGTCCTGCAGTCGCAGGTGTGTGTTCGTCACGAGGTACTGCCGATTCGCTTCGTTCTGAGGATGGCGCTCCAGCGTGAGCAGGCAGCCCGGCACCACCGCACGCAGGTTGCCCGAGCCGCTGGCACGCTCGCCCTGACTGCCGACCTCCTCCATGCGCGTGCGCACCAATTGCTCGCCTTCGGATTCGACGACGTAGTCGCCCGGCCATCTGTAGTGCTCCCATGTGTTTTGCGCGGTCTTGCGCGGCATGGCACTGACTTGCTGCAACTCGGCCTTGGGGCGCTTGAAGTCGAAGTCGTCGGTGACCCAGCGGCCGCTTTGCAATTCCTCATGCGCATTGAAGCGGTCGCAGCGTTCTTCGCGTGCGGTCGCGTCGGCGGCATGGAAAGGAATGGTCTGATAGCCCGCGTGCGCGAAGGGCTGGTGAGAGGCCATGTCGTCCACGATCACCAGCTTGTGGTTGTTTTCTTCGTGCACGAAGCAGTAGTACAGGCCCCACTCGTGCAGCAGCCGGGCAATGAAGTCGTAGTCGGTTTCCCCGTACTGGACCTGGAACTCACGAGCCGGATAGCTTCGCGTGGCCCGTATCTCGAAGGGCAAGCCGTACTTGCCGAGAACAGTCTTGACGATGCCCAGCACGTCTTCGTTCTGGAAGATGCGGTAGTCGCTCGTGCGCGTTGCCAGAGTGAGCCAAGGCTCGACGACGGCTTCGTACAGCGCGCGGCGATTTTCCAGCCGCAGGAAGCGCACGCGCGTGACCAGCCCTGAGATGTGGCGCTGCTCCGGACCTGAGCCGGGCCTGCCATCCAGAACGATGTGCGTGGTGAGCGTCTCGCCGATCAACTGCTTGATGGCGACATTGGCCGCCTGACGCTCGTTGTAGCCCTGCTGTTCGGGGGTGGCGAGGGTCAGGGTATAGCGAAAAAGACGGCTCAAACCCTCTTCGCCTTCAATCGCGATGGGCTCCAGTGCCGGCTCGTTGCCGAACGCAGGCATTGCAGACGAGGAAGCGGTGAGAACACGCGCAAGCTGCGCGGTGCCTATTGGCATGAAATCTCCCTGGTGTTCTGACTGACGAAGCAAATCGTAGCAATTCGAGCCTGAAACGCCAGTAGCACGATAGATTGCTATCGCCCCAACAATCTGGTGGGACCGGGCGGGCGTTTTGCAAAGCCGGCTCGCGCGACCATGACTTCCGTCACTTGTGCCGCAGCGGCCCCGCCCAAAACAATAGCGGAGTCATGTACCCCGACCTGCCGCCCGTCTATCCCCGCATCAAGCACGTCGACTTCCTCGAAGCCGTGCAGCCGATGCTCGACCAGATCGAGGCGCGGGGCGGCAACCGCGAGGCGCAGACGCCCGTGGCCTACCCCTTCGCTGGCGATTCCGATCTGCTGATGACGTTCGCGCTCGACACGCCCACGCAGTTCGTCACGCTGACGCACGAAGGCATGGCGGAAACGGGGCTCGACCCGCAGTCGCTGTACGAACTGGCGATCGACAACATGCTCCGGCAGGTGGAGCCCAATCTCGGCACGCAGGATCTTGTCATGTACAAGGCCCTGGTGACGGGCGACGACTTTGAGGCCTGCATGCTGCTGCTGCCGGACCTCTGGGAGCAGCTGTCACAAGGGTTCAAGGGCGAGTTGATAGCCGTGGTGCCGAGCCGCAGCGTCATCTACTTCATGGACAGCGGGGCGAGCTTCGAGGCCCGGGGGAAGTCGATCACGGCCGAGACCATGCTGGGCCTCATGTGTTCAGCCGCTGCCGAGGTCAAGGCCGAGGCGGGGCCCAATGGCCTCTCCGACAAGGTGATGGCGCTGACCCCGGACGGCTGGCACGTTCGCGGCACCTTCGAGGACCACATGTCGGCACTGGAGGCCTGACGAGGCCTCCACGGGCTTCCTTTCAGCTGCCGGCCCACACGTCCAGCACGTAGCGCTGGTCGGCAATCATCTTGTCCATCCACGCCGTGCTGTCGTGCCCATGCTCGCGCGCCAGATCGCTCAGCGTGCGCCGCACGTCGGGCTCCATGCGCGAGCCGTCGCCGCACACGTAGACCACCGCGCCGGCCTCCAGCAGCTTCCACACTTCGGCGGCCTGCTCGCGGATCAGGTCCTGCACATAGACCTTGCGCTCGCCCGCGCGCGAGAACGCGGTGTGCAGTTTCATCACGCCGCGGTGCGCCCAGGCCTGGAGTTCGTCGGCGTAGATGAAGTCCTGCTCGGGATGGCGGCATCCGAAGAACAGCAGCGCCTCGCCGAGCGCGTTGCCTGCCTCGATCTGCGCCGCGCGCTCCTGCAGGAACCCACGGAACGGTGCGAGGCCCGTGCCTGGGCCGACCATGATGAGCGGTCGGCTCGCATCGTCCGGCAGCCGGAAGCCTTCGGCCGTGGTCTCGCGCACCACGCCGTGCACCGTGTCGCCGGCCTCTGCGCGCGCCAGGAAGTTGGAGCACACGCCCTCGAAAGTACCGATGCCCGACTTGGCCGGGCCGCTCACCACACCCACCGTCACGCTGCACTTGCCCGGCGTCATCGTCGGCGACGAAGAGATCGAGTAGTAGCGCGGCGACAGCGGCGACAGCATTTCGAGAAACACAGCGAACGGCACCTGGCAGGCGCGGTGCTCTTCCAGCAGGTCGAGCAGCGACTTGCGCTTGTGGAGCACGTCGGCCTTGTATGCGGCCTGCGAAGCCTCGTCGCTGCCCGACAGCGCCGCGAGCCTGGGCTTGGTGAACGGGCACTCGGTGTAGGCCGCGAGCGTGGCGATCTGCTTGCGCGTGGCCACGTCCTGCAGCTCGACGTAGTCGCCCAGCAGGCGGTCGACCGCAATCACCTGCTCCACTGGCAGCGCTGCCTTGCGGCCCGCGCCAGCATGCAGGCGCACGTGGGCCGTGCGATCGAAGCCGAAGCGCGCCATCGCGCGTTCGACCTGCGCCGGGCTGTTGCGCGGCACCACGCTCAGGTGGTCGCCGGCGCGGTAGATCAGGCCCTCGGGCAGCATCAGCTCGACGTGGCGCGTGGAGCGGCCGGCTTCTCCGTTGCCTCCGCTTTGCAGCTCGCGGTTCTCGATCACCCGCAGCGCCACCGCGCCCAGCGCATCGACGATCGCGTTCTTCTGCGGCGGCGGCAGCTCTTCGAGCGTGTAGAGCGGTTCGCTCTGCACGGGCGTGTCGGCGCCGGTCTTGATGTCGAAGGCCTTCACCAGCTCGGGCCAGAGCGCGTCGCTCCAGTCCTGGAAGGCGCCGTCCATGTCCTCGCGCGCATCGCCTTCGCCGCGCGGATGCACGCGCGTGGCGCCCAGTGCTTCGAGCCGCTCGTCGATGCGGCGCGGCACGGCCTGGTAGGTGGCGGCCCAGTCGGTGTTGCCGCAGCCGAACACGCTGAAGCGCACGCCGTTGAGCGAATCGTCGGCCTTGTCGAGCCAGCGATGGAACTCGGCCGCGTTGTCGGGCGCCACGCCGTTGTACGAGGCGCAGACGATGGCCACCGCGCCGTTGGCAGGCAGCCGCTCGGCATAGTCGTCGAGCGAGGCCAGCTGCGTGGAGAAGCCGCGCATCTCGCCGGCCTCGGCGAGTTGGCGCGCAAGGTCTTCGGCCGTGCCGAGGTTGGAGCCCTGCAGCACCAGCAGCGAGGTGCCATGGCGTGCTGTCTGGGGTTTGCGCGCGGCAGCTTGCACGGGCTGCACGGGGGCTGCGGCCGCGTCGGTCATGTTGCCGCGCGGACGCGAAGCCGGGTCGCGCAGCAGCGCCTTGATCTTGAAGTTCTCGGGCTTGATCGTCAGCGCTTCCTTGATCTTCAGCTTGTAGCCCGTGTGGTCCACGAGGTTGAAGCGCTGCAGGATCATCCCCAGCGTGAGCACCGCCTCCTGCAGCGCAAACTGCCGCCCGATGCAGGCGCGCTGCCCGTTGCCGAAGGGCTTGAATGCGTTCACCGGCCGCTCGCGCTCGGCCTCGCGCGTGAAGTTGTCGGGGTTGAACTGGTCGGCATCCTCGCCCCAGATGCCCTTGTCACGATGCAGCGCCAGCGCATGCATGATGATCATGTTGTTCTTCTTGATCGTGTACTGGCCGCCGATCTTCGTGTCTTCCTTGGCGCGCATCGAGATCGCGGGCGCGGTCGGGTACAGGCGCAGCGATTCCTTCAGCACCTGCATCACGTACTGCAGGCGGTTGACCTGCGCGTAGGTGGGCTTCTGCGTGGTGTCGGGGCCGAACACGTTGTCGACCTCGGCCTGCGCCTTGGCCATGGCCTCGGGACTGTTCAGCAGGAAGTAGATGGCAAAGGACAGCAGGCCGCTGGTGGTTTCATGCCCCGCGATGAGAAATTCGATGCACTCGTCGCGGATCATCTTGTCGGTGAGCTGCTCGCCGCTCTTCTTGTCCACGCCCGCGATCATGTAGCTCAGCAGGTCGGGCTTGGTGGCGATGTCGGCGCCGCTCGTGCGCCGCTCTTCGATGATGTCTTCCACCATCTTGTGCATGTAGCGGATGTCCTTGCGCTGCTGCGTGAGCTCCTTCTTCAGCATCAGCTCTTCGAGCGGCAGGCCGCGGCGGTTCTGCACCGTCTCCAGCGTGCGCACCATCGCATCGACGAAGGGATGAAAGCCCTCGCGGTAGAACGAGTTGAAGCGATAGCCGAAGCCGCACAGGCCTATGGTGTCGAGCGTGAGCGCGGTCATGTCGCGCACCACGTCCACCTCTTCGTCGAAGTTCAGGCGCTCCCACTTGGTGACCAGCTGCCCCGCGATGTCCAGCATCATCGGGTGATAGGCCTGCATCGCGCGCTGGCTGAAGTTGGCCAGCAGGATGTTGTGCGGCTTCGACCAGGTCTCCTCGTGCGTGTCCGAAGTGAAGAGCCCGTGCGAGGCGGCGCGCAGCCGTCGCAATGCACCGCGCGTGCTCTTGTCGAAGCGCGGCTCCTCGCAGAGTTCGTCGACCAGCGCGGGCGACGACACCACGATCACCGGCATGCCCGGCATGTCCAGCCAGTAGATACCACCGAGGTCTTGCGCGATCTTCCACATGTCGAGCACGGGAGAGTCGGACCCGATCGACAGCAGATTCCCGACGAAGGGTTTCTTCGCCGGATGCGGGATCGGGTAGAGCGAGTTTTTGCCTGCCATGGTCTTGTTGTGCCTTTGGAATGGACCCGCCTCTGATATCCGGGGTGTAACAACCGGAGTATCCCGATGGCATGGGGGGCAGGCAGGACGGGGTTTCCCTTAGGCTGGGGAGTTCATTCAGGGCGAGCTCACACCGACGGGGTGCCTTGCTCCGCGAATGTCCCCCGGCCTGCGGCCTCCTCCTTTATTTCGCTGCGCAAGGCACCCCATCGGCGTGAGCGTTGGGCAGAGCGGTGGTTCATCGCGAGATCACCAGCAGCGTGCCCCGGTGCGAAGAGCACCGGGTGCTCCCCGCAGCGAAATAAAGGAGGAGCCGAAGGCGGGGGACATTCGCGGAGGGGAGTACCCGGTGTTCTTCGCATGCACCCTGAAAGTCAGAGAGTCAGGGCCGAACCATCTTGCACTCAGTCCCCTGCGCCAGCTCGTTCCCGGTATAGACCGCGTCAGTGCGAAAGCCGTAGTTGGTGCCTTCCCAGCCCGTCTTCACGGTCTTGCCATCCACCGGCACGATGGTGTTGACCACCTGCGGCAGCAGCAACTGGTGGTCTTCGGCACGCATACGTACCGGCCCCACCACCGAGTCGAACGTCAGGTCTTCGAGCGCCCGCGCCACCTTGATGGTGTCGGCGCTGCCGGCCTTGTTGATGGCCGCGGCCAGCAGGCGCGGCGTCATGTCGATGCGCGGCGCGAGGAAGTCCTTGCCCGTCTTGGCCTTGTAGGCCTTGGCCAGCGCGTCGACCTTCGGCGTGTCAGCCTCGCCCGGGTGCCATTCGGCCACCCAGGTCAGCTGCCCCAGCTTCGCCTGCGACACCGCAGTGACCGTGCCCGGCACCGAGCCCGCGCTGTGGTTGAAGTAACGCAGGTTGTAGCCCGCGTCGCCCGCTGCCTTCAGCAGCAGCGTCATGTCCTGGCCCCAGTTGCCGGTAATGACCGAATCGGCCCCGCTCTGCTTCACGTTGGCGATGTACGGCGCGAAGTCTTTCACGCGGCCGATGGGGTGCAGCGCCTCGCCCACGAACTGGATGTCCGGCCGCGCCAGGCCCACCAGCTGGCGGCCATAGCTGGCCCACTGCTTGCCGTGCGCGTAGTCCTGGTTCAGCAGATAGACCTTCTTCACATCAGGAGTCTTCTTGATGTAATTGGCCAGCGCCTTCATCTTCATCGCCGTGTTGGCCTCGGTCTGGAAGTGCCAGAAGCTGCAGCCCTTGCCCGTCATCTCGGGGTCGATGGAGGAATGGTTCAGCACGATCAGCTCCTTGCCCGGGTTGCGCTGGTTCCAGCGCGCCACCGACTGCACCAGCGCCGTGACCACCGACGAGCCCGAACCACCGGTGACGATGGCTTTCGCACCCTGGTCGATCGCCGCCTGCAGCGCGCTCTGGCTCTCCTGCGCCGAGAGCTTGCTGTCGAACTGCAGCAGCTGGAGCTTGGTGCCGCCGAGCACGCCGCCCTTGGCGTTGATGTCCTCGATGGCGTACGGCGTGTGCATCAGCATCAGCTCGCCGACGTTGGCAAAGGGGCCGGAGAGCGGATCGATGTAGGCGATCTTGTAGGTCTGCTGTGCTTGCGCGTGCGCGGCGCCGGCAGTGGCCAGCAGGCAGGCAAGGGCGATCCGCGCCAATGGCGCCTTCTTCAACTTCATGGTTTGTCTCCGGGGTGGTTGTCTTGTCAGTTCTTCGCTTGCAGTCCGATCACGCGGCTGGCCAGCTTCGTGAGCTCGGCCACCACCTCGTCGGGCGACAGGCGCCCGCCCGGGCGGTACCAGCTGTACAGGAAGCCCGGCAAACTGCACGCCGCGAGCGCGGTGATCTTGGTTTCCGCAAAGTCGAGATCGCCATCACGCCGCGCTTCTTCGAGCAGCGGGCACAGCAGGTCGTAGAAGTGATGCGCGAGCTTCTTCTGCGCGGCGATGTACTCGGGCCGGTACACCTGCGGCTCGCGGTAGGGGAAGAAGGCGACGGGGTGATGCGTGATGGTCGCGCGAATCAGCCGCTCGATGCCTTCGAGCACCTTCTCGCTCGCGCGGCGCGGGTCGGTGGCCGCGAAGTCGAGCGCGGTGAAGCAGTCGACCGCGGGGCGCCACGACAGCGTTTCGAAGATCTCCTGCTTGTCGCGGAAGTAGTAGTACACGAAGGGCTTGGTCACGCCCAGTGCGCGCACGATCTGCGCCATGGTGGTGTTCGCGTAGCCCTGTGCCGCAAAGAGTTGCGCGGCCGCCTGCAGGATGCGCTCGCGCTGCAGGTCGGTGCCCTGCGTGGCTGCGCGCTGTCGGCCCGTGCCCTGGGGCAGGTGCGGCTGCGCCGTCGTGTCGCTCTGGTCCCCAGAGGGTTTGTGCCGTGTCGCGGAAGTTATACCCATGGGTAGGATTGTTCGTGCACCATGCACCATTGGCAAGCGCCTGCCCGGTGCAGGCGGCTATCGATAACCCTGAGAAAGTGACGCCATGGAGACATTGCCCAACCGCCCGCAGCAGCCGCTGCACGAGTACCTGCGCACCCACGCACGCGAGCGTGGCGGAAGCACCGCCTGCCTCTGGTACGGCCACGCAATGAGCTGGGCCGAACTCGACCGCGCCAGCGACGCCTTCGCGGCGCGCCTGCAGGCACTGGGCGTGAAGAAGGGCGAGCCCGTGGTGCTCTTTCTCAACAACTGTCCGCAGTACCTGGTCGCCCACTTCGGCATCCAGAAGATCGGGGCCATCGTCTGCCCGAGCGGTCCGCTCAACAAGGAGCACGAGCTGGCCTACCAGGTCAACGACCTGAAGGCGCGCGTGATCGTCGCGGCCGCACCGCTGCTGCCGGTGGTGCGCAAGGTGCAGCCGGAGAGCGCGCTCGAACATGTGTTCGTGGTGCACTACGCCGACCTGCTGCCCGACCCGTCGTCGCTCGACCTGCCGGCCGAACTGGCCGCAGAGCGCAAGGCCGAACGCAGCGTGCCCGAAGGCTACGAAGACTTCCTGGCCGTGATGCGTGGCAACGCCAAGCCGCAGCCCGTGGCCATCGACATGGACGACGTGGCGCTCATGACCTACACGTCGGGCACCACAGGCCTGCCCAAGGGCGCGATGCTGAGCTACGGCAATGCGCTCTTCAAGACGCGCGCCGCGGCCGACTGCAACGGCGTGGGGCCGGGCGACGTGCTGCTGTCCATCGCGCCGCTGTATCACATTGCCGGCATGCTGATGGGTGTCAACGTGCCGGTGCTGACCGGTGCGGCTTCGGTGCTGTTGCACCGTTTCGACCCACGCGCCGTGCTGCAGGCCATTGCCGCCTACAAGGTGAGCTGGTGGTACAGCATCGCGCCGATGAACGTGGCCTGCATGCAGGTAAGCGACATCGCAAGCTTCGACTTGAGCAGCCTGAAGATGAATCCGGTGACCAGCTTCGGCATCACCTTCACCGAGCCGCTGGCGCAGCAATGGCGCACGCACGCACCGAACTGCACTTCATTCGAGGCCGCCTACGGCCTGAGCGAAACCCACACCTGCGACACCTACACACCGCACCACGCGCCGCGCTGGGGCACGCAGGGCATCGCAGTGCCGGGCGTGACCATCCGCATCGTCAATCCCGACGTGGAGGGCGACACGCAGGCTGACATGCCGGTGGGCGAGGTCGGCGAGATCGTGCTCACCAGCCCGGGCACCTTCAAGGGCTACTGGAACAAGCCCGAAGCCACTGCTGCCACGCTGCGCAATGGCTGGGTGCACACCGGCGACATGGGCAAGCTCGATGCCGACGGGTATCTCACCTTCATCGGCCGCTTCAAGGAAATGATCAAGGTCTCGGGCTACAGCGTGTTCCCCGAAGAGGTCGAAACCATCCTCATCAAGCACCCGGCAGTGGCGCAGGCGGCCGTCATCGCGCAGCCCGATGCAGAGAAGGGCGAGGTCGTGAAGGCATTCATCGTGCGCAAGCCAGGTGCCGGGCTCGATGCCGACGCCCTCATCGCCTGGGCGCGCGACAACATGGCGAGCTACAAGGCGCCGCGCGCCGTGAGTTTCATCGATGCATTGCCAACGACCGGCGCGGGCAAGGTGCTGCGCCGTTTGCTCAAAGACAAAAGCTGAGAGGTCCCGCTTGTTGTTCTCCAAAGTTCTGATTGCCAACCGCGGCGAGATCGCCGTGCGTCTGGTGCGCGCGCTGCGCGACCTGGGCATCGCCAGCGTGGCGGTGCATGCGCGCGACGATGCGGCGGCGCTGCATGTGCAGCTGGCCGACACAGCAGTCGCGCTCGATGCGACCGGGCCTTCCGCGTATCTCGATGTCGCGGCGCTGATCGCGGTGGCCAAGGCACAGGGCTGCGATGCGGTGCATCCCGGCTACGGCTTTCTCAGCGAGCGCGCCGATTTCGCACAAGCCTGCGCGGATGCCGGCCTTGTCTTCATCGGCCCCACGCCAGAGCAACTTGGCCTGTTCGGCGACAAGGCGCGCGCACGCGCACTGGCCGCGCAATGCGACGTGCCTGTGATGCCCGGCAGCGTGGGCGCAGTGACGCTCGCGCAGGCACAGGCCTTCTTCGCCGAGCAGCATGCAAAGGGCGCGGACGTGATGGTCAAGGCCATCGGCGGCGGTGGCGGGCGCGGCATGCGCGCGGTGCTGAACGCTGAAGAACTGCCCGAGGCGCATGCGCGCTGCATGTCCGAAGCCAAGGCCGCCTTCGGCATCGAAGGCGTGTATGTCGAGCGGCTGATGCGCAATGCGCGGCACATCGAAGTGCAGGTGCTGGGTGACGGCCACGCCGTGGCCAGCCTCGGCGAGCGCGAATGCACGCTGCAGCGGCGCTTTCAGAAACTGGTGGAGATCGCGCCGAGCCCTTCGCTGCCCGAGGCCCTGCGCGCACAGGTCACGCAAGCTGCGCTGCGCATGGCGAAGACGGTGAGCTATCGCGGCCTCGGCACCTTCGAATTTCTGGTCGATGCGGCATCGACGACGCTGCCCTTCGTCTTCATCGAGGCGAACCCGCGCCTGCAGGTCGAGCACACGGTGACGGAAGCTGTGACGGGGCTGGATCTCGTGCAGTTGCAGATCGCCGTGGCAGCGGGGCAGTCGCTGGGCGAACTTGGTGTTGAGCCCGATTGCACCGCGCCGCAGCGCGGCTTCGCGGTGCAGTGGCGCATCAACGCGGAGACGCTCGATGCGCAAGGAAACGCGCGGCCTTCGGGCGGCACGCTCGCGCGCTTCGACCTGCCGGCCGGCCCCGGCGTGCGCGTGGACACGCACGGCTACGCGGGCCTCGCGCCTTCGCCGCATTACGACACGCTGCTCGCCAAGCTCATCGTGCACTCGCCCTCGCCGCGCTTCGAAGACGCCCTGCGCCGTTCGCTGCGCGCGCTGGACGAATGCCACATCGACGGCATCGCCACGAACCTTTCGCTGCTGCGCGCCATCGCGGCGCGGCCCGAGTTTGCGACGCAGGCGGTGCACACGCGCTTCGTGGAGGCACATCTGGGCGATCTGCTCGCGGCTGCTGCGGTGCTGGAGAAGCATGCAAAGAAGACGGTGGCGACACCCGCAGCGCAAGCGGTCGTCGCCGATGACGAATCGGACGAGCTCACCGTCAAGGCCCCGATGCCCGCCCGCCTCGTGCAGTTCGAAGTCGCCGTCGGCGACGTGCTGCCCGCAGGCGCGCAACTCGGCGTGCTCGAAGCCATGAAGATGGAGCACCTGCTGCACGCGCCGGTGGCTGGCCGCGTAGTCGCGCTGCTGGCCGAGCCCGGTGACTATCTGGTCGAAGGCCAGTCGCTGGTGCAACTGGAAGCCGTCGACGCGCAAGCCGTGCAAGCCGAGGCAAGCGCAGAGCACGATCTCGATGCGGTCCGCCCCGATCTGCAGAAGGTCATTGACCGCCACGCGCCCACGCTCGACGCGAATCGCAAGGCCGCCGTCGACAAGCGGCACGCACAAGGCGGCCGCACCGCGCGCGAGAACATCGCCGACCTGTGCGACACCGAGTCCGACCCTGGCAACTTCATCGAGTACGGCGCACTCGCCATCGCCGCACAAACGCGTCGTCGCACGCTCGAAGACCTGATCGCCAACACGCCCGCGGACGGCATGGTCACGGGCCTGGGCAGCATCAACGCGAAGCAGTTCGGCCCCGAGGTGTCGCGCTGCGCCGTGCTGGCCTACGACTACACCGTGCTGGCCGGCACGCAGGGCATGCGCAACCACCACAAGACAGACCGGCTGCTGACGGTGGCGCATCAGCTGAAGCTGCCAGTGGTGCTGTTCGCCGAAGGTGGCGGTGGTCGTCCCGGCGATACGGACATGCCGATCGTCGCGGGCCTGAACAATCACACCTTCAGCCAGTTCGCGGCGCTGTCGGGCAAGGTGCCCGTGGTGGGCATCGTGCACGGACGATGCTTCGCGGGCAATGCGGCGCTGCTGGGGTGCGCCGACGTGATCATCGCCACGAAGGGCAGCAACATCGGCATGAGCGGCCCCGCAATGATCGAGGGCGGCGGGCTCGGCACCTTCGCGCCCGAGCAGATCGGGCCCAGCAGTGTGCAGTCGCGCAACGGCGTGATCGACATCCTGGTGGAAGACGAAGCTGCGGCGGTGGCCGCAGCCAAGCAATACCTGTCGTACTTCCAGGGCGCGACCACCGATTGGCAATGCGCCGACCCGCGCACGCTGCGCCACGTGGTTCCCGAAAACCGCCTGCGCGTGTACGACGTGCGTGCCGCGATGCGCGGCGTGGCCGACACCGGCTCGCTGCTCGAATTGCGCGCGGGTTTCGGCGCGGGCATCGTCACTGCGCTTGCGCGCATCGAGGGCCGGCCGGTGGGGCTGATGGCCAACAACCCGCATCACCTTGGTGGCGCGATCGATGTGGAAGCAGCCGACAAATCCGCGCGATTCATGCAGCTTTGCAATGCGCATGGCCTTCCAATTGTTTCGTTGTGCGACACGCCCGGCTTCATGGTCGGGCCCGAAATCGAGGCGCAGGCGCAGGTGCGCCATGTGTGCCGCATGTTCATGGTGGCCTCGCATCTGCGCGTGCCATTCTTCGCCGTGGTGCTTCGCAAGGGCTACGGGCTGGGCGCGCAGGCGATGACTGCGGGCGGCTTCGACGCGCCGGTTTTCACCGTGGCCTGGCCCACCGGCGAATTCGGCGCGATGGGGCTGGAAGGTGCTGTGCGGTTGGGTTTTCGCAAGGAACTGGCCGCTGCACCCGAGGGTGCGGAGCGCGATGCACTGTTCAAGAAACTGGTCGCGCAGCAGTATGCGAACGGCGAAGCAATCCACATGGCGCAGACGCTGGAGATCGACGCGGTGATCGATCCGGCCAACACGCGCACCTGGTTGGTGCGTGGCCTCTCGTCCGCGACGAAAGCACCAGAGGCTGCCTCTGCCTATGTAGACACTTGGTAACTCGCCCTTAGACCTCGTCACGCGCGGGGGCACAGTGGCTCCGTACACTGCGACGCTTTGCGCGCATGAAACTGGTTTCCATTTGGGCAGAGCGCCTGCGCGACGTGACCGTCGCGCACTGGGTGGCTGCCCTTTGCCTCGCAGTGCTGGCCGTCGGCGTGCAGGCTGTGACGCCCGACGACCATCCACGGCAGCCCGCCGAGGCGCATTGGGTTGCGAGCTGGGCCGTGGCGCCGGTCGATTTCACGGAGATGGCCGCAGCCCCCGGCGGTGCGAACTATTCGTCGCCCGCCGGTAATGACCTGCGCGGACGGACGCTGCGTCAGAAGGTCGAAATGTCGCTGGACGGCGAGCGCATCCGCATCCGCTTCTCGAACCGCTTCGGCAAGACGCCGCTGCGCATTGCCGCCGCGAGCGCGGCACGCGGCACCGGTGCCGATGCGTTCTCGCCGACCACGCTGCGCGTGCTGCGTTTCGGCGGCCGCACCACCATGACCATTGCGCCCGGGGCGGATGCCTGGAGCGATGGCATCGACCTGCCGGTGCAGGCGGGACAGACGGTGGTCGTGAGCGCCTTCTTCGACCGCACCACGCCTTTTGCCACTGTCTCCATGCTGGAGCCGGGCACGACATGGGTAGCGCCCGGCAATGCCGTGATGGCGCCGAAGCTGAAGAACCCCTCGCCGCTGGTGCTGAACCAGATCGTGACCGGGCTCGACGTGCTCACCACCAAGTCCGTGCGCACTGTCGTGGCCTTCGGCGACTCGATCACAGCGGGCACCGCAGAGGCCAACTTCGGGGCCTATCCCGACATGCTTGCCACGCGCCTGCGCGATACGCAGCGCGCCGGGCAAGACGTTGCAGTGCTCAATGCCGGCATTGGCGGCAATCGCCTGCTGGCCGACGGCCTGGGGCCCAGCGGTCTCTCCCGTTTCGAGCGCGATGCATTGCGGCAGAGCAGCGTGACGCACGCGATCATCCTGCTGGGCACCAACGACATCGGCCGCACCTTGTTCACCAAGGTGCCGGGCGCAGAGATAAAGCCGCGCGACATGCCGACGACCGAGCGCATCACCGAGGGGTTGGAGCAACTGGTCAAGCAGGCCCGCGCCAAGGGCGTGAAGGTGCTGCTCGGCACCGTGCCGCCGTTCAGGAACACGCCTTACTGGAGCGAGGCCAGCGAGGCCATGCGCGAAGGTGTCAACCGCTGGATCCGTGGCCAGCAGGACATCGACGGCGTCGTCGATTTCGACGCGGCATTGCGCGACCCTGCGGACCCGAAGGCGCTGAATCCGCTGTATGACTCGGGCGACCACCTGCACCCCAACAAGGCCGGCCATGCGGCGATGGCCACAGCCATCGATCTGCGCGAATTGCAGGAGTGAGCGCTCGCCGGGGCGCTCAAAGGCGAGTCAGAGCTTTACACAAGACTTCGTGCATTGCTTACAGGCGGTTCACATGGACTGGGCAGCATGAAGGCTCCTCCAACAACTCATGAGGAGTCCTTCATGAAAAAACTCGCATTGGCTCTTTCCGTCGGCGCTGCATCGCTTCTGTCGGTGGGCGCATTGACTGTTCCCACGGCCGCGCAGGCGCAACCCGTGGTCATACAGGTGGCGCCGCCCCCTCCGCGCTCCGAACGCGTGCCCCCGCCGCGCCGCGGCTATGTGTGGGCGCCGGGGCACTATGAGTGGCGCGGTGGGCGCCATGTTTGGACCCGCGGCGTCTGGGTGCGCGCCCGTCCGGGCTATGCCTACCGTGCGCCGGAGTGGCGCGAGGAAGGCGGGCGCTGGCAGTACAACGCAGGCCGCTGGGATCGTGACGGCGATGGCGTGCCGAACCGCTACGACCGCCGGCCGAACAACCCGAATCGCAACTGACGCTGAGCGGGATGCATGCCTCCCAAGTGGAGGCATGCTTTTTTGGAGGCCTAGCGGAACACCACCGTGCGGTGTCCGTTGAGCAGCACGCGGTGCTCGCTGTGCCACTTCACCGCACGCGCCAGCACTTGGCTCTCGGTGTCGCGGCCGCGGGCCGTGAGGTCTTCCACGGTGTCGGTGTGGTCGGCGCGGGCCACGTCCTGCTCGATGATCGGGCCTTCATCGAGGTCGGCCGTCACGTAGTGGGCGGTGGCGCCGATCAGCTTCACGCCGCGGTCGTGTGCCTGGTAGTAGGGCTTGGCGCCCTTGAAGCTGGGCAGGAACGAGTGGTGGATGTTGATCGCGCGGCCGGCGAGGTTGCGGCACAGGTTGTCGCTCAGGATCTGCATGTAGCGCGCGAGCACCACGAGTTCGGCGCCTTCGGCCTCGATGATTTCAAGCTGCTTCGCCTCGGCCTGCGCCTTGGTCGCGGCCGTCATCGGGATGTGGTGGAAGGGCACGTTGTAGCTGGCGGCCAGCTGGTAGAAGTCGCGGTGGTTCGAGATGATGGCTCGCACGTCGATGGCGAGCAGGCCGCTCTTCCAGCGGAACAGCAGGTCGTTGAGGCAGTGGCCTTCCTTGCTGACCAGAATGACCGTCTTCATAGGCTCGGCGGCGGCGTGCAGCTGCAGCGTCATGCCGAAGCCGGCGGCGAAGGTCTTGAGCTCTTCGCGCAGCGTGGCTTCGCTGTGGTCGCTGCAGGCGAAGCGCACCCGCATGAAGAAAAGACCCGTGTCGTGGTCGTTGTACTGGGCGGCCTCTTCGATGTTGGCGCCGCGTTCGAGCAGGAAGCCCGAGACGGCGTGCACGATGCCCGTACGGTCGGGGCAGGAGAGGTTCAGGATGTAGGCAGGCGTAGTGGTCGTCATCAGGGGCGTAATTGTGGCAGGGGTGCCAGAATCGCGATTTTCCCCGTTGATATAACCGCAGGAGACACGCATGGCCTTCCAGGACTTCAACATGGACAACCAGTGGTTGCCCTTCACCCCCAACCGTCATTTCAAGAAGGACCCGCGCGTCTTCGTGGCGGCCGACGGCATGGAGTTCACCACCCATGACGGCAAGAAGGTGATCGACGGCATCTCGTCCCTGTGGTGCGTGGGCGCGGGCCATAACCGCAAGCCCATCAACGAAGCCATCAAGAAGCAGCTGGACACGCTCGACTACGCCACCGCCTTCCAGGTCAGCAACGACAAGGCCTTCAAGGCGGCCGAGATGATCGCCTCGCTCGCGCCCGGCGACCTCAACAAGGTGCTGTTCTGCAACTCGGGCTCGGAAGCCGCCGACACTTCGATGAAGGTGGCTCTGGCCTATCACCGCGCGCGTGGTGAAGGCCACCGCAATGTGTTCATCGGCCGCGAGAAGGGCTACCACGGCGTGGGCTTCGGCGGCATGTCGGTGGGCGGCATTCCGGGCAACCGCAAGGTGTTCGGCTCGGCCTTCCTGCCGCGCGTGGACCACATGCGCTTCATCCACGACCCGGTGAACCACGCCTACATCCACAACGAGGAGCCGGTGTGGGCCGAAGACCCGCTGGTCGAGCTCGAAACCCGCATCCTGCCGCTGCACGATCCGAGCAACATCGCCGCGATCATCGTGGAGCCGGTGGCCGGTTCGGCCGGCTGGTACCTGCCGCCCAAGGGCTATCTGAAGCGCCTGCGCGAGATCTGCGACAAGCACGGCATCCTCTTGATCTTCGACGAGGTCATCACCGGCTTCGGCCGCATGGGCACCAACTTCGCGTCCGACTACTTCGGCGTGGTGCCCGACATGCTGAACTTCGCCAAGTGCGTGACCAACGGCGTCATTCCGCTGGGCGGCGTGATCTGCCGCGACAAGCTCTACGACGCGATGATGAAGACCGACGCGCCCGAGCACGTGGTCGAGTTCTTCCACGGCTACACCTACTCGGGCCACCCGGTGGCCTGCGCCGCGGCCATTGCCACGCTCGATCTCTTCAAGGAGGAAAACCTGTTCGCGCGCGCCGGCGAAATGGGCAAGGTGCTGGGCGATGCCTTCCACAGCACCTTCAAGGGCCTGCCCAACGTGGTCAGCATCCGCAGCCTCGGCCTCGCCGCGGCGGTGGAGCTCGCGCCCATCGCGGGCACGCCGGGCAAGCGCGCCTATGAGGTCTTCCTCGATTGCTTCCACAAGGGCGCTCTCGTGCGGCCCGCTGGCGACGTGCTGGTGATCGCGCCGCCGTACATCGTGGAGAAGTCGCACATCGACACGCTGGTGAACACGCTGGCGGACTCGATCAAGGCACACGCCTGAGCAAGACGGCAGCGCCTTCGTGAGCCCGAGATCACGAAGGCGCTTTGCCGGCCGTCGCCAAGAAAGTCGACGAAGCATTTCTTCTGCTTTGACAGAACTCGGCGAGCGCTTCACGCTTCGGTCCTCACTAGAAGAACGGGGGACGAAGATGTCGAAAAACATCGAGCGATGGGTGAGCCGGCCACTTCCTGCGGGTCGCCAGGTCGCTCTCGTGATGGTGACGCTCGGCTCTGTCACCGCCTGGTTGTTGTTCTGGTTCGGCGACTAACCTGACCTGCCGAAGCGCACGCTTGCGCGCGCGCGTGCGACCCCTGCGGCCTGCGCGGGCCCTTGGGTTGCCATCCTCATTTCTACCGGTTCCCGGGATACCTCCTACCGGTTCCCGGGATACCGGTCGTGGCCGCCGATCCCTAGCATCCCCTCCCGAAACGTAGCACTTATGAGTTCATCAAGTGCGTCTTCCAGAGAGGGACCGTCATGCAACGTGTATTTCTTATGGCATTGGTGTGTGCGCCTTTGGCTGCACTCGCCAACAACGTCGGCGAGAACGCCGCATGGCAGTTCCAGACCAGCACCGACAAGGTGAACCAGGCCGCGATCCAGGACATGATCCGCAAGCAGAAAAGCGGCTACTACTCGGCGCCGGTCTACAACACGACCAACAACATCGGTCGCCAGTACAACTGCAACGTCTCCGCGACCTCCACGGGCAACGACGGCAACAACAGCACGGTCGCGAATTCGCCTTCCACTTCGGGCGCAACTTCGAGTGCATCGGGCAATGACAGCCGCACCGCAGTGGGCACGCTCGGCGGCGCGACGGTGGGCACCACGCAGGCCAACTCCGGCGCTGTCGGCTCGGCCATCGTCGGCGGCACCAGCACGCAGGTGCAGGGCGCGGCCAACCAGGCGCTGAACTCGAATCAGAGCAACTCGGGTGCGCAGACCGCGAGCGTCGGCGGCAGCTCGGCGTGCGCGTTCGGCGTGCTCAATTGAACGAGGCACGCGACATGCAATTCCCCATCACCCGCACCTTCGCGCTCGCAGCCATCGCCACGGTGGCGCTCGCTGGTTGTGTCTCCGCTCCACAGCAACGCTTTGCGCCCAACGAGGCGCCCGTGGTGCTCGGCCCCGCGGTGCGCGACAACGTCACGCCGATGGAGGCGGTGCTCGCCTGCTACGCCGACCACATCGCGGCCACGCGGCGCCCGGCCATCGTCATCGGCGTGGGCGACGTGAAGGACTACACCGGCAAGTACAGCATCAACGAAGGCAATGCCATCACGCAGGGCGGCGCGCTGATGGTGTATTCGGCACTCGGCAAGCTCGGCGGCGCGGTGAGCATCGCCGAGCGCTTCGATCCGGTGATCGCCGAGCGCGAACTCGCGTACGCCGACCGCCGCCAGCTCGGCGACGGCCGCACGCACCAGGTAGGCGGCCCCAACGGCGGGCAGGCGGTGCCGTGGCTGCCGTACTTCGGCGGCACGATCAACAAGTCTGATTACTTCATCGTCGGCGGCATCACCGAGCTCAACTACAACATCAACTCGGGCGGCGCGGAGTTCGCGGTGAACCAGGTGGGCGTGAAGGCGCGCACCTTCAGCCAGTCGGTGAGCGTGGACCTGCGCATCGTCGACACCAAGTCGCTGATGGTGGTGCGCACGGTGAGCCTCACCAAGCAGTTCAACGGCTACGAAGTGGGCCTGAACGTGTTCCGCTTCTTCGGCAGCAAGCTGTACGACGTGGACATCGGCGCCAAGGGCCAGGAGCCGGTGCAGATGGGCGTGCGCGCAGCGCTGGAAGAGGGCGTGGTGCGGCTCATGGCGGCCGTCACGCAGGTCGACCACCGGCCCTGCATGACGATGCGTCCGGGCGGCGGCGAGCAGATTCCGACCGTGCCCGCGGCCGACCTGCGCAAGGTCGACAACCCGGGCGATGCCACCGTGGGCGGCGCGGCCGTGACCTCGCCCGTGGTGCAGAGCGGCGTGGCCGTCAACGCCGCGGGGCAGGGCGGCGCGCGCCTCACGGGTACGGCAACGCAGGTGTCCTTCGACTTCGGCGCGACCACGCTCGGCGGCAGCTCGCTCGCGCTGATCGACCAGATCGCGGGCCTGGCCAAGAAGGGCTCGACCGACATCGTGCTGGTGGCGCGCGACACCGAGAACTGGGACGCCCGCAAGCGCGACGAGCTCACCGACCAGCGCATCGCCGCCGTCACCTCGGCCCTTGCCAACCGCGGCGTGGCGCCGGGTGCCATCAGCCTCACATGGCGACCCGATGCCGCCGACACGTCGATCCACCGCGATGGCCCGGGCCTGCAGGAGATCGCCAAGCTGCGCATCGGCAGCGCGGTGGTCGGCGGCGCGGCGCCCGCTCCTTCACCTTCTGCTTCTTCTTCCGACGGCGCAGTCAAGGGCGATTGACCTGCTGTTCCGCGCGCATCGCGCATCCACTTTCCGACCCAGACCGCTTCCACAACATCCGAGGAGTCACGCCATGAAAGCACGCAAGATCCAGAGCCGGGCCACACGCGCGCCCATGTTCAGCCGCAGCAGCATCGGCACGGCAGTCGCGATGGCGCTGATTGCAGCAGCCTCCGGCGCACAAGCCGCCGAGACCTCGGTCGATGCCGCCTACAACGGCACCGTCACCGGCACGCCGACGATCGACAAGCAGATCAGCAATACCGGGGCCGTCAACGCCACCATCACCAGCGCCACCGTGGGCACGACCTCCACCGGCACGCCGTCGAACCCCAACCCCGTGGCGATGAGCACCAGCGGCAACCTGGTCGGCGCGACCGCCACCGGCAACAGCTTTGCCAACAGCATCCAGCCGGCGCCCGGCACGCCGGTGAACAACGCCGCCACGCTGGGCGTGGCGATCAACACCGGCACGATCAACAGCTCAGTGATCAGCAGCAAGCTGGCGGTGGAATCGAGCACGCTGCAGACAGGCAGCGTGGTCAACGCCGACAACACCATCTCGGCGACCACCACGCTCAACAGCGGCAGCTCGGTCGTGTCGGGCGCCGCCGCAGTCGGTGCGCTGCCGCAGGCCGGCACCTCGGTGCTGACCTACCCGGCGGGCGCACCGCTGTTCGATGCCAAGGGCAACATCGTGGTGACCTCGCTGCAGTCGGCCACGGGCGCAAGCTCCAACGCGCAGGTGCTGGGCAACACGGTCGACCTGATGCTGACGGCGAGCCCGGGCATCACGCTGACCACCGCTGCCGTGCTCGAACGCAATTCGATCTCGGCGGTGCTCAAGGCCAACAGCGCGACCAGCACGGCCGAAATCCAGTCGGGCGGCGCGCCAGCCTTCGCCGGCTCGGCGGTGGTCGCGAACCTGCAGGCGAACGGCAACGGCATCCTCGCCGTCACGCACAGCGCAACCAATGCGAGCTCGGTGATCACGGGCCTCGTGAGCGGCGTGCCTGCCGGCGGCTCCAACGTGCTGCAGGGCTCGCTGTCGGTGCAGGGCAATGCGATCTCCAGCGCGGCCACGGGCAACGAGGCGCTGGGCGCCACGGCCGGTGTGGCAGGCAACCGCATCCTGATCGACGACGTGACCATCGCGGGCACCGGCACGGCCGCCACCGCAGCCAACAACAGCATCCACAACGGCGTGGGCGTGACCAGCAACGTCAACAGCGACTTGGCCATCGTCAACAGCCAGGGCAACATCGGCGTGACCACTTTCGCCCAGACCTCGGGCGCTGAGATCCGCGCCGGCGTGCAGTCGAGCAAGAACAGCCAGGTCACGCTGTCAGACAACAGCATCACGGCGGACGCCACCGGCAACACGGCGTCGAGCGCCATTGCCAGCGGCAAGAACGCGGCCTCGTTCACCGGCACTGCTGCGGTGTCGAATCAGCAGGCCAATTCCGCGGCGGCGGCGACGGCGTTCCTGTTCCCGTCGGTCATCTCGGCGCAGACGGGCGAGTCGCCCGGCACGGGGCAGACCAGCGGCAGCTCGGTCACCGTGTCCGGCAACACGTCGGCGGCCACCGCACAAGGCAACCAGATCACGCAGAGCCTGGCGATTCAGGCGGCCACGGTGGCATTGGGCAACGGCAACGCCGTGCTCACGGGCGGCACGAACTCCGACGGGCGCGTGTCCGCCAGCGGCGCAGCGACGCTCACCAACCTGCAGGGCAACTACAACGGCAGCGGCCCCGCGGCGCTCAACTTCGGCTCGCAGATTCTGCTGACCGCCAGCGGTGGCGGCGCACCGGTCGCGAACAACACGCTGGCGCTGACCGACAACCGGCAGGAAGCCGTGGCGGTCGGCAGCGGGGCCACCAACACGCTCACGCTCACCGGCAACTCGGTCGGCACGGGCGCGGGCATCGCGAGCGTGCAGATGTCCGATGCAACCTCTGGTGCTGGCGCGGCGTTGTTCAATCCCGAAGCGCGCATCGCGGTGAACGGCAACGTCACCGGCGGCTCGGTCGCGCTCACCGACAACCTGCAGCGCGCCATTGCCTACGGCAATTCGGCGTCGAACACGCTGGGCGTGAGCGCGGGCAACCTGGCCGCGGCGCCAGGCCCGTTCCTGGGCACGCCGGCCTCGACCGTCACGGTCGATGTACTCAGCGGACTGCCGTTCAGCAACGCGGCCGGCGCCCTGCCGACGGTGACTGCGGCCTACGGCATCCTGAACGACCAGTCGGTGCAGGGGAACATCGGCAGCTCGGCCACCGGCCCCAACACTTTCTCGGCGACCGTCAGCGGCAATGTCTCGGCCGCCAGCGTCGCGAACAGCGACAACGCCTTTGTCGCAGCCACCTACGGCAACGACGCGGCCAGCGGCGTGACGCTGGGCCTGAACAACGTGAGTGGCTCGAATGCCTCGATTGCCAACGTCACCAACACGCAGGCGGTGGCGGGCGCGGGCACGGTCATCGACGCCACGGCGGCAGGCGGCATCGTGGCGCGCACCACGGTCACGGGCACGCTGAGCAACGGATCGGTGTCCAGCTCGGACAACGCGGCGCAGGCGCTGGCCTACGGCAGCCGCGCCACCGGCAACACGGTGAAGGTGACGGGCAACAACATCGACACCTCGGGCCTCTCGCTGGCGGGTGCGACGCTGACGGGCAACGTGCTCGCCACCACCGCCGCCTTCAGTGTGCAGAACGCGCAGTCGGGCCAGGGCACGGTGTCGGCGCAACGCAGCGGCGGGCCTGAAGTGCAGACCACCGTCACCGGCGCCATCAGCAACTCGAAGGTGGACGCCAGCGGCAACACCACGCTGGCCGGCGCGACCAGCAACAGCGCCGTCAACGGCGTGAGCGTGGATGCGGTCGGCGTCTCGACCACTACCGCGGTGCAGAACCTTCAGCTCACCAGCGCCGCGGTCAGTTCGCTGACCGGGCAGGAAGGTGCGCTGCTCAACAACAAGGACGGCGTGCAAGTGGTGCTGGGCGGCGCAAGCATCCAGAACTCGCAGGTCACTGTGGACGGCAACGCCGCCGGCGGCTCGGCCACGGGCAACGCCGCCGTCAATCGCATCGACGTGAAGGGCAACACCATCGCCGTGGGCGACGGCTTGCCGCTTGCCGGCGCGACCAGCCTCGCGGGCCTGGCAGGTGCGGTCGGCGACCATGCGCTGTCGAGCATCCAGCTGGTGACGAGCCCGACGATCTCTTCCAAGGTGGCGGCCGCATTCGGTATCGACACGGCGGTCGGCGCGGTGGTCTCCGGCTCGACGCTGAGTGCCTCCGGCAACACGCAGAGCGCGAAGGCCGTGGCCAACACGGGCAGCAACGCCATCGCGCTCGCGGCCACCGATGTGTCGGCCCGCTCGGCGCTGCTGTCTGCACAGGGCAGCACGGCGGCGGTGGAGTCGCGCTCGTTCATGCAGGCCTTTGCGCCGGCCTCGGTGACGGGCGCGTCGGTGAAGCTTTCGAACAACAGCAACTCGGCGCTGAGCGTGATCAATGACGTGGACAACAAGGTCGCCGTTGCGGGTGGCTCGTCCGTCGCGTCTTTCGTGCCCGCGATCATTCTCCAGGGTGCGCTGCCAGGCAACACCGCCGCGGTGGGCGACCAGGTGCTGGTGAACCGCCAGTCGGCCGGAACCTCGGCCACCAGCACCGCCGACACCGCGATCTACAACGAAGACAGCCTGGTGCCCGCCAACGCAGGCCTGGTCAACAGCAGCTTCACCGCCTCGGGCAACACGACGTCCTCGGAAGCTGCGGCCAACCGCGCGACGAACGCGGCCTCGCTGACCGGCGGCGCATCGCAGTCGGCCAAGACCGCGGTGCTGAATGCGCAGGACAGCAACGCGACCGTGGCAGCCAACGCCAACAACGTGACGAAGCTCACGCTGACCGGCCCCAACGCGCTCACCGGCAGCAGCGCCACGCTCGACGGCAACAGCACCAGCGCAGCCGCCACCGGCAGCGCCGCGACCAACAGCATCGACGTGAAGAGCAGCGCCATTGCCGGCAGCACGCCGTTGCCGGCCGTGGCCGCAGCCGGCCCGGCGCTGTTGGTGGCAGTGACGGCAGACCACGCACTGGCCAACGTGCAGATGGGCACCGGGACCGTGTCGGCCACCGCGACGGGCATCGTGGGCATCGACACGGCACCGGCATCCATCGTCGGCACCTCGACGCTGGGCGTGACGAACAACAGCCAGAGCGCGAAGGCCGTGGCCAACACGGCGCTCAACAGCGTGACGCTGGCGGGCTCGAACGTGGGAGCGCGCTCGGCGCTGCAGTCGACGCAGTCGGGCACCGCCGCGGTGACGGCAACGTCCACGCAGGAGCTGTTCGCGCCGGCCGCGTCCACCGCATCGACGGTGCGCCTCTCGGGCAACAGCAACACGGCGCTGGGCGTGATGAACGACGCGACCAACACGCTGAGCGTGAGCGCGGTCAACACCCTGCCGCTGGGCTCCACGGGTTCTGCCACGCTGAACGAGACCGGCAGCGCCGACAACGTGGTGGCCACCGGCGACCACGTGCTGTCGAACCGCCAGTCGGCCGCATCGACGGTCAGCAGCACGGCCAGCACGTCGATCCACAACGACGACAACGCCGCACCCACGCCTGGGCTGATCAACGGCGCGCTCACCATCTCGGGTAACAGCACCTTCGCAGAGGCTTCGGCCAACCGCGCGACCAACACTGCCACGGTGGCGAGCAGCGCGACGCAGGGCGCCAGCGTCGGCATCGTGAACGTGCAGGGCAGCACGGCCGGCGTGACCGCGACGGCCAGCACGGTGGCGAATGCGACGCTGACGGGTGCGGTGCCGCTCAACGGCAGCAGCATCTCGCTCGACGGCAACACCACCGCCGCCCTGGCGCGTGGCAATGCGGCGACCAACGTGCTCGAATCCAGCGGTGGCAGCAGCTACGGCGGCGCGGCCACGGTGGGTTCGTCGAGCCTGGTCGGCACGCCGCTGGCGCTCAACGTCGGTGCGAGCGCAGCGATCCTCAACAGCCAGAACAACTCGGGTGCGGTGTCGGCCACGAGCGTGGGTACGAGCTACCAGGTGGCGCTCAACAGCACCGGCGCTGGCGTGTCGAACGGCACGGTCGGTGTCACGGGCAACACACTGGCGGCGCAGGCCGTCGGCAACAGCGCGACCAACCGCCTGACGCAGACGGCGCTGAACACCGGCGCCCCGAGCGCGGCCATCGGCAACTACCAGGTCAACACCGGTGCGGTGACGGCCACGGTGACGAGCGTGAACTTCGGGGTCGGCGTCTCGGGCGCGGTGGGCAACAGCACGCTGCGCACCACGGGCAACCAGATCACGGCGTCTGCGACGGGCAACTCGGCGGTGTCGGCGATTACCTCGCGCTGAGCTGCCGTGTACTGAAAGAAAAAGCCGCGGGCCTTCGGGCTCGCGGCTTTTTTCTTGTCGATGGGGCGCTCAGGCTTTCGGTTGGGGTCTTGCCTGCCGCTTGAACTCTGCGCAGTAGTCTTTTTCGGGCAGGGGCGGTGTCCGCCATGTGCGGTCGTAGTCGCCCGCCACCGCTTCGGGCGAAGGAGCAGCCGGCGCGGCCATCAGCCGCACCGTGGCGACCTTGACGTCGTCGGGCAGGTGCTGCGGCACGCCGAGCGTGCGCACGGCGTGGCCGGCTCCGGCGATCAGCAGCACGGTCTGGCCCGGTCGCCGCGCCTTGACGATGGCCTGCGCCATCGCGCGGTCGCGGCCCACCTGGATGCGCGTCATCGGGACGATCTGCGACTCGGGGAGCATCCTGCAGTGCCCATCGCGTACGGCGTCCTGCTGCGCGGTGTAGGCCTCGCCGTTGAGCTGCACGTCGAGCGAGACATCGGCCATGGCGTCTTTCATGCGGGCGCGTGGCAGGTTGGCGCCGACCACGGGCACGCCCGCGCGCACGGCGGCCATTACCGCGGGGCCGTAGCTGGCCCAGGGCCAGGCCTTGTCGCTCCAGTCGAGGGCGGCCTGCACCTGCGCTTCGGTGGCGGTGGGGGCGACATGCGCGGTGCTGCGGCCTTCCTCCGCCATCTCCAGCGCCAGCGCGGCGAGATTGCCGCGAGCGACCAGCGCCTCGACGGCCTCGCGTTCGATGACATGGTGTTCGGGCGCATCGTGCTGCTCGCCGAGCAGCAGGGCATCGACCGGCTGAAGCGCCGCGACACGGCGCGCGATGGGGGCGTCGGGCGCATCGGCGCCGGAAGAAGACAGCGCCGAGCAACCCGTGAACGCCGTGACGGCGAGCAGAGGGAACAGCAGGAATCGGGAGGCCCGGGTGGGCCAGTTTGGAGGAGGCATCGCGCGATCGTATGCCCTGGGCACGCGCACGCGGTGCCGTCCATTTCCCCCTGTGCCTGTCGTCCGTGCCCTCCCGCTTTTTTCGTTCGCGCGCTGGCCAGGCAACCGCCGCCGAAGTTCCGGTGGATTTACCGCTGAACACCTCTGAAACCTTTATCTGACAGCCTGCTAATTTTTTACCAAGTCTTTGGGTTTACTCGGCCCGTCGCGAAAAGTCATACCAAAGACCACATGTGACTCGCGATACGGGCCGGATATCCATCTATCCGGAGGTTCAATTTCCGACACTTACGGGGTAGATATGAATAACTTGAGACTCGGTGGCGCCATTGCCACTGCCCTGGTGGCGCTTGCCGTGCTGCCGCTCCAGTCCGCGCACGCCACGACGGCCACCACGACCTTCAAGGTGACGGCCACGGTGCTCAGTTCCTGCGCCATGGCCACGCCCGACACGCTCGCGTTCGGAAGCTTCACCCCGGGCACTGCGCTCACCGGCGCGACCTCGTTCACCGTGCAGTGCACCTACGGCACCACCTACTCGCTGGGCATGAGCGCAGGCACCAGCGGCTCGGTGACGGCCCGGACCATGACGAGCGCCACGGCGACGAGTGGCTACAACAGCCTGTCGTACGGTCTCTACAAAGATTCCTCGTATGCGACCAACTGGAGCAACAGCACGACGGGGTCGGACTACACCGGCACAGGTTCGGCCGTGACCCATACGGTCTACGGCAAGGTCCCGGCCGCCCAGTACGCCGTGGCGCCCGCAACGGACTACACCGACACGATCACCCTGACGCTCACCTACTGAGCGTTCACGGTCCATGTCCCTCGATTGGGCTAAGCGCCAGCTCCTGCCGCGCGCGGCGATCATCCTCGGTTCGGCGGCGGCGATGGCCGTCTCGGCCGTTCCTGTCGACGTTCGGGCCGCGAGCATCCAGATCGCTCCGGTCCGAGTCGTGCTGCAGCCCAACCGGCCGGTTGCTTCGCTGGTCGTGACCAACGACGGTGCCAGCGAGATCTCGATGCAGGCCGAGGTCATGAGCTGGGCGCAGAAGGATCAGCAGGATGTCTATGCGCCTACGCGTGAGGTGCTGGTCAACCCGGCCATCTTCCGGATTCCGGCCAATGGCCGGCAGATCGTGCGCCTCGGCCTGCAGGTGCCTGCGCTGGCCGACGAGCGCAGCTACCGCATCTTCCTGAGGCAGTTGCCGCGCGACAAGACGCTGCCAACGGGGACCGAGGGGGCGGGCGCTGAATTGCAGACGCTGCTGCAACTGGTCTTGCCGATCTTCGTGCCTCCTTCGTCCCCTGCGGGAGCGCCTTCGGTCGCGTGGCATCTGGGCGCGTCGGCGCTGACCATCGACAACCTGGGGCGCGAGCACATCCAGATCACGCAAGTCACCGTGCGCCATGCGGATGGCAGCGAGCTCTTGCGCCAGCGGATGTCGGTCTATGTGCTGCCGCAGCAAAGCGCCAGGCTGCCGGTCCTGCTGCCTTCGCTGCCGCCGGGCGCCAGACTCCAGTTCGAGGCGCAGGCGGACTCCGAAGTACCGCTCTCTCCCGTCTTCCTGCAAGTCCCCGGTGCGACGGCTGCAGCGGCTCAGTAGCCTGGTCGCTTTCGCTTGCTGGCTGCCGGTGGCACACATGGCGCAGGCCCAAGTGATTGCAGACGATCAGGCGTTCACCCCGCTGGTCATCGACGTCGAAGTCAATGGCACGGCAGAGGGGCCTGCACGCTCTGCGCTCCGGCACGGGGGCAAGCTGTTGTTCAGCCGTGCCGACTTGCAGGCGTGGCGCGTCATCGTTCCCGCCCAGGCGACGGCCGTGGTCGAGGGGGCCGATTACTACGACCCCGCTGCGTTGCCCAATGGCAGCGTGGCGCTGGAAGAAAGCACGCAGACGGCGCAAGTGCGCTTGCCGGTGACGGCATTCGTGGCCAGTGCACTCACCGGCAAGGCCGCGAACCGGCCGTCGCCGACGCCCTCGGTCAATGCCGCCTTCGTCAACTACAGCATGGCGCTGCAGCACGACAGCAACGGCACTGCCGCATCAGGACTGCTCGACAGCACGGTTTCGGGCCAATGGGGATTGCTGGCGAACAGCGTGCTCGTCGGCCAGTCGGCCTATCAGAATGCGACGGGCCTTTCGTCGCTGAGCAAGATGGTCCGGCTCGACAGCTACTACCGCTACGACGATCCGGATCGCCTGACGCGGCTGACGGTCGGCGACGCCATCACGCAGAACGCCGCGTGGTCCACGCCGTCGCGCTTCGCCGGGGTGCAGTTCGGCACCCAGTTCGGGTTGAGCCCCGGGTACATCAGCTATCCGGTGCCGTCGCTCACGGGCGGATCGGCCGTCGCATCGACGCTCGAGGCCTATGTGAACAACACGCTGCACTATCAGGGGCAGGTCGATTCGGGCCCGTTTTCGTTGAGCAACGTGCCGGTGCTCAGCGGTGCGGGTGAGATGAGCTTCTCGGTGTCCGACGCGCTGGGCGTGCGCCGCACCGTCACGACGCCCTACTACGTGAGCACGAATCTGCTGCGCGCGGGCTTGTCGGACTACTCGGTCAACGTGGGGTGGAGCCGCCTCAACTATGGCCTTCAGAGCAATGACTACGGCAGCCCGTTCGCTGCCGGCAACTGGCGCCGCGGACTCAGCGAGACGGCCACCATGGAACTGCATGGCGAGGCCGGCGCGCAGGTTCAGGTCGCCGGCGCCGGCCTGACGTGGGTGTGGGCACCGCTGGGGGAGTTCGGACTGCACGGCGCGGCCAGCCGCTCGCAGGACGCGGGCAGCGGAACGCTCGGGCGTGTTTCGTTCGCGCACATCGCTCCTGAGTGGAGCTTTTCTGCAAGCCGGCAATCCGCCAGCGCAGGCTTCATGCAGGTTGCCTGGCTGGACAGCCAGACGCACACGACCGGGCAGACGCAGCTGTTCCTGGGGCGATCCCTTGGCCGCCGCTATGGCAGCCTGGGCCTGGCCTACACGGCATTGCGCTACAGCGGTGGCGACGAGGCCAAGGTGCTGTCGCTCAACCACTCCATTCAGCTCGGTGCAGTGTTCCTGAACACCTATGTGGCGCGCACCGACTCGGGCGCCACGGCGAATCGCCAGCGCGTCGCCTCGGTCGGCGTGAGCCTGACCCTTCCGCTGGGCGACCGGCAGACCGCATCGGCCACGACCGACCGGCAAAACGGAAAGACCACCACCACGGTCGATGTCAGCCAGGCGACGCCGAGCGATGAGGGGCTGGGTTGGCGCGTCGTGGCCTCGAATGGCGAGACAAAGCGCACCCAGGCCGAAGCAACCTGGCGAACCCCCTATGCGAGCTTCAACGCGCAGGTCGTCGACCTCAACAAGGAAACCAGCGCCAGGGTGCTTGCCGAGGGCTCACTGGGCTATACGTCGGGCATGCTCTTCGCGGCTCAGTCGTCCAGCGACGGCTTTGCGCTGGTGACGGTGCCCGGCGCGGCCGGCATCAAGATCTACCGGGAGAACAACCTGGCGACGACGACCGACGGCGAGGGGCATGCCCTCGTGACCGGCCTGCGCGCCTATGAGCTGAACAAGATCAGCGTGGACAACGGCGACCTGCCGATCTCGGCGCAGGTGCACTCCGACGTGCTGCAGGTCGTGCCGTCGTACAAGGGCGTTGCGGCGGCCACCTTCGACATCTCGCGCGAACTGAGCGCCACGATGCAGATCCGGCTGCCTGACGGCTCGCCGCTGCCGGCTGGCATCGACGTCATCGGCGAGAACCGTCCGTCTCCATTAATCACCGGCTACGGCGGCACGTTGCAGCTCGATCGCCCCCGTGCGGGCGAACGCTTCGAGGCGAATTGGCGTACAGGCCATTGCAGTTTCACGGTCGGCCCCATTCCGACCGCCGGCACGTTGCCACAAATCGGGCCCTACACATGCGAAACGATGCTTCCACCCACGGCGCGCTGATCTGGGTTGCTGGTCTGATTTGCGCGCTGGCTGCCACGCCGGCACATGCGACATGCACGTCGACGGGCCTCGGGACGCCGACCTGTTCGGCCACCATCAGCGCGACGGCCCTGAGCTTCGGAAACTACAGCGCGGCCACGACGAGCGCCACCACAAGTACCGGCACCATCACGGTGGCGGCCACGTTTTCAGGAAGCATCTTCGGAACCAGCACCTTGAGCTATACGGTCAGCCTGAGTGCGGGGAATTCGGGAACGACCACGAGCCGCTACATGAGCTATGGCAACTACACCCTGAACTACAACCTGTACACCAGTTCGACCTATGGAACGGTCTGGGCGACCAGCACGGTGTCGGGCAGCGCGTCTGCCTCAGGTGGGTTCGGGACCAGGACGGCAAGCACCACGCACACGGTCTACGGTCGCCTGCCCGCCGGCCAGTACACGGCTGCGCCGGGCAGCTATACCGACACCATCACGGTGACCGTGACCTACTGAGTTGTTGTTTCCGGGGTTTTCGGCTCAGTGCACCAAGACGGGGGTGTGGGCCAGCTCGGCGTAGCCTTCGAGCGTGTCTTCGACTTCTTCCTGGGTGGGGGTGTTGAGCTGCCAGGCGGCGATCTGCTGCTGGAACAGTTCGGCCCAGGAGCCGTCGAGGTACACCTCCTTGCCCGAACGCTTGTCCACGATCTCGAAGCCATGACGCTCCAGAACCGGCACATTCGGCTGCGCGGGCTCCTCGCCTTCATTGGGCTGCACGTGTACGACGACGAAAGACTCCGAGTCATAAAGCATGTTCATGGCGGGCCCTGTGAGTATGTCGATGGCGTTCATGGGGTTTAGATAGCAATCAACGCGCCAGTTTCAAGATAGGTTGTCTATTTGTAAAACCAACAGGCTAATCGGCATATCTCCAGGACCTTTTGCTTCGATAGTGTGACTTTCTCCTCAATTTGAGGGTCCCGCGGGTAGGGGTTTGCGCAATTGGGCGTCAGCGAAGTCCCCGTTGGGCTCCGTTTGCCTGATGCGTACGGGCAGATAGCCGTAGGCTGGCGCAAGCCAGAGCTCCAGTTTTCTATCGAAATCCCGGCGCGGGTTGCGGGTGAGTTTGCGCGCGGTGTATTCGCCGGCCGGGAGGGCTATCTTTTCCTCTTCGCCGACCACGAAGACCCAGACGTCGGCATCGCGCGGCCCCACGGTCTGGACCGAGATCCGGGTGCCCGCCGGATAGCGGTCCGGGCTGGCCGCCAGCAGGCCGCCGAGCTGCATCATGACGCTCATGCGGTCCTGCGCGCCAGCCAGCAGCGGCACGGGGGGCGTGTTGTTGCTGAACACGATCTGCCCCTGGTCGCGCACGAAATGCGACGCCACCTCGGCCTTGCGGCTTTCGGAGTACCGCTCGGGCTCTAGGCCGGAGGGGCCGATGCGGCCGGTGCTGTGCCAGTTGAGCAGGGTGAAGAACACCGCCTTGAGAGTCAGCCGCCCGTCGTAGCGGGTGCCGTCCTGCAGCCAGACGAGCTCACCGAATACGCCCCGCTGGGGCGACGCTCCCACCTGGCCGGTGGCTTCGAAATCGAGCGTGACCGAACCGGGGATCCTCAGCGCCTGGGTGCCGGCGATGGTGCCCGAGGCTTCGCTGCCGCCGGCCGCCTTGGTGCTGGTGCCCGTGCCACCAGCAGGGGAAGATGCACCGGCAGGGGCGCTGGCGGCTGCTTCGGGCGGTGCTGCTCCTGAATCGGGAGCGGCCTGAGCCGTCAGGTCGGGTGTTTCTGGAGCAGGGGGCACGGAAGCGTCTGGCTCCGGCGCTGCCGTAGCGGCTGCGGGAGCCGGCTTCGGACGGGGCACCGACGCCTCGCGGGGCCGTCGCGGCTTGGGCGGCGGCGCCGGCTTGGCTTCCGCCGGGGCGGCAGCCGGCGCCGCGGGCTTTTCGGAAGCCGGCGGCGCGATCACGATCGTCCGCGTGCTGAACTTGCTCGCCAGTGGCGAGGGTTCCGGCCCGATGGCCACCGGTGCCAGCCCGAGCACCAGCAGGTGGATCAGCGCCACCAGCAGCGTCAGACCGATCAGCACCCGCCACGACGGACGCCCGGGCAGGCCGGGAGGCAGCAAGGAAGAAGGAGGGGCGACGAGCGTCGACATCAGTGTGTGGAGTGAGGCGCCGGCCCGGAGGTTCACCAAGACCACCTCGGTACACTGCCGCCCGTTCAACCAGTTTAAGTGGGAGCGGCGCCTGGCCTTGTGTACGCGCCGTGTCCCGCGCCATCACGCACGCACCGCATCATGAAACTCGCCACCCTGAAGGACGGCTCGCGCGACGGCCAGCTCGTCGTTGTCTCGCGCGACCTCACGCTCGCCCACTACGCCACCGGCATCGCGAGCCGGCTGCAGCAGGTGCTGGACGACTGGGGCTTCATGAGCCCGCAGCTGCAGGACCTGTACGACTCCCTCAACACCGGCCGCGCGCGCCACGCCTTCCCCTTCGATCCGTCGATGTGCATGGCCCCGCTGCCGCGCGCCTACCAGTGGGCCGACGGCTCGGCCTACATCAACCACGTCGAACTGGTGCGCAAGGCGCGCAACGCCGAGGTGCCCGAGAGCTTCTACAGCGATCCGCTGATGTACCAGGGCGGCAGCGACGACTTCCTCGGCCCGACCGACGACGTGATCGTGCCCAGCGAAGCCATGGGCATCGACTTCGAGGCCGAGATCGCCGTCATCACCGGCGACGTGCGCATGGGCTCCACGCCCGACCAGGCGCTCGACGGCATTCGCCTCGTGATGCTGGCCAACGACGTGAGCCTGCGCAACCTGATTCCGGCCGAGCTGGCCAAGGGCTTCGGCTTCTTCCAGAGCAAGCCCGCCACCGCCTTCAGCCCCGTGGCCGTGACGCTCGACGAGATCGGCGAGGCCTGGCAGGACGGCCGCGTGCACCTGGCGCTGCAAAGCAGCTGGAACGGCCGCAAGGTCGGCATGTGCGACGCCGGCCCGGAGATGACCTTCCACTTCGGCCAGCTCATCGCTCACATCGCCAAGACGCGCAACGTGCGCGCCGGCAGCATCGTGGGCAGCGGCACCGTGAGCAACAAGGGTGTGGAAAAGAACGGCCACATGGACTGGCCCAAGGGCTACTCGTGCATCGCCGAGAAGCGCTGCATCGAGACCATCCAGACCGGCCAGCCGTATACCGACTTCATGAAATTCGGCGACACCATCCGCATCGAGATGAAGGGGCTGGACGGGCGTTCGCTGTTCGGCGCGATCGACCAGGAGATCGTGTCGACGGCCGGGCGACCGAAGGAGGCGCCGGTGTCGTTGGTGAAGCCGCAGGGCGGTCTGGAAGAAGCAGCTGAAGATTGAGCGGCTTGACCTTTCAAGGTCAATACTTCTGTCTGGCCGTATTTGATTCGTGATTTTGACCCTCCTGGGTCAAAAATCGATATCGCTTTAAATTGACCCTATAGAGGCAAAAAAGATTGATTTGATCAAGCGTTAAGCAATAATGCTCTTATCAGGTCAATTCATGTACCTCACTCCAGACAATCTTTCTGAACTGGCCATGCGACTCACGGCCGAGCGCAAGCGCCAGGGTTTGTCGCGCGCGCAAGCCGCTTCGGTGTGCGGCGTCAGCCCCTCTTTCATCCGCGACGCGGAAAGCGATCCGGGGCGCTGTTCCTTGGTGAAATTGCTGCTCCTCGCGACCGGACTGGGACTCAAAGCCAGCCTTGGCGGTTGGCAGGGCGACCCCGAGGCGAGCGCCGAATGATCCGGCTGCGCATCTGGGCCAACGCCCGTCCAATGGGGTGGTTCGGCCATGCTGCCGCTGACTACTTCTTCGAGTACGACCCTCAATGGCTGGAACAGCCAGGGCACTATGTGCTGGCACCGCAATTTCCGCTGGTGGCAGAGCGCTACACCGGGCACCTGGTCCGGTCATTTTTCGAGAATCTGCTCCCTGAAGGCGATGCGCTCGACGACATCGTCAGCGCCATTCATTTGCGCGGCGCTTCATCCTTCGAGTTGCTGGGCCGCCTGGGCGCGGAGCTTCCCGGCGTGCTCTCGCTGCTGCCGCCCGAGGCGCGGCCAGTGCCGGCGCAGGAATACCGTCCGCTATCGTTCGAGGAGCTGAGTCGACGGCTGGCCGGCCGCGACCGCACGCCGCTGTTGCTGTCCAACACCCAGGCGACCATGTCGCTGGCCGGCGCGCAGGACAAGATCGGCCTGCGCTTCGACCCGGCAGGCCAGCGCCTGAGCGACAGCATTGGCCAGTCACCCACCACGCACATCCTCAAGCCTGACACGCGCCAAGCGCGCTACCACCCCAGCGCAGTCAACGAATTTGCCTGCATGAAGCTGGCACGAGCGCTTCGGTTGCCGGTGCCGGAGGTTTGGCTGCTTCGCATTCCCGAGGCGGCTTACGTGGTCGAACGCTACGACCGGCTGCTGGCGGCGGGCAACATCGTGAGCCTTCATCAAGTCGACGGCTGCCAGTTGCTGGGACACGGCGCGGACTGGAAATATCAGCGTTCGGGTGGGCTGGTCAGCATTCCTTTGCTGGTCAAGGTCTTGCGCGGGCTGGGTGTGCGCGGCATCGACCTGCTGCAGTTCCAGCGTTGGGTGATGTTCAACTACCTGATCGGCAATTCGGATGCGCACGCCAAGAACGTGTCGGTGCTGGTCGATGACAAGGGCTTCAGGCTCGCGCCGTTCTACGACCTGCTGTGCGTGCGCGCGTACGGGGACACTGGTCTGGCGCTGTTCATCGGGGACGAGGAAACCTTCGATTCGGTGGGCCGCCATTCCTGGGAGGCCCTGTGCGAAGACTGCGGCTTTCGCCTGCCTGAAACATTGGCCGAGTTCGGCAAGATGGCGCGCGCCTTGCTGCCAGCATGGCACAAGGTCCGCGCGTCACTGGACAAGTCGCACGACCCGAACGATGCCGAAGTGCATGTGCTGGAAAGAATGACGTACGTGTTCGAGCTTCATGCTCGAAACGCGTTGTCGATGATTGGCGGCTGATCGCGAGGACGGCGCAATTAACGGCGTTAACAGGCTGGACTACAGGCTCGCACCGCGCAGCAGTTCTTTCTGCGACCGTATCCCCAGCCGCCGGAACGCCCGGTACTGATGCGTGCGCACCGTCGTCAGCTCAACGCCGATCTCGCGCGCAGCTTCTTTCGCCGTTTTCCCAGCCATCAGGTGCCCGATGACCTCGCGCTCACGCAGGCTCAACCTCAGCAGCCGCGAGGCCAGCGTGGGCTCCACCGCCTCCCGCACGGCCACTGCGCTGCGGCCATGCGCCGCCGTCGCATCAGCCAGCAGCGTGGCGTGCGCCTCGATGCGCGCGAAGTCTTCCACACCGAACTCCGGCTGCGCAAGGCTGCGGTAGAAGCTCACCGCCACGCGCTGCCCCGTGGGCAGCAGCAACAACACCGACGCGCGCTCGCGGATGCCGACGTCGCCATAGCAGGCGGCGCGGTAGGCCGGATCGGCCACTTCGTCGGCGTGCTGGTGGCCCAGCCATAGCTGCGCGCGCTTCGGCAGCTTGCGCGCCGCGAGCCAGGCCATGTTCGGGTCGAGCAGGTCGAAGCGCTGCGCCACATAGCGTTCGGTGGTGCGCTCGGCCGTGCTGCCGTAGCTGCTGGCGGCCGACACCGCCTCGATGCGACCGGTGGCGTCGACCACGAACACGGTGCAGAAAGTCACCGGCATCACGCGCTGCATCGCCTTGAGATAGCTGCTTGCCAGATACGGCGTGCCCACGCCAGATAGCACGTCGCCGACGACGGCTGCGGCCAGCGCGGTGTCGGTGGGGTGGATGCGCCAGCGTCTCATGCGTGAGGAAAAAGAAGAGCGGTTCGGGTAAGTACCTCGTACGAAGTTATGACATTGCCGCGCCGCGCGCATCGGGACAATCCCGTCGAATGACGAACTCTCCCGATGCCGCCAGCGGCCCCGTGCCTCCGCCGGCCAGCGCCACCGAACTGCCGCCATCGGTCGGCGCCTTCCACTACACGCGCTACAAGCCCTGGACGCCGCCGCTCGAAGAAGGCGGCATCGAGCCCGGCCGCCATCCGGTGGTGATCGCCGGCGGTGGGCCGGTCGGCATGGCGCTCGCGCTGGGGCTCGCGAACCACGGCGTGCGCTGCGTGATCCTCGAAGCCGACGACACGGTGTGCGTCGGCAGCCGTGCGGCCTGCATCTCGCGGCGCAGCCTTGAAATCATGGAACGGCTCGGCGTGCTGCCCGGCTTCATGGCCAAGGGACTGCCGTGGACCGGCGGGCGCAGCTTCTACAAGACGGCCGAGGTGTTCCGCTTCGAGATGCCGCATGACGCGCAGCAAAAGCTGCCGCCGATGATCAACCTCGAGCAGTACTACGCCGAGCACTACCTGCTGGAAGAGATCTTCCGCCGCAACGAGCAGACACCGGGGCTCATCGACATCCGCTGGGGCACCGAGCTCACCGGCCTTGAGCAAGGCGATGAAGGCGTGACGCTCGACGTGCGCAACGCCGAAGGTGCCTACCGGCTGCACGGCCAGTGGCTCGCGGCCTGCGACGGCGGCCAGAGCTTCGTGCGCAAGGCGATGGGGCTCGCGCTCGAGGGCACGGGCTACGAAGGCCGCTACGTGATTATCGACATCGAGCTGCACAGCGGCCACCCCACCGAGCGCCGCGCATGGTTCGACCCACCGTGGAACCCGGGCTCGACCGTGCTGATGCACCGCCAGCCCGACGACATCTGGCGCATCGACTACCAACTGCGCCCCGGCCAGAGCACCGAAGAAGCGCTGCAGCCGCCGGCCGTGGCCGAGTTCGTGCAGCGCCACCTCGACGCCATCGGCGAAGGCCACCTGCCGTGGAAGACGGTGTGGACTTCGGTCTACCGTGCCGGCGCAATGACGCTCGACAGCTACCGCCACGGCCGCGTCGTGTTCGCGGGCAACGCGGCGCATGCGATGCCGATCTTCGGCGTGCGCGGGCTCAACTCGGGCTTCGACGATGCGGACAACCTCGCGTGGAAGCTGGCGTTCGTGGCCAAGGGCTTGTCGGATGCGGAGTTGCTCGACTCGTATTCGCAGGAGCGCATCGCGGCCTTTCATGTGAACGCCGAAAACGCGATGCGCAGCACCGAGTTCATGTCGCCGCCGTCTCGCGGCTTCGACTTGCTGCGCGAGGCGGCGCTGTCGCTCTCGGAGGCGCATCGCGGCATTGCGCAGCTCATCAATCCGCGCCAGACGCAGGCCGTGCGCTATGCCGATTCGCCGCTGTCTAGCGAAGGCGATGTGCTGTCGGCCGGTCCGCTGCCGGGCGAGGTGATGCCCGAGCAACAACTCGCGCAAGGCCACCTCACCGACTGGATCGCACCGACCTTCACGCTGCTGGTGCTGCGGCCCGACGTGGCCCCGCTGCCTGCAGCCGACATCGCACAGGCGCGGCAGGGAGCGCTGCCCTTCGTCGTGCGCAGCATCGCGAGCCCGGGCATCGACGGCGCCGACGCGCATGCCTCGCCCGCCGTCTTCGAAGCGCTCGGCGCGCAAGACGGCGCGGTCTACCTGCTGCGCCCCGACGGCCACGTGGCCGCGCGCTGGCATCGCCTGCCGTCCGGCGCCCTGCAACCCGCACTGGCCCGCGCGGCCCAGGAGCCCCTCGCATGACCACGACACCGCTGAACCCCGACGCCCGCGACCGCCTCTATGCCGAGTGCGCGCGTGCCATCACCGAGGCAGGCGCCGAGCGCGAATCGCTGTTCCTCGCGCGGCTCGCGCTGCTGCTGTTCGAGCAGGTCGGCGACGAGGCGCGCTGCCGCGCCGCGCTGGCCGATGCCTTGCGCGCGCTGCCCGTACCATCGCTGTCCGCTTCCTGACCTTCCAAATTACAAACGACTGGAGACTGATCCATGGATCGCCGCACCCTTCTCGCCACGCTCGCTTCCGGCGCCGCCGTGGCCGCCACGCCTTTCGCCCATGCACAGGAGTACCCCGCGCAACTCATCAAGTGGGTCGTGCCTTACCCGGCAGGCGGTGGCACCGACGTGATCGCGCGCGTGCTGGCCGAATCGATGCGCCAGACGCTGGGCCAGCAGATCGTGGTCGACAACCGCCCCGGCGCCTCCACCAACATCGGCGCCGACCTGGTCGCCAAGAGCAAACCCGACGGCTACACGATCCTTTCGGCCGACAACGCCGTGCTGGCCTTCAACGAGCATCTGTTCAGCAAGCTGCCTTTCAACCCCGAGAAAGACTTCACCTACATCGGCGCGATCGGCAAGTTTCCGCTCGCGCTGGTGGTGCACCCAGACTTCCCGGCGAAGAACTTCAAGGAGTTCCTGGCCTACGTGAAGGCCAATCCCGGCAAGGTCAACTACGCCTCGCCCGGCAACGGTTCGCCGCACCACTTGGCAATGGAAATGTTCAAGGTGCGCACCGGCACCTTCATCACCCACATTCCGTACCGCGGCGCGGCGCCGGCCATGGCCGACGTGATGGGCGGGCAGGTGCCCTGCATGTTCCTCGACCTGGCTTCGGGCCTGTCGATCATGCAGAGCAACAAGGTGCGGGTGCTGGCCATCGGCTCGGGTGCGCGCAGCAAGCTGCTGCCCAATGTGCCGACGCTGGCTGAAGTGGGCGTGCCCAACACGGAGGTGTTTGCGTTCCAGGGCATCCTCGGCCCGGCCGGCCTGTCGCCCGCGGTGGTGAACAGGCTCAACGGCGACCTGAACAAGGCCTTCGGCACGCCCGCCGTGCAGAAGCGCTTCGAAGACTTCGGCATGGAAGCGATGCCGGGCTCGCCGGCTCAGTTCGCGGCGCTGTCGCGCGCGGAGTCGAAGCGCTGGGGCCCGATCATCAAGCAGGCTGGCATCAAGCTCGACTGATGCCAGCAGTGGACGTTTGCCCTATCGGGTGAACGCCTTGCGCGAGCCGTCTTCGAGGACTTCGTCGTCGCGCTGCAGCTCGCCGTTTTCGTCCCAGGTGCGCTCGCGCGTCACGCGGCCCTTGGCGTCGAAGCTCGACTCGGCCAGTAGCGTGCCCTTCTCGCTGAAGCGCTGGTGGGTGCCGACCGGAATCTGCCGGTTGCGGCCCGCGATCTCGTAGCGGCCCTGCGCGGCGCGCTGGCCGCTGTCGTAGAACTCGGTGATCTCGACCGCGCGCGCGTCGCCGCTGCCGCTGTAGGCCGACTTGCTGCGCGGCTGGCCATTGAGGTAGTAGCCGTCGTCGACGATAGGCTCGCCCGCGCTGTTCCAGCGCTGGTCGCGCACCAGCGTGCCCTTTTCGGAGAAGGCCTGCTCGCGTATGCGCACGCTCGCGCGCTCGACCAGCAGGTACACCGTCTCGCGGCGCTTCACGCCTTCGGACGAGTAGTTCTGCTCGGTGCGCTGGTTGCCCACGGTTTCGTCCAGCGACGCCGTCTTGCCGTTGTCGTAGAAGCTCTGCGAGCGCACCCGCTTGCCCGACACGAAAGAAAGCCTCGAACGCAGGCTGCCGCGCGCATCGAACAGGTCGACCTGCGACGGGCCGGTGCCCGTGAAGCCGCAGAGCTTGGCGTCGTCCGCCACCGGCGCGAGCGTGGGCGCGTCCGCGCAGCGCAGGGCCGAGAGCTGGCCGTTTTCGGTGAATTCGACCGACGCTCGCTCGCTGCCGCTGCCGGTGTCGGGATAGAAGATGGCGCGCCGCAGCTTACCGTCGGGGTAGAAGTTGCGTACCAGTCCGCGCTCCTGGCCGTCGTCGTAGGTGGCGTCGCGCAGCACGCGGCCCGTGGGTGAGAACTCGCGGGCGCGGCCATGCAGGTTGCCCTTGGCGTTGAGGCTGTGCTCCTTGGCGAGCTTGCCCTTCTCGTAGATGCGCACCAGGCCCATCGACACGCCGTTCTGGATCTGCTCTTCGCGCTGCAACTCGCCGGTTGCGTGGTCCTTGCAGCGCAGCAGGCCGGTCTTGCCGGCGGTGCTGCTGCCGTTGGTCGGGTTCACGCTGCGGCCGTTGAGTTCGCAGTCGAGCTGCGCATGCGCCGCCGTGGCACAGAGGAGTGCGAAGAGTGCGGCGGCGCCGCGAGGGGCGATCCGGCGCGGGGTCATTTCACTTGTCGTAGAGCGTTTCGAGGGAGCGGAGGCCCTTGATCTCGATCGGGTTGCCGAACGGGTCGAAGAAGAACATCGTCCATTGCTCGCCCGGCTGGCCTTCGAAGCGCACTTGCGGCTTCAGCACGAACTCGGTGCCGGCGGCTTCGAGCCGCGCGGCCATTGCCTGCCAGTCGGGCAGGGCCAGCGCGAGGCCGAAGTGCGGCATTGGCACCATCACGTCGCCGACGCGGCCGGTGCGGGCGGTGGCGAAGGGCTCGCCGAGGTGCAGCGAAATCTGGTGGCCGAAGAAGTCGAAGTCGACCCAGGTGTCGGTGCTGCGGCCTTCGGCGCAGCCGAGCACGTCGCCATAGAAGCGGCGGGCACCGTCGAGGTCGCGAACGTTGAAGGCAAGGTGGAAGATGCTCTGCATGGTTTCGGATTATGGGCAGCGGTGCTGTGAGAATGCCGGACTTTCTTTCATCGTGGAGCAAGCCTTGCGGATACTCCGGGTCCTCGCCGCGCGGATGCGCGGCATGCATGTCATCGCGCGGATGCGCGACATCCTCTCTCTTCTTCCTTCCGCGCCGGATTTCCGGCGCATGCCGCGCCGCATCCTCGCTGGCGTGTGCTGTGTGTTCAGCTTCGCGGCGGCGCATGCCGCCTGCCCGCCATCGGCCATCGCCAGCCTCGAGAAGCCGGGCATGGGCGTGCGCAACGGCGTCGACCGTGGGGTGCTCTGGCGCATCGAGCGCGACGGGCGCACCTCGTGGCTCTACGGCACCATCCACGTCGGCCGCGGCGACTGGGTGCGGCCCGGCCCAACCATCCAGAAGGCGCTGGCGCAGAGTGACACCCTCGCGCTGGAACTCGACCTGCGCGACGAGGCCACCGCCCGCGCCATGGCCCGGCCGGCCGACCCGGAGCTGCTGGCGCGCATGCTCAGCGGCGAGCGCGCCCGCCGGCTGGAGCGCCAGAACTCTGAAGCCTGCGTGCCGCCGGGAACGCTGTCGAAGCTGCAGCCGATCCTGCAGGTCACGGCGCTGGCCGGCCTGGCGGGGCGAGCCGACGGGCTGTACCCGGAATTCGGCGTGGACGAGACGCTGGCGGTCTCCGCCCGCAACAGCAGCAAGCCGATCGTCGCGCTCGAAAACGCGGCTGAACAGATCAAGGTGCTGACCGGCGAATCCGAAGCCGAAGAAGCCGAGCAGGTGGACGCGGCGCTCGACGAGCTGGAGTCCGGCAAGCTGCGCGGCCAGCTCAAGGAACTGGCCGATGTCTGGGCGCGCAGCGACGCGGCCCGGCTTGCCAGCTATCCCCAGTGGTGTGACTGCCTCAAAACGTCCGCCGAGCAGCGGTTGATGAAGCGCCTGCTCGACGACCGCAACCCGAACCTGGCCGACGGCATCGAGCGCCTGCATGCCGGCGGTAAGGGCGTGTTCGCGGCGGTCGGGGCGCTGCACATGATCGGCCCGCAGGGGCTGCCCGCGCTGATGGCGGCGCGCGGCTTCACCGTGACGCCCGTGCTGACCAACGCACAGGCGCAGACGGCACAGCCGATGCCCGCGCTCGCGGCGCCTTCGCCGGCGCCAAGGGCCGTGCGGGGCGGCAAGGCCGTGAAGGGCCAGCGCGGGCAGGCGGCGCAGAAGGGCGGCAAATCGACGAAGGCGGCACCCGCCGCCAGGGGCGCCAAGGCCCCCGCCAAAGCGTCAGCCAAGGCCGCAGCCCCTGCCGCCAAGGGCAAAGTGCGCAGATAATCGCCCGCCATGCACGCGCTGCGAACCCACACCCGCTTCCTCGGCCTCGTCGGCCGCTGGGTGCTGCTGTGGTTCGTGATGTCGCTGGGCGTGGCGGTGGCGTCGCCGCTGGTGAATCCGCAGTCGATGGAGCTGGTGTGCTCCAGCGCCGGCTCGATCAAGGTGGTGGTCCATACCGAAGACGGCGCGCAGGAAATGGGCGCCTCGCACATGGACTGCCCGCTGTGCGTGCTGACCGGCGCGCCGCCGCCGGCCATGGCGGTTCCGGTTTTCGACCTTCCCCTGCCGCTGGGCCGCGTGGTCCAGTCCATTCCTGCCGCGCGCCTTGCCGCGGCCACCGCGGCGCCGCTACCGGCGCGCGGGCCCCCGACTTTCTCCTGACGCTCTCAAAACCATAGCTGCATACGCACGACAGAGTGCGTGTGCGGCCTGTCTGGCTTGAAGTTTCGTGGAGAAGGTTCCTCTTGAAAAAGCATTCCCGCGCCCTGGCGATCGCCATGGCATTCCCTCTTGGCGCGCCTGCGCTGGCGCAGCAGCAGCCCGCCGAAGCGCCTGAAAGCGGCACCGGTGGCCGTTCGCTGAGCACCGTCACCGTGAGCGGCGGCCGGCCGACCTCGCTGCCGGCGCAGATCCCCACCACCATCGAAGGCGTGACGCACGACCAGATCGTCGAGACCGTCAACGCCACCGACAGCGAAGACGCGCTCAAGTACCTGCCGAGCCTGGTCGTGCGCAAGCGCTACATCGGCGACTTCAACCATGCCGTGCTCGCCACTCGCGCCTCGGGCACGGGCAACAGCGCGCGCTCGCTGGTCTATGCCGACGGCATCGTGCTGTCGAACCCGCTGGGCAACGGCGCCACCTACGCGCCGCGCTGGGGCATGGTGTCGCCGGAAGAAATCGAGCGGGTCGATGTGCTCTACGGGCCGTTCTCGGCTGCGTACCCCGGTAACTCGGTTGGCGCGGTGGTCGACTACGTGACGCGCATGCCCACGCAGCTCGAAGCCCACATCAAGCTCAGCGGCTTCGTGTCGAACTTCGATCTGTACAACAGCCATTCCTCCCCGGCCGGCCAGCAGCTCGACCTGTCGCTGGGCAGCCGCAGCGGCGACTGGTCGTGGTGGCTCAGCGCCTCGCGCACCCACAGCAAGGGGCAGGCGCTGGTGTTCGGCAACCGGCTGGTGAGCGCGGGCACAGTCGGCAGCGCGGGCACGCCCGTGACCGGCGCAGTGCTTGGGCTGAACCCGTCGAACCAGCCCTGGTGGCTGGTGGGTGGCTCCACCATCTACGACACCACGCAGGAGCAGGCCAAGCTCAAGCTGGCGTACGACTTCTCGCCCACCATTCGCGCCACCTACACGCTGGGTGCGTGGAACAACACCACGCACGGCGGCGTCGACACCTGGCTGCGCGATGCGCTCGGGCGGCCGGTGTACAGCGGCCGCGTGAACATCGGCGGGCGCACCTACAACCTCGATTCGCCCAGCGCCGCGCTCGCGCCGACCGAGACCGCGCTCACGCACTACATGCACGGCCTCTCGGTGAAGAGCCACACCGGCGGCGTGTTCGACTGGGAGGTGGCGGCGAGCCTGTTCGACTATTCGAGCGACACCTCGCGCACGCCCACCACGCCGCTGCCGGGCGCCTTCAGCGGTGGCCCGGGCCGCACCACCGACATGGGCGGCTCCGGCTGGAACACCTTCAAGGCGGCCGGCACCTGGCGGCCCACCGGCTCGGCCGAGGGCGTGGGCGCGCACGTGGTCGACTTCGGCTTCCAGCAGGACACGGCGCGCCTGCGCACCAGCGTCGGCAACACGCTCGACTGGATCAACGGATCACCCGTCACGCCGTTCTCGGCCTTCAACGGCAACACCCGGCTGCAGTCGCTCTACGTGCAGGACACCTGGCGCTTCGCGAAGGACTGGAAGACCACGCTCGGCCTGCGCCACGAGCGCTGGGAGGCCTACGGCGGCCAGCTCGGCAATGCGGCCACGCTGCTGGACTTTGCACCGCGCAAGAACAGCTACGACTCGCCCAAGGCCGCCATCGCCTGGCAGGCCACGTCCGACTGGCTCCTCAAGGCCTCGACCGGCCGCGCGGTGCGCATGCCGACGGTGAGCGAGCTCTACCAGGGCTCGATCAGCGGCAACCAGATCATCAACACCAATCCGAACCTGCGCCCCGAGCGCTCGTGGACCACCGAGCTCAGCGCCGAGCGCGACCTGAAGGGCTGGGGGCTCGACGGCGTGCTGCGCACCACGCTGTTCTTCGAGAACACGAAGGACGCGCTCTACACGCAGGCCCTCACCAACCTCGTGAGCACGGTGCAGAACGTCGACGCCATCCGCACGCGCGGGCTCGAGGTGGCGATGAACGCGGTCGACGTGGGCATGCGGGGGCTCGACCTGAGCGGCAGCCTCACGCTGACCCGCTCGAAGATCACCGCCAACAGCGGCTTTCCCGCCAGTGTCGGCCACGACCAGCCGCGCGTGCCGAAGGTACGCGCCACGCTGCTCGCCACCTACCGACCGGACGCCAACTGGAGCTACACCGTCGGCGCGCGCTACAGCGGCAAACAGTACGGCACGCTCGACAACAGCGACCCCAACGGCTTCGCGTACATGGGCTTCTCGAAGTTCTTCGTGGTCGACGCGCGCATACGCTACCGGATCGACAAGCAATGGAGCGCGTCCTTCGGCATCGACAACCTGAACAACAACAGGTACTGGGCCTTCCACCCGTACCCGCAGCGCACCTATGTGGCCGAACTCAAGTTCGACCTTTGACTCTTTCACTCCAACTGCAAGGACACGACATGAACAAGACTTCGATGGCCGCTCTCAAGACGCTCAAGACCGCTGCTGCCTGCGCCATGCTGGCGGGCGCGGGCGCCGCCGTGGCGCACGTCACCCTGCCGCCGGGCGGCGCCACCGTGGGCAGCGACTACAACGCCGCCTTCCGCGTCGGCCACGCCTGCGAAGGCGCCAAGGCCACCACCGGCCTCGCCGTGCGCCTGCCCAAGGGCTTCGTGCTGAGCGACGCGCAGGAGCGCAAGGGCTGGAAGCTCGACGTGCAGAAGAGCGGTGATGGCGAAGTGCGCTGGACGGCAGAAAAGCCCGAGAACGCGTTGCCCGGCAGCGAGCGTGCCGAATTCGTGCTGCGCGGCAAGGTGCCCGCGACGCCCGGCACGCTGTGGTTCAAGGTGCTGCAGACCTGCGACACCGGCGTGGCCGACTGGGCCGAGGTGCCAGCATCGGGCAGCTCGACTGCCGGCCTGAAGAGCCCGGCCGCCAAGCTGAACGTGGTGGCGCAGGGCGTGGCCACGGTCGACGTGCGCGACGGCTGGGTGCGCCAGTCGGTACCGGGCCAGAGCGGCACCGGCGCCTTCATGAAGCTGACCGCGCCCACCGGCACGAAGCTGGTGAGCATCTCCACCCCGGCCGCCGGCATTGCCGAAGTGCACGAGATGAAGATGGAAGGCGACACCATGAAGATGCGCGAGTTGACCGGTGGTCTCGACCTGCCCGCGGGCCAGACCGTCGAGCTCAAGCCCGGCGGCTACCACGTGATGATGATGGACCTGAAGGGCGCGCTGGCCAAGGGCGCGACCGTGCCGATGACGCTGAAGTTCGAGGACGCCAAGGGTGTGAAGACTGCGCTGGACGTGACGCTGCCGGTGGGGGCGCCCGAGGGTGCCGATGCAGCCGGTTCGGCGCATCAGCACAAGCACTGACGGTTTTTCTAAAGCAGTTGGTCTGGCGCCAGCGGCCCGAAGAGCTTGAGCAGCAGCCGCAGCGTGGCGCTGGCATCGGGTTCGGTGGTGGTGTCCTTCAGGCCGCTGCCCTCGGGCGCGCGCCACAACAGCGAGCCGTCGACCAGCTCGACATGCCATGAGCGCTCGCGCATGCCGCGTTCGATCTGCTCGGACGCGGCGCGCGAGAGTTCGTTGCTGCGGATCAGCAGCGCGATCTCGGTGTTCTGCAGCTGCGAGCGCAGGTCGAGATTCATCGATCCGACCACCAGCAGACGGCCATCCATCACCAGCACCTTGGAGTGCAGCATGGCGCGCGATTCGCCCGAGGTACCCGTGCTGCCGCCGCCCGAGGAGCCGAAGACATTGCCGAAGCTCGTCTGCTCGCTGCGAAGTTCGTAGAGTTCGATGCCCATCGCGAGCAGTTCTTCGCGGTGGCGCGCGTAACCCACGTGCGCCACCGGCGCGTCGTTCGAGGCCAGCGAGTTGGTCAGCACGCGGATGCGCACGCCCCGGGTGCGGGCCGCGGAAAAGGCTTGCAGCATGTCTTTTCCGGGCACGAAGTAGGGCGAGATGATGAGCAGGTCGGCGCGGGCCTGGCCGATCAGTTGCAGCAGCCCTTCGACCACGGTGTCGCCGCCGGCGGCCAGGTCGGACGCGGCCTCCAGCGAGGCCGCACCGGGCGAGGTGCCGGCCTTGTCGCCGGGCCGGCTGACCACGAGGCCCGGCGCCTTCGCGCTTTCGGGGCCCGAGTCGGCGGGGATCTTGCCGGGCTTGTCGGCCAGCATTGCGGCCGGCGCCCAGACGAAGGTGGCGGTGCGCAGGTCCAGCGGCTTTTCGTCCCAGGCGCGGGCGCGCTGTTCGGCGGTGGGAGGGGCGTTGTCCGAGCCTTTCTGCTGGCTGGCGGATTCTTCGGCCAGTTCCTGGTCGGCCTTTCTCGCACGGTCGCGCATGGCCTGCAGTTCCTCGCGCGTGACCAGCGATTGCACCGGGTAGGCGCGCTCGTTGTTCCAGTAGCTGTCGAAGCTGCGCGAGAGGTCTTGCACGATAGGGCCGGCCGCCAGCACGTCGACATCGACGAAGTTGCCGTTGGTCGCGTTGCCGAAATACGCATCGCCAAGGTTGCGCCCACCCGTGACGCCGAGCACGTTGTCGGCCAGGAACAGCTTGTTGTGCATGCGCTGCTGGATGCGCGAGGCGTCGTCGATCGAATTGAGCAGGCGACTGAAGGTGGAGTCGCGAGAGCCGGCCAGCGGATTGAACAGGCGCATCTCGATGTTCGGGATGAAGGCCAGGCCCAGCACCAATGCGTCGCGGCCGGTGGTGTGGAAGTCGTCGAGCAGCACGCGCACCCGCACACCGCGCTCGGCGGCCGAGCGCAGGCCGCGCAGCAGGCGGCCGGTGCTGGCATCGGCGTGGATCGCGTAGTACTGCAGGTCCAGCGTCTTCTGGGCACCCTCGATCAGCGCGAGCCGGCTGCCGTAGGCGGCCTGCGGACCGCCCAGGAGCAGGAAGCCGGATTCATAGCGGGCCTTGTCGGTCTGCCGGCGCTGCTGCACCAGGTCGGCCATCGCGGTGCCGGTGGCTGGCGAGGCGAGAGCGGTCGAGACGGGCCGGTCGACGTTCTGGGGCAGCTGTGCGCAGGCACCGAGGATCAGCAGCGCGAGAAGCGCGGTGGATCGGCGCAAGAACGTCTGGAAGGAAGAAGGCATGCGGCTTTCCCGAGGCTTGGAGGGGTGAGCCGCATATATAGCCTAGTCGGCGGCCGCCTGGCGTCGGACGGGCGGACGACCGGAGCCGGTGGGTGTCAGCGTCCGGCGGTGAGCTCTTCCTGGCGCTCCAGGGCGGCGAGCAGTTCGTCGTCGATCCGGGTGTGGCGCTCGGCAAGCTCGGTGGCGCGCGACGCGTCGGTGGCGTAGATGGCGCCGCCGTCGAGTTCGAGCATTTCGGTGATGCGCGTCTGCTCGGCTTCGAGGGCTGCGATCTGGGCGGGGAGGGTGTCGAGTTCGCGCTGCTCTTTATAAGACAGCTTCTTGCGGGCGCCTGCTGCCTTGGGGGCGGGGGATTCCGCGGCCGGGGCGGGTGCTGGCGTCGGGGCGGCGGCCGCGCGCTGCTCGGCGATCTCGCGGGCGCGCTTGGACTGGATCAGCCAGTCCTGCACGCTGCCTTCGTACTCGCGCCAGCTGCCGTCGCCTTCATAGGCGATGGTGCTGGTGACCACGTTGTCGAGGAAGGTCCGGTCGTGGCTCACGAGGAACACGGTGCCGTCGTAATCCTGCAGCAGGTTCTCGAGCAACTCCAGGGTGTCGATGTCGAGGTCGTTGGTCGGCTCGTCGAGCACCAGTACGTTGGCGGGGCGCGCGAACAGGCGGGCCAGCAGCAGGCGGTTGCGCTCGCCGCCGCTGAGCGAGCGCACGGGGGAGTTGGCGCGCGCGGGGGAGAAGAGGAAGTCCGAGAGGTAGCTCTTGACGTGCTTCTTCTGGCTGCCGATTTCGATCCATTCGCTGCCGGGGCTGATGAAGTCTTCCAGCGTGGCGTCGAGGTCGAGCTTGTCGCGCATCTGGTCGAAATACGCCACCTGCAGGTTGGTGCCGCGGCGGATCTTGCCGCTGTCGGGTTCGAGCTCGCCCAGAATCAGCTTCAGCAGGGTCGTCTTGCCCGCGCCGTTGGGGCCGAGCAGGCCGACCTTGTCGCCGCGCAGGATGGTGCCGCTGAACTTGCGTATGACGGTCTTTTCGCCGAAGGACTTGGTGGCCTCGGTGAGCTCGGCCACGATCTTGCCGCTGGATTGGCCGGAGGCCACGTCCATGTTGACGCTGCCTTGCACCTCCCGGCGGGCGACGCGGCTGGCGCGCAGTTCCTGCAGGCGGGTGATGCGGCTCTGGCTGCGGGTGCGGCGGGCTTCTACGCCCTTGCGGATCCAGATTTCTTCCTGGGCCAGGAGCTTGTCGGCCTTGGCGCTGATCACGGCCTCCTGGGCGAGCTGCTCTTCCTTCTGCAGCAGGTATTGCTCGAAGTTGCCGGGGTAGGAGCCCAGCTTGCCGCGGTCCAGCTCCACGATGCGGGTGGCGACGCGGTTCAGGAAGCTGCGGTCATGGGTGACAGTAACGACGCTGCCCTTGAAGTCGATCAGCAATTGTTCGAGCCATTCGATGGAGTCGAGGTCCAGGTGGTTGGTGGGCTCGTCGAGCAGGAGGACGTCTGGCGCGGCCACCAGAGCCTGCGCCAGGGCGACACGCTTGCGGGTGCCGCCGGAGAGAGAGCCGACGCGGGCGTCGCGGTCGAGGTGGAGGCGGTGCAGCGTTTCTTCCACGCGCTGCTCCCAGTTCCAGGCGTCGAAGGCTTCGATCTGGGACTGGAGGGCGTCCAGGTCTAGGCCGTCCGCGCCGGAGAGATAGAGGTCACGGATGGCAATGACGGGGGCCAGGCCCTGGCTGGCTGCGGTGAAGACATCCGCATCCATATCCAGAAGAGGTTCCTGGGCCACATAGGCCACCCGGAGGTTCTGCTGCAACTGGAGAGTGCCGTCGTCGGTCTTCTCCAGGCCGCCCAGTATCTTGAGCAGGGAAGACTTGCCCGCGCCATTGCGGCCGATCAGGCCGATGCGCTCCGATTCGAGAAGAGAAAAGTCCGCATGATCCAGCAGCGGGACGTGACCGAACGCCAGTTGGGCGTCGAGGAGTGTGATGAGTGCCATGTGGCGCGGATTATCGGAGGAGCCAATGTCAGGGCTTGGCGGCAGGGAGATGGGCTCTGTATGAAGGGGGCTCGAAGAGGCCCCTTTTCAAGTTTCTTTAGGGCAGTCGTGCACGGCCCCAAATCTGTCATATACTAGTGGGCTTCGCTGATGAATGCCACTGGTGTTCGAGGCAGTTGGTGCTTCTTCTGGGGCGTTGATTGTTGGCGGTGAAGAAAGTCTTCGAAAGTTGACGCGGTTTGAAAAAACGGTGCATAATCGAAGGCTTCGCTGAAACGGCTTCAGCGGCTTGCGACGGAAGTTGCGGGTTGCGAAAAGAAGCTGGTTGAAGGCGAAGAAAGAGTTGAAAAGTTTGGTTGGACTTTTAAAGTCGTGCTAGACTGCAAGGCTCCGCTGAAACGGCTTCAGCAGCTTGCAACGAAGGTTGCGGGATGCGAATAAGAAGATGTTGAAAGCGAAAAAAGTTTGACGATTCTTTGAAAATCGTGATAGACTACAAGGCTTCGCTGATCGCAGCAAAGCAAACGAAGTCAACGCAAAGTTGCTTCGAGGTTCGTTAAAAATCTACAGCCGATAAGCGTGGGCGTTTGAAGGTAATTGCGTAAGTTCTTCGGAACAAGTCGCAAGACTTAAAAACGCTCATGAGAATAGAAGTGAAGTTCACTTCAATTTCTTTTTTTATGAGTTTTGCCTCATCGCGAGATGGGGCGCAAATCAAGATCGAACTATAGAGTTTG